>NZ_QUHH01000014.1:0-135889 GCF_003479515.1 Parabacteroides sp. AF14-59 | reverse complement strand
AAATAATAATAAATAATAGTATTAATGCATCATAAATGGAGATTTTACCTGCAACAAATGATTTAATTGATTGCAGGTAAATCCAAATAAAACAATTAATAATGTTCGTTCCTTGAAGCAACTTCGTCCTGCCCCTTTTGACAAGCATCTATATCTCCAACACATCCGCATCTGCCAATGCATCCACATCCCCCTTTTAACGCATTCATTTTACGCCGTTCTAATTCATCTTTACTGAATTGATTCAATTTGATTTTACCTAATTTCTTCATATCTTTTAAATTTAAGTTTATATTAATTACAATAGTAATCATTCACCTTTGATTTATCAAATTAATTTCAATCTTAACTCCTAAACGCATGATTTATCATCCTGAGCGCACTATCCTTGAGGATATTTCAAGGGAATTAGATACATAAATGGTTATTTATTTCAGAGATACAAATTATCTACCACCATTTTTGCCCATATTAGGTCTACAAACGAAAAGCATCACGAACTATCTTCTCTCGCCGTTCGCTTATCTTATATTGAACACCATTCTTCATCATAACCCAATATGATGTCTGTTGATAAATAATACGATCAACATGCTTCATGTTTACAATCACTTGCCTATTTACCTGAATAAAATATTCTTTTAATGATTTAGCAACAGATTCTAAAGAACATTGCACAAGGAATTTTCTCTCTTTCAAATAAAAACAGATAAATGGCTTATCACATTCCACTACTAATAAATCCTCATAAGAAGCTTTTGATAGATTTCCTTTATTGGAGTAAATAAAGAAATCCTCTTTAAAATCGAGTATATTCATTGTCATATATTATTCATTATTATTAATCGCTTATTTCTTTCCATCGCTGACTTTCTTGATGATTACATGGAATAAAAATATCAACTAATGGATATTTTCGTTCCTTCTCAGGAGGCGACTCTATATAATCTCCATAACAACGCTGTAAATAAGCGTGATAACTAACTGGAACAGAATAAAGATTTCCTTCAAAACAGGCTTCATCCAACATTTCTATTTCATCAATCATAAGCATTTATATTTTTCTCACATTCCATTTATATACATTTTGATTATTTACTATTAGGAAATACATGTAATCAAACTAATACGTTAACTTTATTTCGTAATCAGTTTTATACAATTCTTTTATTTCCTCTATACGATTCTGATCTGTTAATTGAAACTCCACAGAAGTTTCATTCGCAGATTTTTTCAAAACAGGCACACCCAGTTCTTCCAGAAACTGATTCAATTTATGGATCGGAACGATATAATCCACATCTTCCAGACGATAGTAATCCGATTGCCTACGGATATGTTCGTCCTGATAAACAGGATTACTTTTACCCAGTTCAAACCGGACAAACTCCATAAAACGATCAAATGAATTATCTTCATACAGAGCCAAATACCGAAAATAAAAACGATTCGCTTTCTCGAGACAAAAGTGTTTGTAGCAAGAGACCAATCGTTCAACAGGATCTCTCCAAACAGCAAATTTTATCATTTTACCAGACTCTTCCTCTTTTTCCTGCATCTTTGAAACCGGACATAAATAGGGACTCGCATCTTCATAGCCAACCAGGCTATGAGCGCCACCCTGATTAGGATAAAAACCATAAAGAGATGATGCAAGTACATTTCTCAAATGTGACGATGCATTTTTCGCTATTATCACAAAAGCCATATGATAGCTTTCCATCAAGCAAAAATAATTAGCCAGAAAAGGAGTCCTGGCATGCATATCCGATGGCAGATAAACTCTATTTTCATATTTCAGAGCTACATCTTTCCATGTTTGTATATAATGTTTCAATTGATCTTTATACATGCCACAGACTTTGAGAAATTCTTCACGGCTCTCTTTTTCTAGTCTTGAACTATAAAAACGTGAATTTTCATAGCGATAATGAAACAAATGATATAAAGCTCCAGTTACACGCGAAACCGGCAATCCTAATATCTCCATCCGCTTTACACGTTCCAGATCCTCCATTCCCCAACCATAAAAATGTTCATTTTCCCCTCCTGCCTCCAGGTAATTATCTTTATGTACAAGAAAAGCACCACCAACAGAATGAATAAAACAATCAGAATGCTCTTTTCCTTTCAGAAATTCGATCAAACGGTTGTCGCGAAAAACAAAACTGTCCTCCATTGAACATAAATTGAAACGTCCGTCATAAGGGAAACTCATCACCGCTTTCCTATTCCGAATATCGGCTATAGAAGAATCTATTTGATCATCCGGTACTATTACATCAGTATCCCATATACCGACAATCGTTGTATCAGCTTCACGCAATAATTCATTCAGGTATTTCGTCCGGTAAAAAATGGGGTTATCATCTTTCACAAAGCGATATGTCACATTCGGGTAATTTCCAGGCACTTTATATTTGGAATCCTTATCGGCTTCCAGTACTATTATTTTACTCTGCTTACGTTTTGATAACTGATCTAAAACCACATCAAGGTTTTCCTTCCGTTCGGAAGAATCGATGCGGACCGGAATTACGAACGTAACAATATCATCTAACGATTCATCTATTTCATTACAGTTTATACAGGTAATTTCTTTCTCCCCCAATAAGCATTTTGTCCTCTCCGGAAAGATACCCAGAGCATCTATTCTCCGAAGATCTTTCAATAAACTGTCATCTATTATTTCAATCTCTTCCAGACGATCCAGAAACTGGATTAAGTTTTGTTTATTAACCAGAGTGACCGTACTCTCTTCCTGAACATCTACCCGAAGTGTCAAATAATGTATCCAACCATACAAAGAATCTTTTTGTTCTTCATTCCAATTTATACTAAGAGTTGACAAACGCGTATCCAATTCCGTCAATATCTCATTTTCTTCACCTTTAGCAAATTTGTTACGCAAAATATATATAAGACCACATCCCAAGCTACAATAACTACATTCCTGCCCTAAAGATGGAACGATTTCCACATCATTTTCCAATAATTGCTCTAATAACTCATCGGCTTGTTTTTCGTAAATTACATCTCCGGTATGACTCGCATAAGTATACAATGCTATAATTCGCCCAATCTCCGGAATACCGACAGTCCACTCGTCCGGCATTTGCTGATTAGTGTTCTTATATCGGTTTATAAACTCAATCTGATATTTACGGCGTACATCATACGCATATGCTTTCTGTTCATCTCTATGCAACTGGGAAATCTGAGACGCATGCCAACGGCACATCATCAATATATCCGGCAAATTTTCTACCTTCCCCGATAATGCCAGCCGTGACATAAGATCATAATCTGAAGAATAGACATATTTTTCATCATATCCGTCACACTTTCTCATCACATTAGTCCTTATCATCAATGAAGAGTGCAAAAAAGTATTATTCTGAAGCAAATCGATCATCAATTGTTCATGTGAAGAAGGTAAAGGCCTTTTCATTTCCGGCTTCGAGAAAACAAAATTTGTTCCTATTCCCAAAATATCCGGATGAGTTTCCAGATACTTATATTGGAGTTCAAACCTTTGGAGATAAGCTACATCATCTGCATCCATGACACAAATATATTTCCCAACAGCGATTTCCAATCCTTTATTACGGGAAGGATAGTTTCCCATATTATACTCATTACAAATCAGAACAATACGTTCATCTGCATAAGATTGAATAATAGCCAATGAATTATCAGTAGAGGCATCATCTATAATAATAAACTCAAAACGACCAAAGGTCTGATGCAGTATACTATCAATTGCTTCATGAAGATATTTCTCTTCGTTAAAGACAGGCATTATGACGGATATATCGATCATGGTATTTATAAGTTTACATTATTATAAAAGTTTTATCCAACTAACTTTTGACTCAGGCGACAACCTCATAAGTTCCTTCCCTGCCATTCCCATCAAGCCTGGTGTTTCTCCTAATTTTATTGCAGAGTATCGTTCCTGATTGATCTTAGCAGCCTTTTGCATCAAAGCATCTCCCGCATATTCTGAAAAGAATAAGTAATAACCCAATAATTTATTTACTTGCAGGGGATATAGCTTCAGAAATGATAATTCATATAATTCAGATATAATATCTTCATTATTAAGCAAAGAGGCCAGCCGCTTATTTTTCAACAAATTCAGCAAATAAAACAAATTCAATTTATTCTTTTTTGTCCGTTCATTTTTCGGATCAATATATTTTCCCGATAAGCGAAACCGATAATAACGTACCAACCCTAAAAGATTACTTTCCCAATCAACCCCATTATGTTCCTGCGCCAGAATATCATCAAACAATAAATCAAAATCACAGAGTATCTCATTGATGTCTCCACTAATGAAGTCATTTTGATACAAATATTCTATAGCGTTACCTATACCGGATAATCCATTCGCATAGTCTATAGATGTCTGTAAATTCACCTGAGAAAAAATCTCCGAGATCAGGTTTATTGCTATATTTTCATAAAATCCATCCTGACGAATAAATGCATAATGGAACAAGAAAACAACAACCCCCATTTTCCCATAAAAAAGTCCGTTTTGCTCTATCGATATCTTATTTTTCTCCAAACTCGAAACAAAATCATTCTTTACATAGCCTTTCGGATATATGGTAATCCATTCATCCGGATGGATTTCCGGAGTGAGCATTGTATTAAAACAGCGATAAGGTGCTATAACTATTTTATCTCTACTCCCATTTAACCAAGCCCCCCACCAGCTAAATGTACTATTGGCTATAATATTATGACGGCACAAAGACATTAAATACATATCTTGCCAACTATCGTCTCCGTGATTCCAGTCGACAACAACGCAATTCTCCAAATGCAAATTCGATTTCACCCAATCAGGATCATCACTAAAACAATAAAGAGGTAAATTATTACCTGCATGGTTGCGGATCATAATTAAAGCCTCCCTATAATAATCGACCGTACAAATATTGATAAACATATCTGCATGAGATGAGTCCAGATAATCACCACGCCGGACATGAAGAGCAATAGCTTTCTGCAATTTCAATTTTTCTGCTAACTGCCTGGTTGGCCCGTTTAACAGATTGCTGTTAAAGGAAAATGCTTTTCGAACTTTAGGTTTAACATTATCAAAAGAAGTTTCAGTCTGCCAATATCCTATACAAATCGTAACTAAAAAACCATCTAATGAAATAGAAGGTCTACATGCAAAATCTTTCTCCCACACATACTGTATCAAAGATGGAGGCAAAGATTTTATATGAGTCATTAACTCTTCCGATGCAAAATCAGAGGCAGGGATATTAAAAATATTCTCCAATTCGTAAAAATAACCCGTTTTACCCGGAGCATCTTTGTCCCTATACAAGAACCCTTCATGCTCCGGATACTTTGATCGCATACTCAACAATAACGCATAGTCAAACATTAGGTTTCCCAAACGTCCCTGCATCATAATGATAAAAGTCGGCTTCAGATTGGATGCATTTTGTGGCATATTCTCTAATGTGTTCCACTACATAGCAAAATCTCCCACCAAATAACCGTATTCATGATTTAAACGAACCTGATACGTTCCGGTTATCTCACTCAACGTAAAATGAACGGTTTCTCCGGAAGAGATGGTTATGCATTCTTCAAGGATAACTTTCCCCTCGGCGTCTACCACTGTAATCGTTAAATCAGATAAAGAATCTGCACTATATATAGATAAAACAGATTCGTCTATGGATACCTCTGGTACTTTGGGAAAAATTGTTCGGATTCTATCATCCCCCCATCTTCCTTTTACATGCACACTGTCGCTTAATGCTACTTGCGGGAACATTCCCGTCATTAAAATAACTAAAACAAAAAACAGATAGTTTTTCATGGTGATAAAATTTATTGTTTTCCGTCAAAAGTAAAAACAACACCACAAACAACCAAAGCTTTTACGTAACGAGAATGTAACAAACAAAAGCACACCTAATAATCAGCCACATACACAAATCACAAAGAGGAAATACACTTATCAAAATCCTTTGCTGTTCCTTCTTGCTGAGTTAATTTTTTATACAGTCGTTTCCGATTAAGGGAGACGGCTTGACTGGTCATAGACAATAAAACGGCTATACGACTCACTGGAATGTCCAATTTGGTCAAACAACAAACTTGTAACTCCACCTCAGAAATACTAGGATACACCATTTTTATTTTATAAGTAAAATTAGGGTACAACACGTGATCGATCCATTTAACAATCTCAAGCCATTGTTCGCAATCCAATTTTTTCCATTCCTTACAGATCCCCTCATAGATGTCGGATGTAAAAAATGTTTGAGTACAGCCTATCGAACCGGAAGTATCTCCTGCAATTTTCTTATTGACAACTTCCAACATCATATCCAACTGCATTTTCAAATCATCTGCAACTTCCGCTTTTCGGCTCAATTCAGCTATTGTTGCATTCCGTTCAGCCAGATATTGCTGACTATCCCTGTATTTTTGCTCTTGAAGACGCAACGACTGATTTAACTGTTCTTCTTTTTTCTTCTTTTCTTTAAACAAATAAAAAACAATACAAACCACCAACAACAAAAAGAAAAAGGTTATTCCCAAAAATCTATACAAGTAATTGGTTTTGCGATCGGCTTCCTGCCTATAAGACTCTTTTTCTTTTTCCACATGCTGATAATCATACATATTTTGCAGTCGGCTCAAAGACTCCTTATATGTTTGTTTTTCAACCGAATCACGTAAAGTTTCGTATTGCTCCAGAAAGAACAAGCAAGTCTGCAAATTCCCCCTATATTTTTCCAACTGTGAGAGTGAATGATATGTATCTTTCAACGTATATACATTTGTACTTCTACGACAAAAAGACAAATAATGGTAAGCCGAATCTATTATTCCTTGCTTAAGAAACAGATCACCTAAAGTCAAACTTACCAAACATGAATCATCGGTTGTTTGTGTCAATGCAGAAGCTTGCCTTGCATAAAATACCCCTTTCCCGTACTCTCCAACCCGACCATACGCATCTGCTAATTCATTGGATATATAAAGTGCATGAGAACCGGAAGTATATGGCAAAGCTTTCGAATAATAAGTGATCGCGCTATTCAACTGATTCTCGCACACATAAATACGAGCTATATTTCGAAGAGCCATAGATAAACTGACTGTATCTTCATCCTGTAGAAAATAACCGGCAGCCTCTTTCTGAAAATCCAAGGCAGGTTGATAGAGCTCCTGATAAATATACAACGTACCCAAATTGGCACATAATCGTCCCAACCAATAAGGTTCATCCAAATTTTTCCCAACCTTATACGCTTTCAAATAATAATCTTGTGCTTGGAGGGCATCATTCAAATCATAGAATACATTTCCACAATAATAGTACGCCAGCATCTTCCGATCTTCCCGATCCGTTTTTTCATAATAGTTAACGGCTATCTGTATCAATGAATCGGCTGTATGTTCTATTCGATTCTTGTCCTGTGCTTGCGTATACAACAAACACCAAAGAGCATTTTGCTCCTTTGACATATCTTCCCGATGTGTTATACTATCTAAAAGTAATAAGGCACTATCGGGTCTTTCATTCATATATCCCTCTGCCTCTTTCAATAAAGGGGAGATATTTGTATTTCTGCTACAAGCTACCAAACAGAACAGCAGCAGAAGATTTAGTATTAGCTTAAGTCTATTTGCCATACACAACTGTTTTACAGAATGCAATATAGAACTTTATTTTCAAAAGATCAAAAGAAATTAATACATTCATGAAGACATTGGTTATGTCCAAGTGCATGTAAGACCTGATCTATATGGCTAATCAATAGACTGATAATAGTTTTTCAGGATAATAACATTCTAAAAAATCCCCCCAATTAAGCTACAAAACCAACTATACTCATCAAGATCTTGTACTCTTCGTCCATAATTAACTATACCAAGAACCATAAAAATAGTGGATTGCCACAGCATCTTGTAACTTTCGTTTCAATTCTTCATCCGACATATACCCTTTAATACAAAGGGCTACCTCATTTTTCGTCAATGGCGAAATGACAGAAGCTGGTAATAACCTGACCTTTTCCTTGAAATCGTAATTGTCATATACCCGGGTCAACATATAGGGACCGGTCGTCTCCAGTACATAATTAAACTTATCGTTCATGTCATACTGAGCCGGATCATCCGACAATAAATGTTCCAATATTACTTTAAAGAGAGGATGCTTGGCCTCTACAGCCATAAAAGCGTTGGTCACAATATGGGATTTATTGAATATACGGGCATGTTCTTCCGGGTCGGATGCCAAACAACAAGACTCATTCTCCAACAAACCATCCAACGGTTCTATACATTCATAATCCAAATCCGCATAAACTCCCCCATATTCATACAATATCAAATAACGAATCATATCCCAACGCTGGACAGCATACCGGTAAGCTTCATAGACTTTCATATATTCGGTATGTGCGGACATAAAAGAATTTATTTTCTCTCCATCCCAAAATATATACATCCAATCAGGATGTTGTTCTTTCCATGTTTGGGACACATCTAATAGAAAATTAGGAGGAGGCCCATCTTTACCCTCCCAGACTTGGTGTATAATTTTAGGTATTAGCATATTTTGTTATATTAGTTTTTAATTTCAGCAAACATAATGATAGGGTTATCCTCTTCGTCTGATTGTTCAACCAAAGACTTTAGTTCTCCTGACAATTTGCCCTGTTTCAAACGCTTTTTCAATTCAGGCATTTCCAAAATATCAAATACCAAATTATCCCGATTCGTACCCCAGGCCAGAACATAATCATCCAGATCCCGGTTACGGATCTTTACCCTTGAACATTCCCCAGATTCTTTATCTACCCAATAGGTAAAATTTGACATTGGAATATCATTAATCAATACACTGGCAAACCGGGAGGATTCAAATTGCAGATACGGGACCGTTTTCACCTTATCCTCATCCGTCTTCAAAGGACTTTGGATGTATATAGGATCCACCATATTATTTTTTGTATTATAAGCATATATGGTATCACTTGTCGATACACATAAATAAATACGGTCTCCTAATTTATTGATCCTAGAAAAGGCTCCGATATTCACCATCAAGTTTTGGGTATTCGTCAGTACTCTCTTTTCCAACAAGACATGGCCAACTTTTCCATCTCTCAAAGAAATCGTAAAAGCCCGAATGTCATTCGTGATATCATTCGTCGAACAAACAGCCAGAGAATCGTTCAAAACATAAAAGCGATCAAATCTTTCTTCACACTTTACACTTCTCAGATACTTCCCTCCATAAGTATAGACCGAGATTCTTTGCTGCGCCACATCTAACAAAAACAACTCTTGCGTCTCTTCATTTACGGAGAAAATACCACCTAAGGTAAACTCGAAGGGAGCTGCTCCACGTTTTCCTATATTATTCAAGAAAGTTCCGTCCAAACCGAATCTGTAAATATTTTCTCCAAAAGAGAGAAACAAATCTTTGTCGGTTAAGAAAATACCGGAAAAACCCCATTTACGCGGGATAAGGCTCTTCGTATCCGTCCCTAATTTCAAATAGGAGACTTTGGCTATATCGTTAATCTCAATTTCACGTTCGTTTTTATTCGACTTATCGATTAAAAAAGGATAAGAGATTTCCGCTTGAACCTCTACACTATCACATGCAGTCTCCTCCACTGACGCTTTTCTATTTCCACAAGAGAATAGCAGAAAAGAAAAAACGATTAAACATAGGCAATTTACAATCCGATTTAATAAAAATCCATTACTCTGTTCCATAAAATCCAATTTTATATAATTATCTTAATTCCAACAGACTGATATCATACTCACTCATCACACTATCTATCAACTACTTAAACACAATATCACCTCTTTCCAGTAAACCCGATATTAATTCGTGCATAAAAGGGAACAAGGTATTCGATGAAAAAAAACCTTCTTCTCCTAATTCATCCAAAGCAGGCAGAAAGCGATTCATCAAAACCGGATAATATTTACTATCCTCTTTTACTAATGAGATGAAATATTCTACCATTTCTAATCTTATACGCCCAGCTGCCTCTTCTGATTCTGCTAAATACTTAATACTTGTCTGTTCCGGATAAGTTCTATATAAAGTGAATACTTCTGGAATATTGGCTATTTCTCCTATTTGAGCAATATCCGACCATAATTTATAATCAGCAGCAAAAGAATAACCATACGAATACCTCAAGTTATGTTCAATCAGCACATCTCGCCGGATAAATCCGGTTGGATTCATCATGGGACAATGAATGATCATTGTTTTTATAATATCCAAATGAGTTAACGGTGCTTTCATTAATCGGGAATACATTCCAAAAGAATACATATATCCACCACATACGACAATATTGGGATTATCTTCCATATATTCATATTGCACTTTCAGCCTATGGGGCAACATAAGATCATCATGGTCTAATAAAGCAATATATTTTCCTTTGGCTATATAAATTCCATGGTTAAGAGTTTTAATAAAATCATGTGTACATGATACATATTTTACACGAATGTCTGTATAGCTTTTTATGATCTCAGAACTTTTATCAGCAGAACCATCATCCAATAACAAAATTTCAAAATCCGCCAAAGTTTGCCCCAGAACACTATCGACAGTCTCCCTTATAAATTTCTCTGAATTATAAACAGGTATTAATACAGATACTAGTGTCTTGCTTTTATCGCTTACAAGCATTAAGAATTATTTTTCCGCAATTTATATAAAATCTCCATATAATGAACCTCTATAGCGCAGTAATTCCTTTCTATAGGAGAGAATATCATTAATATATGCTATCTCCGGTACAATTCCTTCCATTCCGTATTATATTTGTATTCGTACGTTTTTGCGTTTGATATATATCAAACGAATAAAACACATATATGCTTCTTTCGTTTGATGATTGATTTCCTTTCGTTCAATGATTATTGAATGAATGGGTGTATGGGATGAAAATTTGTTTTGGCTGGTATTCATTTAAAACAAGATAGTAATGAGTTTAAAATTCGGATGGTACAAAACACCGGTCCCGGGAGACAGGGAAGACAAGGAGATTCCGCATGCACGGATCATTTCACAGGGTACGCTCGATACAAAGTACATGTGCAAGATGATCTCGATGTCGAGTACGATCTCGTCGGCAGACGTAAAAGGGGTATTGGAAGCGCTTAACTACTGGATGGGGTTTCACCTGGCGGAAGGGAATAGTATCGAACTGGACGGACTGGGATATTTCACCCCCACGCTGAAAAGCCGGACAGTAACGGATGAAAACGACAAACCCAAAGTCATCGCAGAAGCTGACACCGTTAGTTTCCGTTGCGCAACCTCCCTGAAAGAACAGGTAAGGGAAGCCGGACTGGAACTGGTGAAAAAGGCGAAAACAGAAAAACTCACACAGGAACAACGGCTGGAGAATATTATGAAAGAGGTGAATAAAAACAAATGTATCAACTGTAGTACCTGCGTGCAGATAAATCATTACAGCCGGTTCATGGCTCTGAAAGATCTGAAACAACTGATAGACAGCAACAAGCTGGTTCAGATCGGCGGAGGGAAACAAAC
The DNA here is from genome assembly GCF_003479515.1 of Parabacteroides sp. AF14-59. Classification (NCBI taxonomy): domain Bacteria; kingdom Pseudomonadati; phylum Bacteroidota; class Bacteroidia; order Bacteroidales; family Tannerellaceae; genus Parabacteroides; species Parabacteroides sp. AF14-59. The sequence goes on along the minus strand of NZ_QUHH01000014.1, from coordinate 124,290 downwards.
GATGTATATTCGGTCATTGTAAATCTGAAATTTCGCGGCGGCGAAAATAACCGCCGCGAAATTTCAGATTCAAGCCAAATCACTTTTGCCATATACATATTCTTTTCAGCAAATATAATTATTTAATTCGAATTATTCGATTCAAATAATACAGATTTAACCGTTTCACAAGGACATACTGCCATTTTGTCGCCGTAAAATTTGTTATTCTACATCCTTTCTTTTACCTTTGTAACAGCCGTTAATGTAATAGCCATTAAATTAACAGGGATTAAATTAAGACGCGCATGAAATTTTACGATCGAAAAAAAGAGTTAAAGCTACTACAGGATATCAATGAGCAATCACGTAACAGCGCTTGTTTTACAGTGATGGTTGGCCGCCGCCGTATCGGCAAAACGGCTTTACTGCTCGAAAGCGTAAGGGGAAAGAAGTTTCTGTACCTCTTTGTTTCCCGCAAAAGTGAAGTACTTTTATGCGAACAGTTCCAACAGGACATCAAAGAAAGCCTGGAGCTGGATATATTCGGCCGGGTGGACAACTTCCGTACCTTATTCGAGCAATTGATGATTTACGCTACAAAAACTCATTTCACACTGATTATCGATGAATTCCAGGAGTTTGACAATATAAACAGCTCCATTTTCAGCGATATCCAGAATATATGGGATAGATATAAGGAAGAAGCTAAGGTAAACTTCATAGCTTGCGGATCTATTTATTCCATGATGAAAAAGATTTTTGAAAACAATAAAGAACCGTTGTTCGGACGCCTGACATCTAAAATTATACTAAAACCATTCAATGTTTCTACGATAAAAGAGATACTAAAAGATTACAATCCGGGATATACGCCCGAAGATCTGCTGGCTTTTTATCTTATAACAGGAGGGGTGGCTAAGTATGTTGCCTTACTGATGGAAGCAGGTGCTACCACATTCAACAAAATGATTCACTATACGGTGCGGCCTGATTCTCCGTTCCTGTCAGAAGGACGCGATCTGCTTATTTCTGAATTCGGACGTGAATATGCAACCTATTTTTCCATCTTGCAATTAATAGCTTCAGGTAAGACAGCGCAAAACGAGGTAGATTCGATTATAGGAAAAAACACAGGGGCTTATTTAGCTAATCTTGAAAAAGAATATTCCCTGATAAACAGAAATAAACCGATGTTTTCAAAACCGGAAAGCAGAAACAGCCGCTGGTGCCTGAATGATAATTATCTGATGTTTTGGTTTCGTTTTATATTCCCAAACCTGTCTATGATTGAACTGGGGAAAAACGGTATGCTTGAAAAATTCATCTTAAAAAACTATGAACAGTACAGCGGGTATATCCTGGAACGCTATTTCAGAGACAGGATTGCTGAAAGCGAAGATATTACGGACATCGGCAATTATTGGGACAACAAAGGAGAGAATGAAATCGATCTTATCGCCCTCAACCGTTTTGAAGGGAAGGCATTGATAGCTGAAGTTAAGCGAAATCCAAATAAGATCAATATAGCTCGCCTATATGAGAAAGTTGCCTCCATAAAAAAACAATTATCGCATTACACATTGGAAATAAAAGGCTTGTCAATGCAGGACATGTAAATTGTCAAACAAAAACATTGAATAAACTAAACCTCCGTCGATATGATTCTACTCTCGAACATAGATTTCACCCTTCCACTGGCTGATCCGGTATTGAAGTTTTTACTGATACTGTTGATCATCCTGGCGGCTCCGCTCCTGTTGAACAAGCTCAAAGTTCCGCACCTGCTGGGACTGATCATAGCCGGAGCTATCATCGGGCCTAACGGTTTTAACCTTGTCCTGCGTGACAGCAGCATCATTCTTTCCGGTACGGCCGGTTTACTTTATATCATGTTCCTGGCAGGACTGGAGATAGATATGGGGGACTTCAAGAAGAATAGCGGAAAAAGTCTTGTCTTCGGAATGTATACTTTCCTTATCCCCATGATATTGGGGACGGCGGTGGGACTATGGGTCCTCAATTTCAGCATGGAAACCTCCGTATTGCTTGCCAGTATGTTCGCCTCGCATACATTGATCGCTTATCCGATTATCAGCAAGCTGGGGATCAGCAAAAATAACGCGGTCAGTATTACTGTCGGGGGAACCATGATCACGGATACACTGGCGTTATTGGTATTGACCATTATTGTCGGAATGGCAACAGGGAATGCCGACGACGCTTTCTGGATACGTTTAGGGGTTTCCATCGTTATATTCGCTCTGATAGTCCTGCTGGTATTTCCTTTTATCGGACGGTGGTTCTTCAAACGGGTACATGATAATATCTCACAATATATTTTCGTGCTGTCGATGGTCTTTTTCGGAGCATTCCTTGCCCAATTGGCCGGGATGGAAGCGATCATCGGCTCTTTCCTTGCCGGGCTGGCACTGAACAGGCTGATACCGCAAAGTTCACCGCTGATGAACCGTGTCGAGTTTGTCGGGAATGCCATTTTCATTCCGTTCTTTCTGCTGAGCGTCGGCATGCTGATCGATTACAGAGCTTTCTTTACCAGTTTCGAGACGATTAAGGTCGGCATAGTGATGATCGTTGTCGCTACGGCAGCCAAATACGCCGCTGCCTGGCTGACGCAAAAGACATTCCGGCTGTCGGTCGATCAGCGAAGCGTCATTTTCGGATTAAGCAATGCACAGGCGGCAGCAACTCTCGCGGCTGTCATGGTCGGATACAATGTGATCCTGGGAACGGATGCCAACGGGGAACCGATACGCCTCCTGAACGAAAGTGTTCTGAACGGGACGATCCTGATGATCCTGGTGACTTGTGCAATAGCCTCTTTCTCTGCACAAAAAGGGGCACATAATATTGCCATGAAGGAATCCGAAGAAGAAACGGAAGAGAATGAAACGAAGGATGAACATATCCTGATCCCTGTCAGCAATGAAGAGACGGTAGAAGAACTGGTCAACCTCAGCCTTGCCATTAAATCGAAAACAAATACCAGCGGCCTGTACGCCCTGAAAGTTATCGACAACCAGAACTCGGACGATAAGACACAGAAATCATCCAAACGGGTATTGCAAACGGCTGTCGATACGGCAGCAGCCACCGATACACGACTGAAAGGACTGCTTCGCTACGACCTGAGCATTTCCAATGCGATCACCAGTGTCGTGAAGGAACGGGAGATAACCGACCTGGTTCTCGGACTTCACAAGGAAAAAGATATTCCGGCTGCATTCCTGGGGAATATCGTTGAAAACGTATTACAGCATAGCAGCGTTACCACCTTTATCTACAAGCCCGTACAACCGTTAGCAACCATCAAACGCCATCTGATCATCCTGCCTGACCAGGCCGAAAAAGAGATCGGCTTCCTGGCGATCATGAACCGGGTATGGAACGTATTGCAAAATGCCGGAGCCAAAGTTGTATTCTATGGCTCGGAGGATACGCTGAAAGCAATCAAAAAAGTATTTGCCAAAAGAGCCGGAGAAATATCATACGTGAACTTCAGTGACTGGGATGATTTTCTGATCGTATTCCGGGATGTAAAAGCCAACGACAGCATGTGGGTAATCTTCAGCCGGAAAGAAGGCTTATCTTACGACCCCGTCATGCCACGAATCCCCGGATATCTGAACAAGTATTTTCAGGGTAACAGCTTTGTTCTTATTTATCCTATACAAGCCGGAATCGACGAAGGAACCAGGTACCTGACCTAATAAGAAAGATATTGTAAGAAAAACCATAAACGGAAGAACCAGAGCCCTTGTTCTTGCAGAACTCATGCACATTAAACAGTGCAAATGTAACGTTTTTTATTCACAAGTGTATCTTTTTTATAAAAAAATCACATACATGTTATACAACAGCAAAAAACGCGCCTTTTTAACATAAATACCCCTAATCCGAGTCTTCCCTTTTAACATTAAGAAAATATTTGTAATAATTAATCCCTAAAATACCATAGTTCTGCAAGAACGAAGATACATCAGTACTCTTCTTGTAAAACCCAACGTAAACAATCCGGCAATTAGATTGCAACGGATAACTATAAGGCGGGTAAGATTTTACCTTTTCGGATCTAAAATATTATCGTTCAAAAAGAGTGTTATGTTTAAATTAACAAATTAAAAACACAAACAGAAACTCAATTTTTTATTCCTGTAACAATCCTAATTTATCACGATCGGATATGGACAGCAGCTAAAAAAATAAAGGAGTGCGCAGAGAAGATATTCTCTTCCTCCGATAAGCTATTTAATTGACTTTCCTTCAATGAAAGTCAGAGTGTATAACCTTATAATAATTATTAATGTATGGATAAACAATCGATAGTCCCGGATTCCCAATCACACAAGACTATGCAAATTGTGAAAATGACCGCATTGTTGTTACCTTTCAGTCTGACTCACATGATGGCTTCAGATGCACAAACTACCTCAGGTATTTCTGCTACCGACATCACTTTAGAACAACTTGCAAAACAAGCTCCAACCAATCCGGTAATCCAACAATCGACCCGCCAGATAAAGGGTATTATCAATGATCAGACAGGCGAACCTATTATCGGAGCCAATGTGGTTGTAAAAGGGACAACCAATGGAACCATCACTGACATAAACGGTGAATTCTCTTTAAATGTTCCCGAAAAAGCAATTCTTGTCATTTCCTATATCGGTTACAATAGTAAAGAAGTGGATGTGACAGGTAAGTCACAGATAACAGCTACTTTATCGGAAGATACGCAGAAACTGGAAGAAGTAGTCGTTGTCGGCTACGGTACACAAAAGAAAGTAACGGTAACAGGTGCTGTAACAGCCATCGGAGCAGACGAAATCGTACAGGCTCCCGTTGCAAATATCAGTAATGCACTGGTCGGACGTCTGCCGGGTGTACGTGTTCAGAACACCGGTGGTATGCCGGGGTCCGAATCATCCGTGGATATCCGCGGCTTTGGTAAACCGCTGATCCTCGTCGATGGGATAGAACAACCCGGATTCCAGGTCGATCCAAATGAAATTGAAAGTATCTCCGTCCTGAAAGACGCTGCTGCAGCTATCTATGGTGTAAAGGCCGGTAACGGTGTCGTATTGATCACGACCAAAAAAGGATCGGCCGGCAAAGCTAAGATTACTTACAACGGCTCCGTTGGATTCCAAAACTTTACGAATTATCCCAATGTTGTCAATGCAGCCCAGTATGCAGAACTCGTGGACGAAGATGCCATAAATCATGGGAACTCTCCTATTTATGGCCCTGAAAAACTGGCCTTATTCCAGGAAGGGACACAGGACGGTTATAAAAGCTATAATTGGAAAGATATCCTCACACGGAAAAATGCACCTCAGACACAACATAATATAAACATTAACGGAGGAAACGAAGATGTAAAATACTTCGCTTCTGTAGGTTATCTGGATCAGGAAGGTATTTATTCCACCGGTGACCTGAGTTTCAGCCGTTATAATTTCCGCTCCAATGTGTCGGCTAAAATAGCCAAACACCTGACGGCAGACGTACAATTGGGAGGACATGTCGAAAACAAAATGCAACCGTACGATGAAGACACGTATATCATTCACGGTATAACCCGTATGCTTCCGACATTCTCACCTTATGCGAACGATGAAGAAGGTATTCATTACGGTCTGACCAATTTTCAAAACCCATTAGCCCGTGCCGATGCGGATGTATCCGGATACCGGAAAGAGAAAAAGAAACTTTTCAACGGTTCGTTCGCGTTGAAATATGACATGCCTTTTATTCCCGGTCTGTCTGCCAAAGTGATGTTCTCTTACCTGACAAAGGTCGAAGAAACTAAGAATTTTCAAAAAGAATTCTATCTATATTCACATGATCAGGCAAGTGATAAATATAATAAGGTCTTTACCGGGAACTCTCCCTCTGCCTTGTATCGCAAAGACTATACAAGTGAACAGAACCTGTTGCAATTTTCTTTGAATTACAACCGTTCTTTCATGGACAAACATAATATCTCAGCCCTCTTCCTGTATGAACAGCGCGAAGACCTGGATGATTATGTATCGGCTTACCGGCAGTTCGCTATCGACGCACTCGACCAGATCAATGCCGGTATGGATAAAAACAAGACCAATAACGGTGTGGAAAGTGAACTGGCTAATGTTTCATTTGTCGGACGTATCAACTATGACTATATGAGCAAATATCTGTTTGAGTTCGCCTTCAGAGAGGACGGTTCCGCTAAATTTTACAAAAATAACCGTTGGGGATTCTTTCCCAGCGTATCAGCCGGTTGGCGTTTATCGGAAGAAGCATTCATCAAAAACAATACTTCGATCATAGACAACCTGAAACTTCGTGCTTCTTACGGGGTTATGGGAGACGACCAGGCATTAGACAGGGACGGTAATGCCACTGTAAAGGCGTTCCAATACCTGACCGGTTATAATTATCCGGGCGGAACCAATTATATTTTCGGGAGCGACGTGATCAACAGTGTAATAACAAAAGGATTGGCTAACCTCGATTATACCTGGCTAACCTCCAAAATCGTCAATGTCGGCATCGATGCTTCTTTATGGAACCGGATGCTGGAAGTTAACTTCGACGTATTCTATCGTAAAAGAGACGGTCTGATAGCCTACCGTTCAGGATCTCTTCCGAATACATTCGGAGCCTCTTTCCCACAGGAAAACCTGAACAGTGACGACTATCGCGGTTTTGAGCTTGTGTTGGGACATACCAATAAAATCGGCGACTGGACTTATTCAGTCAAAGGTAATATGTCATTCACCCGTATCAAAGACCGTCATATCGAACAGGCCGATCCGATCAGTTCATATACCAACTGGAGAAACAACCGGAGTGACAGATGGCAAAATATGGAATTCGGTTATAAGTATGTCGGACAGTTCCAGAACCAGGAAGAGATCAACAACTGGGCCGTACAGGATGGCGCCGGCAATACGACGCTTATGCCGGGTGACCTGAAATTTGAAGACTTCAACGGTGACGGTGTTATCAACGAGTACGACTTGCAACCGGTCGGCCGCAGCAATACGCCGGAAATCTATTTCGGACTGGATCTCTCCGCTTCCTGGAAAGGATTCGACCTCTCTATCCTGATGCAAGGGGCTACCAATTACAGCACACGTATGGACGGGATCATGGGATATGCCCTGTTCAACGGTTCAAGTGCCTTGGAATGTTTCATGGACAGATGGCACCGTGCCGACCTCTATGATCCGAATTCAGAATGGATTCCCGGAAAATATCCTTCAACCTATAACTCCGGTAAGGAATCGAACAAGAGAACTTCAACATTCAACACGATCAGTTCTTATTACCTGCGTGTAAAGAATCTGGAATTCGGCTACACGTTCCCAAGCAAATGGATGAGTCAGGCAGGTATCAGTAACCTGAGATTATACGTATCGGGCAATAACCTGCTGACTTTCGACAACCTTCCGTTCGGTGACCCGGAAGCTCCGAGCAGCGACCGTATCCTTTATCCGCAATTGAGAATATGGAATGTTGGTGTTAATGTTACTTTTTAAAGAATAGAATATGAAAAGTTTAAAATTATTGATAATATTAGCCGTTAGCGGATTATTTTCCTTCACGTCCTGCATTAATGATTTTCTGGACAGGAAACCGCTGGATGTCATATCCGACGATAATGTCTGGTCGAGTGAAAGCGCCATCCAGGCGTATATGGCCGGGATGTATGAAAAAGTATTTGTCGAACCTCATGGCTGGCTGATCAACTGGGGTACTCTGGGCCATTATACGGACGAATCCATGCGTAGTTATTCATGGGGACATCCGTATACACCGACCTTCTCCAACAGCTTTATGAGCAACGACCAGAGTGATAACAACCTTTGGGGAAGCGCTTACAAAGATATCCGCATAGTCAACGAGTTCTTCCAGAAAATTCCGGATGCTAACATTGCGGAAGATCTGAAAACCCGTTATATCGCAGAAGGACATTTCATCCGTGCTTTCTACTATTTCTCCCTGGTGAAACGTTTCGGCGGTGTTCCGCTGATCAAAGAAGTGCAGGAGTATACCGGAGGAAACATCGACGAATTAAAGGTAGCCAGAAACACAGAGGAAGAGACCTGGAACTTCATCGCAGAAGAATGTGACCTGGCAATTGCCGGCCTGCCTGAAAGCTATGCCGCAACAGATCAGTTCCGTGCCACCAAGTATGCTGCAGCCGCATTGAAATCACGCGCAATGTTATATGCCGGTTCGATCAGCAAATACGGAAACCTTCAGCTGAACGGACTGGTGGGTATCCCAGCCGACAAGGCAAATTCATTCTTCGAAAAGTCTATGGCGGCATCCGAAATGATCATTCAGTCGGGACAATACTCGCTGTATGAAAAAAATGACGACAAAGCGGCTAACTATCAGAATCTGTTCCTGGATAAGACCTTACACGAGGAAGCGATCTATGTAAAAGCATATGCTGTTCCGGATAAGGGACATAATTTCGATTATGCGATGGCAGCTCCTTCGTTCAAAATCGACTGGGGAACCAATACCAGTCCGACACTGGAATTAGTGGAAGCCTACGAATATACGGACGGCACACCGGGTGCTCTGAAAACAGAAGATGCCAGCGGAAATCCTATTTTCTATGACAATGCCGACGATATCTTTAAAGATAAAGATCCCCGTTTCTTTGCTTCTGTATTATATCCGAACTGTCCCTGGCAAAACAACGTGTTAGAGATCAGACGCGGTATAATCGGTAGTGACGGTGTAAAGGTCGAAGCAACGGCTTTCGCCGACAAATTCCCGGAAGATCCCAGCCTGACAACCAGTGGAAAGGATGGCCTGGTGATGCAGGGAGACTGTAGCCGTACCGGTTTTTACATTAAGAAATTCATGGATCCGAACAACCGGGTGGAACAAGATCGCTCGGAAACGAACTTCATGGTATTCCGCTATGCGGAAACGCTGTTGAATTATGCTGAAGCGGCAGTCGAACTAGGTAAGGGCAGTCAGGCATTGCCCCGGTTGAACGAAGTGAGGAAACGTGCCGGTATCAAAGAGAAGTCAGGTATCACGATCGAAGACGTGCGTCACGAACGCCAGGTCGAACTGGCTTTCGAGAATCTGAGATTCTGGGATCTGGTACGCTGGAGAACTGCGACCAAAGTGATGAACAACACCATGTTCTCCGCCCTGATCCCCTGGATGGATTATAAGACCCGCAAATATACATTCGAGAAAGGTCCGAACACCATGCAGTTGCCTAAAACATTCCTGGATAAAAACTATTATCAACCGATACCAGAAGTCGAGAAGAACGATTTGTTAGTTCAGAATCCTGGTTTTTAATTATCAAAACAGATACATATGCGAAAAATAATATTTTTAGCAGTAGTCCTTTGCGGATTAATCGGTTTCCAGGGGTGCAGCCTGGACAACTACGACGAACCGACAGCCTCACTCACAGGAGCGTTGGTGGATGCAGAAACGAATGAGAATGTACCTTGCCAGTATCAGAACGGATCCCGTATCCGTATCTATGAGTTTTATAACGGGAATTGGGCAAACCAGCCGAACGATTTCTATACGAAACAAGACGGGACGTTTACCAATAATGCTATTTTCCCGGGGAAATACCAAATCGTAGCCGAGGGGCCGTTTGAGACTCCGGAAAAAGTAGAAATAGAAATCAGCGGTACCCAGACGCTGGAGATGAAAGTAACCCCTTTCCTCCGTGTTTCAGCCAATGCAACAGCTTCTGGAACAACTGTTAAAATGACGGCAACAGTAAAACACACTTCCAGCAAAAGAGTGATAAAGGCGGTAGAATTTTACTGTGGAAAAACTCAGTATGTAGATAAAAACACTTATACGGGCAAAGTAGAAGCCCAACTAAGTGAAATGACGGACGATCAAATCGCTTCTTCTACATTACAAGCTGAATTTACAGGCCTGCAAAGCGGGAAAACTTATTACTTCCGGGCAGGTGCTTTAGGAGAAAACTCCGGTAATTATTACAATTACAGCACTGTTATAGAAGTGAAAATCCCGTAATACTATCCTTACAGAACACAGATGGCACTTTTATCTATGCCATCTGTGTTCATAATACATATCGGCTCAAACATGACAAACAGATATAAAAATACATTTGGATTACTTTTCAGCTTGTTATTACCTCTTGTGATACTGTTTCTTGCCGAATCAGGATTACGATGGGGCGGATACGGGATCGATCTGGATCATTTGTTCCTCACGACACCCGACGGGCAATATCTGTACATGAATAAAGAGATCAGTAAGCGTTATTTTACAGCCTCACAGGCAACCACAGGAAATATCGAATTCTTCAAAAAAAAGAAAGATGCCAACACCATACGTATGTTCGTTCTGGGAGAATCTGCCGCCCTCGGTTTTCCTTATCCAAACAATATTTCTTTCCAGCGAATGCTGAAATATGAATTGCAGAAAAATAATCCTTCAAAAAACATCGAGATCATCAATCTTTCCCTGACGGCAATCAACTCCTACACATTCTATGACTTCGGAAAAGAACTGGCAAAATACGAACCGGATGCGATCCTCATCTACGGAGGACACAATGAATATTACGGTGCATTGGGTGTAGGATCGACAAATACGTTCGGTAACAATCCGACAACCGTACGAATGATCATCCGCTTGCGCCAGACACGGCTGGTCCAGTTATTGGAGCAGATCACCCATTCATTCAGAAGTCGCAGCATCGATAAAGAGTCTGACAATCTGATGAAGTATGTAGTTAAAAACCAACTGATAAAATATCAAAGTCCGCTTTTTTACAAGGGTATCGACCAGTTCAGACGTAATATGGAGGACCTTATGTCTGTTTTCCATGAAGAGAATATTCCGGTATTCTGCTCTACCGTAGGGATGAATCTGAAAGACCAATATCCTTTCAGGAGTATCTTGTCGGAAAAGACCGATTCCACATTTTACCGGGAACAGTTACAGGCTGCCCGGCTCTCTGTCGGTCAAGGAGAGATCACAACGGCTGATTCCATCCTGACCCTCCTTTACAACCAGGATCCTGCCTATGCTGACTGTTCCTACCTTCTGGGGAAGGTAAAACTGGCATTGGGGGAAAAAGAAAAGGCTTACAGCTATTTCAACGATGCGAAACAAAAAGACGGATTACGTTTCCGGGCACCGGATGAAATAAACGAAACGATCGACCGGCTAGCCGGTACATTCAACAATACACATAAAGTAGACGCAGAAGCCGCTTTCAAAGCCGAATCTCCTGATCATATCCCCGGTTATAAACTGTTGTTGGAACATGTGCATCCGACCATAGAAGGACACAGGCTGATCGCAAAATGTTTTTTACGGGAATTGAACGGAGCCGGATTTTTCCGGGAGAAAAAGATGAACGAATATGTCGTTACCGGAGAAAGCCTGTCGACTTTTCCGGTCCTGGAATTCGACTCACTGGCCGGAGCATATTCCTGCGTCCGCCTGAAACAAGGGTTCCCGTTCTTCGAAACAGGAAACGATACGATACAGGCTGAAACACCGGTTGAAAAGATGGCGATGCAATATGTCCGTGAGAAAAACTGGTATAAGTCGATGGAAACCCTCTATAAATATGCCGTATCGGTAAAAGATTACCCGCTGGCTCTCGACCTGATGAGGGTACGCATACTGGACAATGAATATGATCCGGCCTTTTATTCGTCAGCGGGGGATATTTGTACCGTGATGCATCGGTATGAAGAGGCACTGGAGCATTACCGGAAAAGTTTCGCTCTGCATAACTCATTTCCATATGCAAAAGAAATCATATCAGTCGCCCTACGCCTCGACAAGCCGGAGACTGCTGTCCAATATATGGAATATGCAATAGCCAACAATCAAAGTGCCATGAATTTCCGGACGTTAAAAAATCATTGCATCGAGATCATCCGGTATAAAAAATTACTGGAAACAACTCCGTCGGATGAGATCTACCGGAAAATCAGGGAAATCTATTTACAAATAGGAAATACGGAGGCTGCTGCTCTGTATCCGGATCGAAAACTGACCAGATAGAGGAACAAAAGCAAATGTATATATTAGGAATATCAGCATATTATCACGATTCGGCCGCTGCTTTGTTAAAAGACGGTAAAGTTGTCGCCGCTGCACAGGAAGAGCGTTTTTCCCGGATAAAGAACGATCCCTCTTTTCCCCGCAGGGCAATTCTTTTTTGTCTGCAAGAAGCCGGAATTACTTTATCAACAATCGATATCGTCGTTTTTTATGACAAACCGTTCATGAAATTCGAACGTATCCTGGAAACCTTCTACCGGCATGCTCCGCTGGGATTCAGGCCTTTCCTGAAAGGTATTCCCATATGGATCAAAGAGAAAATGTTTTTCAAACAGATGTTGAGAAAAGAACTGCGTACACTCGGTCGATATGACGAAACACATACCCGGTTACTTTTCACGGAACATCATCTGGCACATGCGGCTTCCGCATTCTTTGCCTCTCCATATGAAAAAGCAGCGATCCTGACGGTCGACGGAGTCGGCGAATGGGCCACCTTGTCTTTGTCGCTGGGAGAAGGAAATAAGATCGAAGTACTGAAAGAGATGCATTTCCCGGATTCAATCGGATTGTTTTACTCTGCTTTTACCTATTACCTGGGATTTCGTGTAAACTCAGGAGAATACAAATTAATGGGATTAGCCCCATACGGAGACCGGTCCTCAGAAACGACATTACGGTTTGCCGAGCTGATAAAAGAACGCCTGGTACGTATCCACCCGGATGGTTCGATCACTTTGAATCAAGCTTATTTCAATTATCAGACAGGCTTGACAATGGTCAAAAGCCGGAAATGGGAAAAGTTATTCGGTTTTCCCCGACGGAAACCGGAAACCGATCTTCTGCCGACGCATTGCAGCCTGGCTTGTGCAGCACAGATCGTCACCGAAGAGATCTTGTTGAAACTGGTTCACGAAGCCCGGAAAGAGACCTCGGCCACCGCCTTATGCCTGGCAGGAGGAGTTGCCCTGAATTGCGTTGCAAACGGTAGAATCATAAAAGAAAAAGTATTCGACCAGCTCTTTATCCAACCGGCTGCCGGAGACTCCGGGGGCGCCTTGGGGGCTGCATTGGCTGCGTATTATATTCATGCCGGTAAAGAACGCGCCTGCCGCCAACCGGACCGAATGAAAGGGGCGCTACTCGGACCTGCTTATACCGATGCTGAGATCCGGGAACTGGCTGAGAAGGAAAATGTACCGTTCCGGACCTTCGACGACCGGAGAGAACTTTGCCGCCATACCGCCCGCCTGTTAGCGCGGGGAAACTGTATCGGCTGGTTTCAGGGACGAATGGAATTTGGTCCGCGGGCATTGGGAAACCGGAGTATTTTAGCCGATCCCCGCTATCCGGAGATGCAGCAAAGAGTCAATCTGAAAATAAAATTCAGGGAAAGCTTCCGTCCGTTTGCCCCGGCGATATTAAAAGAAGAGGCGGCTTCTTATTTTGATTGTCCGGTGTGCTCCGACTATATGTTGCTGACAGCAGAGATAAGAGACTGCTACAAAAAAGAACTTCCGCCCGGATATGCAGACCTGGAAATCACGGAAAAAAGGAGAATTGCCAAATCCGATTATCCATCGATCACACATGTCGATTACTCCTCCAGGTTACAAACGGTAGACGGGGAGACGAATCCGCTATTCTGGTCTTTGCTGACAGCTTTCAAAGAGCAAACCGGATGTCCGATGCTGATCAACACAAGTTTTAATGTCCGGGGCGAACCGATCGTTTGCTCTCCGGCAGATGCCTTCCGTTGTTTCATGACAACGGATATGGATTATCTGGTAATGGAAAATATAATCTTCGATAAAAAACAATGCAAAACATAATATGGAATTTCTAAAAGATCTATGGGGATTTTTCCGTGAACGAAAAAAATGGTGGCTGATGCCTCTGATCGTTCTGTTGTTACTGATCGGACTGTTATTGCTGGCAACCGGTAATACGGTACTGGCTCCTTTTATTTATGCCTTATTCTAAAAGACTGCAAAATGACTCTGTTTCAAAAAATAAAAGATCCGGTTATTCGCGTATGGAGCAAGTTCGGTTTATTGCTGAACCGGCTCTTTACGCCCCTGATTCTGGGATGTATTTATTTTATCGTTCTTACACCGGTCGCTTTGTTGTATCGTTTAACAAACAGAAAGAAACCGGCGGACGGCACTTCTTTTATCGGACGCAATAAGACATTCACTGCTAAAGACTTTGAAAATCCATGGTAAATAAACGATTATACATGAAACTTCTATCAAAATACAGGGCCGGTATCCTATTCCTGTTCATAGCTGTTTTCTTCTGTTTCTTCTATAACTACCATCTGTTATATGTCGAACAACTACAGTTGTTCCGCTTCACGGGACTTTATTTTCAATCGCTGATCGGCAAACCCGGGGGAGCAGCTGATTATCTGGGGGCATTTTTCACCCAATTTTATGCCTGGAACTATGCCGGAGGTCTGTTACTCACATTCGCTTTATTACTTTTATTCTCCCTACAAAAGCGTATTGTCCGTAGCTGGGAACTGAAAGCCACGGATACCTTTTTATTGATTCCACCGGTTATATGCACTCTGTTTTTTATGGATATAAATGCCCGGTTCGGAGGTTTGGCAGCAGTTCTGATCGCTATGGGACTTGCCTGGGGTGTCTCCTGCTTCGCTAAGAGGTGGCTGCGTTATGCCGCAGCTTTACTGCTGGTCCCCGTCATATACGGAAGTACGGGAGGTGGCCTGATAGTTTATACGTCGCTGCTAGTCGTTCACGAACTACTGCGAGGCGGCAGAAACAGCTGTTTTCTGACGGTACTTTTATTATTATCATTAGTATTTCCTTTGTACGTAAGACAATACCTGATCCCGCTATCCTGGAACGATACCTGGTTCGGCACCGCTTTTTACCAGGGGAATAACAGTCCTGTTCTTATTTGGTATATTCTCTTTTCTCCGGCATTGAGCAGCCTCCTCGCAATATGGGGCAGCCGGATGACCGCCAAGTCTAAATATGCAGACCGGATTTCCGCCTTACTTGCCTGTTGTATTATCGGAGGTAGCGGAGTCCTTATCTGCAGCAAAAGGGACCAAAGTGAAGAGATGCTTTATACACTCGATCACTTGTTCAAAAAAAGGGAGTGGAAAGAAATAGTCCGGATCGCCAGCGAACATCCCTACCGGAATCCCGTCTTTGTTTCATACGTCAATCTGGCTTTACTGAACCAGGGAGAATTGCCCGACCAAATGATGAGTTTCTCACAACGGGCGAATATAAACGAGTTCTGGACTTCCAGTTATCTCCCTATGTTCCTGACCGGTGAGACATATTATTATCTGGACATGTATGACGGAGCCCGTGCCTACCTCTACATGGCTAACACCCAATCACCTTCGGGACAATCTCCTTATATGTTCCAGCGACTGGCAGAACTGGAGATTATACGCGGGAACTCCAAATCCGGAATGAAGTATATACATGCCTTAAAACAGACCTTACGTTACCGGAATTGGGCCAAAGAGATGGAGCAAGCCGTTTTGTCCGGAAAGTACCCGGAGCATTTACGGATACCGATGGCACAATATAAAGAAAACGATTCGTTCCTGGCAAAAGAAATGCTCTACAACGTGGCATGCAAACACAGGGAGGACCCGGAGAATCCTAAAGTCCGTGATTTCCTGTTGGCCAAATATATCCTGGCGAATGATTACAAAGGATTTATCCATTGCATAGCGAACCTTCCCCATGGGACCGGCAGGCCGTTTCCCCGTTCTTACCAGGAGTTTTTACTTATGTATGCTTATATGTTACGCGACAATACACTGATCGGCAAATGGAATATACCCCAGGACGTCGTCACTGATTTTTACCGTTACCTGCAAATCAACCAGTCCGGACAAACCCCGGAGGTGATCAAAAAGCAGTTAAGCGGAAATTTCCAGCAGTCGTATTGGTTTTACGTACAGTACACGAACGAATTTTAATCCTCAAAAAATGAAACCCCAAATACATATCCGCCCGGTTATATCGATCCTACTCTTTTGGAGTGCATTGGCACTAAGTTGTTCCGAAAGACTTTCGGAGGCACGGTCCTCCGAGGATTGTCCGCCTATTTTCCCGGATTATAAAGAGATTACGGTTCCTGTCAATATTGCACCGTTGAATTTCCGCCTGGAACCCGGAGGAAAATGCAAGGTGCTGTTTTCGGCCAGGGATTACCAGTTCACCCTATCGGTCTCCGATTACGTGAACATCCCGTTAACAAAATGGCGCCACCTGCTAGAGCAGGCTCAGGGGGATAAGGTGACGGTAACTATTTATACTCCGGATCAGGACGGCTGGATAGCCCATCGCCCGTTCCATTGGCATATCTCCCCCGATCCGATAGACAGTCATCTCGTTTACCGGTTGATAGAACCGACTTACGCCAACTGGAATGAAATGGGAATCTATCAGCGGGAACTTTCTTCTTTTTCAGAAAAAGAGATCATTGCCAATGATAAAACGGGACATAACTGCATGAACTGCCATTCCTTCAATCAGGGAGATCCGGATCAAATGGTCCTTCATATGCGCAAGATCAATCCGGGTACTATCCTGATAAAAGACGGATCGGTCGTCAAACTGGAAACCAAAACCGAGTATACGATTTCCAATTTTGTATACCCGTACTGGCATCCTTCCGGAAAAGATATCGCATTTTCTACCAATAACACTCAAATGTCTTTTTTTGAAGCGAACAGTAAACTGATAGAAGTGTACGACCTGTATTCAGATATCGTACTCTACGATACAGACAAAAATGAAGTCTATACCAGCCCGTTATTATCCGACAAGGAGCAGTTAGAGAATTTCCCGGTTTTCTCTCCCGATGGGAAAAAACTTTATTTCTGTAGTTGTCCGCGTGTGGACAGTCTGCCCCAGGATTTCGACCGTGTGAAATACCGGCTATGCAGCATCGATTTCGATGTCGACCGGCAAGAGTTCGCTTCGAAAGTCGACACGCTGGTAGACCTGGTTTCCGAAGGAAAAGGAGTTTCACTACCGAGTATATCGCCCGACGGACGCTATATTCTTTGCAGCGTTGCCTCCAGCGGCTGTTTCCTGAGCTGGGATAAAGAATCGGATCTGTACCTGTATGACACCCGCACAAAAAGTTTTAAGCCTGCAAAAGCGCTGAATACGGATTATTCGGAAAGCTATACCAACTGGTCGTCCAACAGCCGGTGGATCGTTTTCAGCAGCCGCCGGCTGGACGGTGTATATAACCGTCCTTTTATCGCCCATATCGGAGAGAACGGGGAGATAGGAAAACCATTTCTTCTTCCCCAGAAGAATCCGGATTTCTATCAAGACTTATTCAAAGCCTATAACCTTCCGCAACTCGTGAAAGGCGCAGTGAAAGTGAATCCCCATGAAATAGCAGAAACGGCAAAATCTGCCGTTTCCGGACAAGTCAAATTTCGTAAAGACGGCCATGTTCCTTCCGTTTCCGGCAAGTCCGGAAATAAAAGCGAGGTGAACTAACGGATTGTCTTATACATTCCGGGTAAGCTATAAAATCCTAAACCATGAACAGTTGTTGACATATTTCAGTTATATTTGCAGACTGGAACAGATAAGTAATCAATAAAATGATGAATAAAGCATTACAAAGAATGGGAGAATATGTCATCTTGATGGGAAAATCCTTGTCGATCCCTGACAGATGGAGCATGTTCTTCAAACAATTGATAAAAGAAATATATAAGCTGGGGGTAGATTCGCTTTGGATCGTAATTATCATCTCCGTTTTTATCGGTACGGTTATCGCCATCCAGATATCGTTGAATATCAGCTCTCCGCTGATTCCTAAATTTACGATCGGATATACGACCCGTGAAATTATCCTGCTGGAGTTTTCATCCTCTATCATGTGTCTGATCCTTGCCGGTAAGGTCGGGAGTAACATTGCATCCGAGATCGGTACGATGCGGGTAACAGAGCAGATCGATGCGATGGAGATCATGGGCGTCAACTCCGCCAACTTCCTGATCATGCCGAAAATCGCAGGGCTGATGATTTTTATTCCTGTACTGGTTATTTTCAGTATGTTCACGGGGATACTGGGAGGTATAGCGGCCAGCCATTCGACAGGAACGGGTATGACACCGGCTTCCTTCGAATATGGATTGCAATTTTATTTCAATGAATTTTATATCTGGTATTCTATTATAAAATCGGTAGTTTACGCCTTCATCATCTCATCGATAGCCGCTTATTTCGGTTACTATGTGAAAGGAGGAGCACTCGAAGTCGGTAAAGCTAGTACGAATGCTGTCGTAATGAGCAGCATCATGATCCTGCTGGCAGACGTAATAATGACCCATTTAATGCTTACGTAAAAAATGATAGAAGTAAAAAACATAACGAAATCATTTGAAGGCCGTAAAGTGTTGAACGATATCAGCGCAGTCTTTGAAACAGGGAAGACCAACCTGATCATCGGACGAAGCGGTTCGGGTAAAACGGTTCTGATCAAAAATATCATCGGCCTGATGAAACCTGATTCGGGCGAGATTCTGTATGACGGACGGGACCTTACTTCAATGAACAAACAGGAGTTGAACATGCTCCGCCGGGAAATGGGAATGCTGTTCCAGGGATCTGCCTTGTTTGACAGTATGACCGTTCTTGAAAATGTGATGTTCCCGCTCAATATGTTCTCGAAAGAGTCTTATAAAGATAGAGAAAAAAGGGCCATGTTCTGCCTGGAACGTGTCAATCTTGAGGAAGCTGAACATTTATACCCGTCCGAGATCAGCGGTGGTATGATGAAACGTGCTGCCATTGCCCGCGCGATCGCTTTGAATCCGAAGTATTTATTCTGTGATGAACCGAACTCGGGCCTGGACCCTAAAACATCGTTGCTGATAGACGATCTGATCCATGATATCACTACCGAATACCAGATGACGACCGTTATCAACACCCACGACATGAACTCCGTTATGAATATCGGAGAAAACATCATCTTTATCAAGGAAGGTGTAAAAGAATGGCAGGGAACGAAAGACCAGGTCATCACCTCGAATAATAAAGCATTGAACGACTTTATTTTTGCGTCCGATCTGTTCCGGAAAGTGAAAGAAGTAGAGATGAAGCAGGAAGAAGGATAATAAAAGAGGATGTTAGTACTAACATCCTCTTTTGCAATAAACTATATAATAATTAAAAACACACTTCTATTTTACTCATTCGTATTCCAGAAAGGGGCCTGAATCAAAGTCGGGTCTTTATCCACTTCACTCTGATGGATAGGCATCCAATACTGTTTCTTCTGGAATGCACGCAACAAACATTTTGAACGGACAAAGAATGCATTGCTGTTGGAAGCATCGTCAGAATACTCCGTACCGCCGAAATTCATTCCATAATCATACCCGTTCAGCAGTTCTTCACCTAATTTCCAACGACGGACATCGTGATAACGGATACCTTCGCAACATAATTCAACACGACGTTCTTTACGAATCAGTTCACGTACTGTCGCCTGATTGTCTGTATAAGGGATGCGTTGAAAGCCATTGTTATCTGTTCCTGTTCCGTATTCAGGAATACCGGCACGTTCACGGATCTTATTCAGATAAAGCATGATATCTTTATTTCCCGGTTCACATTCGTTCAAAGCCTCCGCATAATTCAGGTAAGCCTCTCCCATACGGTACAGGATACCCGGACGATAAGGACGTTTGCCATCTCTAGGAATAGATTCCAGTGATATTTTCTTCCTGTTCAGGTAGCCGTTTTGAGGCGCATCGTGGGTCGGTCCTCCGTCCGCCTGGTTAGACATCATCTCCGTCATACGTCCTTCCTGATGGAACCAGGCACCGTTATACAATACAGCCAGATAAAAACGCGGTTCACGGTTGCTATACATATTGAAGGTATTCGGAGTCGTTATCTGTCCGGATTTCACTCCCTGGTATTTACGACAAGGATCCCAATTCGTTTCCCTTATCTCCGGTTCAGCAGAAAAGCCTTTTTCCGTGTAGCCCGATGCTTCATTGATAACAGGAGAGCCGTCTGCATTATACCCCAGGATCGGAGATTGCCCGTTCTTCATAAAGAAGGCATCCACCAACCCTTGTGTAACACCGTATCCACCGTTTCCACCGCATCCGCGGGGAGTTGAATGGCCTTCCCAATCCCCATAATTACAATCAGGACGGGCAAACAATATTTCATTATTGCCCTCGGATGTTTTCTTCAATTGCAAATTATAACATGACATAAACGGATCGATCTTACCATTAATATATTCATAATATAATCCGTGTCCTGCTTCATGCGCTTTGTCGATCAACAGTTTACAGGCATCCGCCGCTTTCTTCCATTTATTCGGGTCGTAAGCCGAATTGAAGCGCTCCTTACCGTCATTGTTCAAAAATCCTTTGTACATCTCATTTCCGTTCACTAACGGACTTGCTGCAAATAAGAGCATACGTGCCCGTACCGCCAGACAGGCGATCGAGGTCGCCCTGCCGAAAAAGGCTTCTTCCCATTTTGTCGGCAGTTTACCCGACAATTCCAGCAATTGCTTATCTAGCATATCTACCATATCATCGAAAGCCATCTGTCCGACCGTCATTTCTTCCAACGGTGCATTCACATCGACCACATCACCGAAATAAGGCACAGAACCATAAGCTTCTGTCATTGTCCAGTAATAATATGCAATCAGGAAACGGCATTCGTTTCTCATCGTTTCTATATCTTCTTCCGTTACTTTTTGCAGGGGATTGGCATGAGCATTGTTGATCAGGATATAAGCAGAACGGATGCGTTGGGGCAATTCATTCCAGAATCTGGCATCCCAATCGGAACTCGTATAAAAATTACCCACGCGGAAATTAAGTAATGTGCCACCCCACCATTGTACCCAACGCTGCGAAGCAGTCATATCATCACCTGCAATTTCCCAACCGATCTTGTTGGCATATCCCCAGTAAGGATCCGGGACACGGGAGTAGATATTAGCCAGCCAGTCTTCCGTACGGGTCTTATCGTTAAAAACCATCTCCAGTGTCAGCTGGTCATCGGGAGCATTGTCGATAAAATCAGAACAACCGTTCAAGACCAGACATATAGCAGAAACACCTATATACTTGAATAAATTTAGAGTTTTCATATTAGTCATTTTATGATATTAGAAATTAACATCCAATCCGAAAGAAACCGACTTCATGATCGGATATTTCATACCGTTATTTGTATCGAGTTCCGGATCCCACATCTTGAAACCTGAAAAAGTCAGCAAATTAGAACCCTTCAGATAAAGGCGGAGCGATCTTACACCGATCTTGCTCATCCATGCTTTGGGAAAACGATATCCTACTTCGATATCCTTCACGCGCAACATGCTCATATTACGTAACCACCAGGTCGACTCTTTCAGGTTATTTTCATTTTGCCCGTAGGTCAAACGCGGATAAAAGACATCCTGACTTGGGTTTTCCGATGTCCAGCGATCCTGATAATTATCATAAATATTATACATAGAGCCCATCGAACTTCCGGGCAGGAATCCTGAACCTCCGATAAAACGCCAGGTTCTCCCGTTTCCCTGAAAGAAAATATTCAAATCAAAATTCTTGTAAGTGACATTTCCACCGAAACCGTAAACGATCTGCGGATCTTTCGTTCCTCCCAAAGGAACCTGGTCCATATCTGTGATCGAGCCGTCTCCATCCACATCACGATACCTGATATCACCGGGCCGAACCTTGGAACTGAACGTATGAGTAGGTATTCCATCTTTCAATACACCCTGCTCTACATTTTCAAAATCATCCTCAGTAAATAAACCTTCCGCAACGAGTCCGAACAACTGATTGACAGGCAAGCCAGTCTCCTGCCGATTTGTTCCTAATCTACCCGGAGCTTCGTCTTTCTCAATGACCTCATTCTTAGCATAGGTCATCGTACCACGCAAACTCAGATACCAGTCTTTATTCAATTGCTTATTAAATGTAAGGGACAAGTCAACCCCTTTATTGTCAACTTTTCCGAAATTAGCCCAGGGTGTATTCATAAAACCGGCTGCTGACGGGATCGTATTTCGTTTCATAAAGATATCACGACGATGTTCCTGGAACCAGTCGAATTGAAAATCAAGAGCATTCCACAACCCCAATTCAAAACCTATATCCGTCTTTTCCACAGTTTCCCAAGTCAGATTAGGGATACCGAAATCTCCTTCATAACGACCTGTACGGTGATAATCATTATTCACACCCCACTTATACTGATTATCATCATGACTATTGATAGTAGTGATATAGGCAAAACGCCGTCCTTCCAACTGATCATTACCTACCAAACCCCATGAGCCTCTGAATTTTATTTTGGAAAATGTATCTTTAAATTTTTCCATGAATGGTTCTTCAGACAATAAATAACCGACAGCGAAAGACGGGAAGAAGCCAAAACGATATCCTTTGGCAAAGTTTTCCGAACCGTTATATCCAAAGTTAAACTCGCCTATGTAACGGTTGCCATAAGTATAAGAGGTCCTTCCGGCAATACCTAACCGGCGAAAAGGAACGACACTTCCGTCCTGATAATCACGTTGATTATACATGAACATACCTTCCACAGCATGTTCCCCGAATCTGTTGGAATAACTTAAATTACCTTCCAGATAAGTAGCTTTGTTACCCCATTCTTTTTTTTCTTCGCTTCCTAAAAACATTTGTCCGTAATCAGCGATCGTAATATCCAATGTTCCGTCTTCATTACGTTGAGTTGCCGGATAATAATAATCCGGACTCTTTGAACGAACCACGCCGGAACGGATATAGCGATCAAAAGAGAATATACCTTTGATTTTTAATCCGGGAAGCAGGAACTTCAAATCTTGTTCCAGGGAGAACATCGATTCGATCTTTGCATTCGAGTAAGTTGTAAAACCATGCTGGGTAGCTCTCGCCCAGGGATTGGTACGGTTTTTCACCTTCGGTATTTCACCGGAAGAATAGATAGCCGGGTGAACGAACGGCGGCGTCTCAAAGGCTTTATCCAAGACGAAATCCGAAGCCCTTGTATCACCATCGTCTATCATTCCGTTCGTCTCCTGCAAATAACCACCGATACTGATACGGGCGATTGTAGTCTTCGTAATATTAACATCTACATTCGAACGCATATTGTATTTATTCAATTTAGTGGAAGAATCCCAGGTCTGGCTTTCATCACGCTCAAAGATACCCCGTTCGCCATAATAAGAAGCGACTAACGCGTAACGTAAAACGTCGCTACCACCGGTTACCGTCAGATTTGCCCGCCGGTTAGTCGCATGGTCTTTAGTGATCTCATCCAACCAGTCTACATTCGGATATAATTCAGGATCCGCATTAGTACGATATTTCTCGATCAGGTCCGGAGAGTAGATCGTCGATCCTCCGCCATCCAGAGACAGCTCATTCATTAATGACAAATAATCCGCCGAACCGATAAATTTAGGCAGCTTCACCGGCTGGGTAAAACCTTGTTCATAATGTACATCTACAGTCGGTTTTCCTAACTTACCCCGCTTCGTATTGACGATGATAACGCCATTCGCACCACGTACCCCATAAACGGCACTGGCTGCCGCATCTTTCAACACGGAGAAGGACTCGATCTCCGAAGGATCCATATCGTCCAATGTCCGTTCTACGCCATCCACCAAAACCAGCGGGCTGCGTCCTGCATTCTGGAAAGATGAAATACCCCGGATCCAGAAACTCGAACCATCAGCTCCCGGCTCACCGGAACGCTGTACGGCAATCACACCGGCTAATTGACCTGCCAGGTTATTACTCAGGGCACGCGACGGACTTTGCTGTAACAGGCCTGGTTCTATCGTTGTAATGGATCCCACGATCGACTCTCTTTTCTGTGAACCGAAACCGACTACCACCACTTCGTTCAGACCGGTAGATATCTCTTTCAGGTTGACATTGATATTGATTTGTCCGCCCACCGTTACATCCTGCGATTCAAAACCAATATAACTGAATGTCAGGACGGAGTTCTTTCCGGGAACCGACAAAAAGTAATTACCGTTAATATCGGTAGTCGTACCTGAATTGGTCGATTTTACAATCACATTCACACCAGGTAAAGGATTTCCTTGTTCATCCCAAACCGTACCATTGATATTGACACCTTTCTTTTGCTGTTGTTGCGTTTCCGCCGCTTCCGATAAAATAATCTGCCGATCCTTTATTTCGTACCTGATACCAGTCTCCAAGGCTAACAGTTCCATGATCGACGAGATATTCTTATCTTTGACATCTATGGATACTTTCTTATCGAGAACTTTCAATAACTTTTGCGTGTACATGAAAATGAATTCACTGTTACTCTCGACGTAATGAATTACATCTTTTACAGTTTTATTTTCCATTTTCACTGTAAAACTCTTCTGTTGTATATACACGTCACTCTCTACCGCATATAGCGAAGTAGTAGAAAAAAATAAAAAAATGCTAATTATAAAAAAACACAAAGGTTTTCTCCTCGCTATCCTGCAAGGATTAATTTTCTTATTCATAACTTTACTTAGATTTTTGATTAATCATTAATATGATTAGATTAATTCTCCGCCGGATGATACGGGCATATCATCCGGCTTTTTTCATATGAAAAAAGCTAACTTCTCTTCTTCATGGCATAATTTTTTAATTTAAAAAAGATTACTACTCTCTCTTTAAATAGATCACTCCATTTTCTTCGCGCGCAGAAAGAGGAATCATCGATTTAATATAATCAATTATCTCATCCAGGTCATCCCGGAGATCTAATTTCCCATATATCTGTTCATTGTCTAAAGATGAATCACATACTATTTTTGTTCCGTACAACAAACTTAACCGTTCGGCAAGCAGTTTCAGATAATCACCGTTCAAAATCATCACACCATCGATCCAGGCTTTGTAATCACCCGCATTCACTGTTCTTTTGTCGGTAATACTATTTTTCTCAAGCGAGACAAGTTCATTGGGCACCATCTTCATCTGTTTGTTCTGCTGGTCCTTGATCTCTACCGATCCGTTAACCAATACAACACGACTGGTTGCCAGTTGTTTATAGGCAAAAACATCAAAAGAAGTACCCAACACTTTTACTTCAAAGCCCTCGGTATTCACATAGAAAGGACGCTTCTCATCATGAGTTACTTCCAGATAAACCTCACCGTCTACGTATATCTCGCGTTTCTTTTCTCCGAAAACACGGGGATAGACCACTTTAGTCCCGGCATTTACCCACACCTTGGTACCGTCTGACAGTAACAGTTGGGAACGTCTTCCTTTCGGTACGATCAACTGGTTATATGACTCATGGTAAGGTGTCGTTACGTCCTTCTGTCCGGACTCAGCCACCGGAAGTTCTTCCGAATCGACAGAGACTTCGCCCTTCGGCGTATAAGCAATTTTCGCGTCAGAAGCTAATTGTAACTTCTCCTGATCAGACATCACCAGTACCACATCGTCCGTTTCCTCGACCGGAAGCATATCCATCAGGGCAATGACCTGCCTGAAGTCTTCCTTTTGAGAAAGATCATCGGATATATAAGGTATGCTCAACAATACAGCGATAGTTGCCGCAACAGAGGCAACTGCAATATAAAACCTGTTTGTTCTTTTTTTCTTTGCAGACGGAAGAACCTGCTGTTTCCCTTCTTCCTGTATTTTCCGGAGAGCTTTAGCACGGATCGAAGCGACCACATCCTCCTCTTCTTCCGGCAGGCAATCCTCCCAGAAAAATTCTATTTTTTTCTTTTCTTCCCTGTCCCGAGGCTGAAAAGTGTCATCATCAAATATATCGTGATCTGTTTTCATTCTGTTTTTCAAATGTGCTTACATATAAAAGACGCAGACGAAAAAAAAATGTCCTACTCAAAAAGTGATTTTATTCAAATAATTTATTCACAAAGGATTCCTGATATGATATTCAGAGCCTTTGAAATATGTACATTGATTGTTTTCACGGAAATATTCAGCATTTCTGAGATCTTTTTATAGGGTAGTTTTTCTATTTTGGCTAATACGAATACTTCTTTGCATTTTGGTGGTAATGCAGCAATTGCCTGGTTGATCTTAGCGATCTCCTCCCGGCTTATCATTTTATTATCCGGTGACTGGAACAAAGGAACATGAAAATCGTCTATCTCGTCAAATGAAACGGTAGTATCCGGCTGCTCTTTTCGCAGATAAGAAATAGCTTTATTACGGACCAAAACAAGTAACCATGACTTGATATGGATTATTTCGTCAAGGCGGGCACGGTTATTCCAGACCTCCAGGAATACATCGCTTACAACTTCTTCCGCCAGTTCACGGACATTTACATACCCCAAGGCAAAATAATACAAATCTTTCGAGTACAATTCGACAAAAGAACAGAATGCCATCTGATCCCCCTCTTTTATTTTTTGTACGCAAAAGACTTCTTCACTCATATTATAACAAATCCTTATTCGGCAAAAATAACGATAATAATATAAAAAAACTCCTGCTCCGAGATATTTCAGAACAGGAGTCTACTCTAGAACTTATAAGTTAGTTATTACAATCCAAAACTTTCTTTCACTTTATCCACATAATCCAGTTTCTCCCAGGTAAATAACTCCACCTCGCAAATAGTAGGTTCCGGGTTATAACGAGAAGTAAATGTCTTGGTAACAATTTCCGGTTTACGTCCCATATGTCCGTAAGAGGCTGTTTCCAGATAGATCGGATTACGTAATTTCAGACGTTCTTCGATCGCTTTCGGACGCATGTCGAAAAGATCCCAGATCTTTTCTGCAATCTCGCCATCTGTCATTTTTACATTGGCACGACCAAACGTATTTACGAAAATATTCATCGGTTTTGCTACACCGATCGCATAAGAAACCTGTACCAGCATTTCGTCAGCAACACCTGCGGCAACCAGGTTTTTCGCAATATGGCGGGCTGCATAAGCAGCAGAACGGTCAACTTTCGAAGGATCTTTTCCGGAGAATGCACCACCGCCGTGAGCACCTTTTCCACCGTATGTATCCACAATGATCTTACGTCCGGTCAGACCTGTATCACCATGAGGACCACCGATCACGAACTTACCGGTCGGATTTACATGATAAATGATATCATCGTTGAACAAGGCTTGTACATAAGCCGGATACTGCGCTTTCACACGCGGGATCAGGATCTTCTTCACATCGGCTGCAATCTTCTTCTGCATGGCGATATCGGCTTCTTCCTGACTGATACCTTTCGGACCGATAAATTCATCATGTTGGGTAGAAACAACGATCGTGTCGATGCGTAACGGCTTGCCGTTGTCATCATATTCAATAGTGACCTGGCTCTTTGCATCCGGACGGAGGTAAGGCATCAGGTCGTTCTCATTCTTGCGGATCTCAGCCAGTTCCCACAACAAACTATGTGAAAGGTCGAGGGCCAGAGGCATGTAATTTTCAGTTTCATTCGTTGCATATCCGAACATCATACCCTGGTCGCCAGCCCCCTGGTTGTAAGGGTCTTCGCGTTCAACGCCACGGTTGATATCGCCACTCTGTTCATGGATAGCAGAGAATACGCCGCATGATTTGGCTTCAAACTGATATTCGCTTTTCGTGTAACCGATCTTTTCGATCACACCGCGTGCAACTTCCTGCACATCTACATAAGCACTTGATTTAACTTCTCCAGCCAAGACAACCTGTCCGGTTGTAACAAGGGTTTCGCAAGCAACTTTCGAGCTCTTGTCATAAGCAAGGAACTCATCCAGCAAAGCATCCGATATCTGATCGGCTACTTTATCGGGGTGCCCTTCGGACACCGATTCGGAGGTGAATAAATAACTCATTACTTTTAAATTAGTTGACAGATGACAAGTGACAGTTGACAGTTGTAAAAAACCATAGACTGAATCTGACACTGACAATTGATTATTAATAATGAATTGATAACGGAAGGAATCTGTTCGCCGGAACGGCTAAGAAAAGTAACTTGTTTTTAGCATTTTTTCCTGTGGTTGCAAGCAATACAAATCTATCCACATCAATTCGGAGACAAAGATAAGAATTAATTGACAATTCAAAATTGAAAATTGAAAATTATTTTTTCTTCTTTGTGTTACGAAGTGCTTTTTTATACTTGTATTCAGCTTTCATCTTTGCTGAACCCGATTTATGGGTACCTTTCAGGAAATCAGCGTATTTGATTTTTTTTTCTCCGGCATTCTCTTCCTTGGCCTTCTTGAAAACCATTCCTCCGCCGGTCAGGATCTTTTCTATATCGTTCATTGCTTTATCTTTTATTGTTTTATTTGAAAACAGTATGAAGTTACAAAATGTTGCGTTCCCGCATGAGGGAAACAACTGTCTTTTTAAACACCGGATGAACCACGTTCGGAGCTATTTCAAGCAAGGGTTCCATCACGAACCGACGATCCTGCATTAACGGATGCGGCAATGTCAGTTCCGGCGTCTGCAGGATCAGATCGTCATACAGCAGAATATCGATATCGATGATACGGTCATGATAAGTACCGTTACTTTTCTGCGTACGTCCCATCTCCACCTCGATCTGTTGGGTTGCTTTCAGCAACTCCAGCGGAGATAAAGAGGTTTCGAGCTGCAAAGCAGCATTCAGGAACGTATTCTCCGACTGAAATCCCCAGGGTTCGGTTTCATAAAAACCGGAAAGGGCGAGAACATCTCCCACCCTTTCAGCTAACAGCGCAGCGGCCGTTATCATATTCCGTCTTTTATTTCCTATATTCGTACCTAAAGCCAGGTATGCAATAGCCATAAACGTACGTCTTAGATGATCAACATTGCGTCGCCATAGGCACCGAAACGGTATCCTTCTTTCAATGCCACGTCATAAGCATCCATGATCAGGTCATATCCGCCGAATGAAGCAGTCATCATCAAAAGAGTAGACAGCGGCATGTGGAAGTTGGTGATCATACTGGTAGCCACGCTGAAATCATAAGGAGGAAAAATGAACTTATTCGTCCATCCTTCAAACTCTTTCAGATGTCCGTCCGTACTTACAGCAGTTTCTACCGCACGCATCACAGAAGTTCCGACAGCACAGATCTGACGACCGTCATCCTTACCTGTATTCACGATATCCACGACATCCCCATTCACGATCATCTGTTCGGAATCCATCTTGTGTTTTGTCAAGTCTTCCACATCTATTTCGCGGAAATTACCCAATCCGGAATGAACTGTAAGGAATGCAAAACGACAATCTTTGATCTCCAGACGTTTCATTAATTCGCGGCTGAAATGCAGACCGGCGGCCGGAGCCACTACCGCACCTTCTTCTTTCGCGAAGATATTCTGGTAACGATCTTCGTCATCCGCTTCTACCGGACGATCGATATATTTAGGAAGCGGAGTCTCTCCCAAAGCATACAATGCTTTTTTGAACTCATCATGGTTTCCGTCATACAAGAAACGCAAGGTACGACCGCGTGACGTAGTATTATCGATCACTTCGGCTACCATCGAATCGTCTTCCCCGAAATAAAGTTTATTACCGATACGGATTTTACGGGCAGGATCGACCAAGACATCCCAAAGACGAAGGTCTTCATTCAGTTCACGCAGCAAAAATACTTCGATACGTGCACCAGTCTTTTCTTTATTACCATATAAACGGGCAGGAAAAACTTTCGTGTTGTTGAAGATGAATACATCTTTTTCTCCAAAATATTCCAACAGGTCTTTAAAGACTTTATGCTCGATCTCCCCTGTGTTACGGTGTACAACCATCAACCGGGATTCATCCCTGTTCTTTGCGGGATGAAGAGCGATCTGTTCCTGCGGCAAGTTAAATTTGAATTTAGATAGCTTCATAATGTTACTTTATTTATTTTCTTTTATTCTTATCATTTTTCTATCGGAGCCGCTCCGGCTTCATCAGCCACACGATCTCCGACCGCTTCCTCCAGAAAAGCATCTATCTCTTCCGGATTCATACATTTATCCAATGTTATATCTCCGATCCGGGTACGCTCCAATCCGATCAGATGGGCGCCCGAATTCAAGGCAACACCGATATCACGTGCCAGGGCACGGATATAAGTACCTTTACTACATACCACACGGATTTTAATGACCGGCAGGCTGCATTCCAGCAGTTCCATCTCATCGATCACCAGTGTTTTTGACTTCAACTCCACTTCTTCCCCTTTACGTGCCAACTCGTATGCACGCTTTCCGTCCACTTTGCAGGCCGAAAAAACCGGCGGGATCTGCTGGATCGTTCCTACGAACGAATTCAGCACATCCCCGACCATCTCCCGAGTTATATGTTCTGTCGGATATACGGCATCTATCTCCTTTTCCAGATCAAAGGAAGGCGTCGTTTCCCCAAGCTTCAGGGTTGCCACGTATTCTTTTGTCTGATACTGGAATTCATCAATCCGCTTGGTTGCTTTCCCGGTACAAACGATCATGACCCCGGTAGCCAGCGGATCCAGCGTTCCGGCATGTCCGACTTTTATTTTTTTTACTTTCAGCTTCCGCGATAATTTGTAACGGAACTTGTTCACCAGATCGAACGAAGTCCACGTCAGCGGCTTGTTAAAATATAAAACCTCTCCTGCTATAAAATCCATTCTATATTACTTCATCAATGTACATGCAATAGTGATCAGCCCGACTATCGCACAATAAATAGCAAAGTAGATCAACTTTCCTTTTTTCACGATATTGATCATCCACTTACAAGCCAGACAACCAGAAAGGAAAGCAGCTACAAAACCGACAACCAGCGAAAGCATCGGAATATCTCCGGCTATATTTTCGCCTTTTACCAGCTTCAATACATCCAACAGGGCCTCACCCAGAATCGGGGGAATGACCATCAGGAAAGAGAATTGAGCCAGTTTAGCTTTATTATTCCCCAGCAACAAACCTGTAGCGATCGTTGTTCCGGAACGTGAAAGTCCGGGCAAAACGGCACAAGCCTGGGCCAAACCGATAATAAAAGCATCTTTCATCGAAAGGTTCTCTTTCTGCCGGGGCTTTGCATAATAAGAGAAAGACAGCAATGCTGCCGTTACCAGCAACATGCAACCGACTATCAGCAAACCCGAGCCAAAGATAGCTTCGACTGTATCTTTGAAAAATACTCCGACAATACCGATCGGTATCATAGAAATCAGGATATTGATCACATAACGGGTTTCACTATTCATTTGAAACTTGAACAATCCGCGGAATATCCATTCGATCTCTTTCCAGAGTATAACTAATGTACTAAATACCGTAGCCACGTGGACTACGATTGTAAATGCCAGATTCTCTTCTCCTTCAATTCCAAACAGCGCCGATCCGATTGCCAGATGTCCGCTGCTGCTTACAGGAAGATACTCCGTCAGTCCCTGTACGATCCCCAGCACCAAGGCTTCAAACCAACTCATTCCGTAACTTCTTTACTTTTGCTGTTTTTCAGGATACCTACAATCATAAGGCCGAAACCGATCATCGTCACAACCGGAGCCACCACAATACGACGTGTACTGAATATTTCCGGGTTAAAACTGGTTGCATCGGCAGAACCTCCTCCACTCATCAACATAAAACCAATAATGATCACTGCCACGGCAACCGCGATCAGAATAAAATTTTCTTTTCCGAAAGCAAAATCTCTCTTAGCCATCTTTTCTGTTTATTATATATAATACAACTTATCAACACCCATACGGAGGTACTTGTTTACAGCAAATACAGTAGCTGTTACCGACAACAAGATTCCTAAGAGGAACACTGCGGCAAAAACCACCAATAAAGCCTTCATATCCAATAACTGAATAAAACCGTCCAATTCGTGTTGTAAATAATATAACGAACCGGTCAGCATTAATATTGCCAGAATGGATGCAAAAATACCGCTTACCACATTATAGCGCACAAAAGGACGCCTGATAAAACCGGAAGTCGCTCCAACCAGTTTCATCGTATGGATCAAAAAACGTTTGGAATAGATCAACAAACGGATCGTATTACTGATCAGAACAAACGATATGGCCATCAACATAACAGCCAGCGTAAGCAGGATAATGCTCAGGCGTTTCATATTATCGTTAACCATCTGCATCATATCCTTACGATAAAGCAGATCTGAAACGGAAGTATATGTTTTAATTTTCCTTTCAATATGTTGTAGGCTGTCCGGATTGGCATATTCGGAATGCAACTTTACTTCGATAGATGCCTGCAGAGGGTTGAAGCCCAGGAAAGTCTCGGGATTTTCCCCCAATTCTTCTTCCAGTTCTTTCGCAGCCTGTTCTTTCGAGATATATTCTGTGGATTTGATAAAAGGTAGTGCGTCCAGGCTTTTTTGCATCTTCTTGATCTCCGCCTCTTTCTGGTTATCTTTCAAAACAATGGAAAAGGATATATTTTCCTTCACATAGACCGATAACTGATTCCCCAGCAGTCCCATCAACAAAATCAACCCGAGTAAAAATAATACCAGGGCTATACTTATAATAGATGTAAGACGTGAATTAAAGAAAGAAACCGAGTTAACCTTATTATTTTCAGCCATCAGACGTAACCTTATTATTATTCAACAAATTGGGGAGATACGTACAGAGCACATACCTCCCAATTTTTCTGCAAAATAACGAATAAATTGTGAGACAGGCAGCAGATTATAATTATTTAACCAATTAAAGACAATTATCAAAAGAACTCAAAATGATTCTATTACACAAACCTGCAATTAAAAGTATATAGAAACTAAAAAACGGGAAATGGCGGGATTCACATCTGACCATTCCCTTATCAGTGTGTTTATAAAAATGTATGTCACTTTCTTTCCCTGTACCGTATAGCAACCCAGACATGCACTGCTCCCCAGGTAAAAGTCTCCTTATCTTTTTCCTCTATTTCAAAATAAGGGCAAAGATCCATTTTCATCAATTCCTCCCCAAAACCTTTAAGATACTCTTCAGACATTTGTGTAAACACCTCCGGTTTCAACATAATGCTATACGCAAATATCTTCATATTTTTATCGAAATAAATTGAATAAGATGGTCCATATTTCTTTAGCCAGTCTCTTTTATCACTCCAATCCTGATCCGTAAAATAAGACTCCAGCATTGAATGCATTTTCTTTCCAAACAACCCATGAAGGTCAGATTCAGGTGTGCTACGAAAACTTCCGGAATTACCTTTCGGCTTTGGAAAAGAAGGAACGTCTAAAACAATACGTTTTTCAAACTTCTTAGATACCTCAAAATATCTCAAATCAGGAATATTCTGAGCATTCACACTACATATTCCGATCAAACAAATTAATATAAGATTAAGTCTCTTCATATTTTCAATATATTTAAAATAATACACTATATGCAATCAATAATTGCGGCAGAATAGATTTATCTACAATACCAGGATAACCTGTCCACCGCTCCAAAAAGCCAAAATAGAGTTGAATATCTATATCTGATATGGATTTTCGATCACACATATCAAGTATAAAATCTTGATATTGACCCATAAACTGGTCATCCATATTAACACTACCGATAAAAGCTCCACCATCTGCACGATGTGCCACCAAGTCTCTTAATACTTTTGCTTCAAACTCAAAATTCTTATATTTATTCAACATTCGATCACCATACTCTATCGCTTGAGATGCATGTATAAGTTCTTCATCAAAATATATACTGAGTATATCTGTCTCTGTTCTATAAGAAATCGTATTTGTTGACTTATCATACTGTGCATTCACACCTATCATAGGATCCATTTTTATATATAACGTTTTACGACTAAGAAGAAAATACAGTCTTTCAAAAACAGGAGTAGTCGCAAACTTATCGACAACAGAGATTATTCTATCTCGTTCTTGATCTCTAATTTCTGTAATAATTTTGCAAACCCTATTAAATCTCTCTCTCGGGGTATTACCCATCGGATGAGTATCACCGCCTCCTCCCTCCCACGCTTGTTGATTGGATACATATATTTCATCAACAACGACATTTGCCGGAGAATCTACATGATCTATAACCTCAAATTCATGAGTCCTATAGTATTCATTCCAACAATGAGTGCCGGAACTGGTAGCCTTTTTCCCTTCAAACTCTATTTCGATTGTATAGTTTACACAATATGTAACTAAAACTCCAGAACGCGTTTGTAAATCATCATTTAACTCATGAAAATGATATTGATAATTCATTTCTTCTGAGAACATTTTTTGGTTAAAATAATCAAATCCCCATTCTAAATCCATTTCAGTTTTAGAAAGCATCTCTTTAGTAAGAACAATATTAGAAACGATATTATTACGAGCAAAAAACACCCAAAGCGTATTTATCTGTTTCTGCTGTCCTAATTTAATCGGGGTTATAATTATAGTTTCTTCTTTATCAATTGTAACAACTATAGATTCTAGCCACACAGGTTGTCCATAATTAGCTATAAATGCTGAAGAAAAGTTCTTTTGTTCATTTAGGTCTTTCAGTCCCAGTGTAATTTCACTAATAGCAGGTGCTGTTCCGCTATATGTAAAAAAAGCGTTTTCAGCAACTGTTCTCAAATTTACATCCTCTTCATTTTTACATGTTAACATCAATCCTAATAAAAGCAGACACTTGATGAAAACAAACAGTTTTAAACTTTTTATTTTTTTCATAACAAGCTCGATTTAGGCATACAATACTTAAAAATAGTCTTGTAACTTTTATTGCAAGAAAAATAACAAACAGCCAACAAACACTTTTTAGATATTCTATTTTGATCAGTCTTATCGAAAATTCATTTCCAATAAGACTGACTCCAATTTATAACTTAATACCCAGCATTCTGCTGCTCTTTGATCTGCGGGTTCGCATCGATCTCATCTTTAGGGATCGGCCATACCCACATATAATCGTCGGCGGCCTTTACCATATCCGTGCCCAAAGCAGGCAGATAAGAAATATCCTGAGCTTCGCTTGAAGAACGGTTCAGCCCTTTCTTCCAACGTTTCAGGTCAAAGAGGTAAGGATGTTCACCGAATAATTCACGGACATACTCATCCTGAATTTCTTTTATCAGAGCATCGCCTTTGTAAAACTTATCACTCCATCCTTTCACACGGGCTGTCTTCAATTTATTCAACATCGCGGAAGCATTCGTTTCATCTCCTGACATCGCATAAGCCTCAGCCGCAATCAGATACATTTCTGAAATACGGAAAGCCTTGGTCTTATTTATGTTATTGCTCTTTCCTTCATACAATTCAGGGTTACCCGGCCATTTCTTACAATACGTAATCATAAAGTCCGGAACAGTCTGGGCATCGATCGAGTCATACGTAAAATAGGCATTATAACGAATATCATTCTCCTTATCATACAAATTCAATACAGTGTTAGTCGGCAAATAAGAAGGGCGGGGTAATTTATCTATAATACCGCAGAAAGCGCTACCCAAGGCATTCGGTCCCGTTTCTTTGGCTTTCACCATAGCAAACTGCCAGATGGCTTCCGTTCCGTTGTCATGCAGCCACATATCAGCATAAGCATCACCGTCTGTCATCAATGGATAAGTACCACTGTTTATCAGCGCGGTAGCGGCAGATATAGCAGTCGGGTAATCCTCTTTTTCCAATGCTATTCTGGCTTTTAAAGCTTTTACCACATCAGCCGTGATATAAGCAGAGTTTATCTCTCCTGTTGTCGTTACATATTCTTCTGCTTTTGCCAAATCGCTATCGATCTGTTTATAAGTTTCTTCCAGCGTACTACGTCCCGGATAAGTTCCGGCGATAGATGGAGTCGAATTATATTCTTCCACAAGAGGAACGCCATATTCCTTAGCAGCGGTAGCCGGATCGTAATTTTTACAGAAATGAAGAGCCAACTCAAAATAAGCATACGCTCTTGTAAAATAAGCATGGCCCATATAAAGCCGGATTTCATTCCGATCGGCATCCGATAACGAATTATCAGCTAATAAAGCTTCTGCCCCTTTCAACAGGACGTTGGCGTTTGCTATAAAATTATAATTATTGCTCCAACAGCCAGAAAAAGCACCATCTGTAATAGTATAATCCCAACGGTAAAAAGCGCCATACGTATTTCCGTAATCAGCCGTGGCTGTTATCAATCCTGACTGGACCAACGCATCCATGGTATAGGCATTTTGCACATAACCACGCCATTCCGCATGGAACAAATTACTATATTTCCCACAATCCTGTACAGACAGAACAGATTGATTGGTAGGTATGCTTGTTTCCGAAGCCAAATCCATATCGCAAGCCGTAAAAGCAGCAAAGCAACAGGTCGCAACTGACAATATAATAGATTTTTTCTTCATGATTTTCTTCTTTTTACAAATTATTAGAACGTAAATTCAGCACCAAATGAGAACTGGCGGGTATTCGGATATTTACCTAACTGCAAGTTTGAATCCACCTCCGGGTCCGCTCCCTGATATTTTGTAACAGTCAACAAGTTACGGCCAACAGCAAAGACTCTAACACCACGGATAAAGCCTGTTTTTCTTAATAAATTGTCCGGCAGGTTATAGCCGATCGTCAAATTCTTCAGACGCATAAACGATGCATTTTCAATCAAGTGAGTATCAAATTGAATTGCAGAATTTGCTGCCGGAATATCCGTTACCTGCCCAGGTGTTGTCCACATATTTTCCATCACGACAGCCTGGTTTAACTGTCCGACGAAATTCGGATTTTCAACGAAGTAGCGGTTATTATCGATCATATATTTACCCAACATAAAAGAAAAGTCCGCATTCAAAGTGAAACCCTTCCAGGAAAACTGGGTATTGAAACCACCTATCCAGGGTGCAAATTGATTTTTTCCGGTAAACACGGCATTATCTTCAGAATAAGTTTTTGTTTCATTCCCGTCTTTATCCAGCCATATTTGCTGCCCGTCCTGCGGATCAACGCCTTTCCATCTCACATAATAGAAATCGCCATATGTTTTACCTACTTCATATTTAACACCTGTATTAGCCACTACATACTCATCACGTCCGCCAAACAATTCTGTAATCTGGTTCTTGTTATAGTTGATATTAGCCGAAATACTCCAAAAGAGATCCTTATTGGAGATTATATCATAAGAAGCGGTAAGTTCGATACCACGATTAAACATACTGCCAATATTTCCCCACCCTGAATCATGACCGGTTGTATAAGAGAACGGGATCGTCATCAACATATCCGTCGTCACCTTGTTATAGAAGTCAAAGTCGATACTCAAGCGATTAAAGAAACGTGAATTGAAGCCGATATTCAATGTTTTTTGTTTTTCCCAGGTCAGATCGTCATTTTGTACGGAAGAAACTCCGAAACTCTGGTTCCCGTTGTAAAGTCCTGTACCGATCAATCCTAAGGACGGGTAATAGGGGTCACCTTCAAACGCAGAGTTACCGGTTGTACCATAACTGGCTTTCACACGCAATTCGTCCAACCAGTCTACATCAGCCAGGAATTGTTCTTTCTTCATATTCCACATAGCCCCAACAGAAAAGAAGGAAGCCCAGCGTTTGTTTACCCCAAACAAAGAAGAACCATCCGTACGGTAAGAGGCATCCAGATAATATTTTTCATTGAAATTATATTCCGCGCGTGCGAAGAAAGAGTTCATCGTTTTCTTCTTCAGACTCGCGCTCGGCGCTTTGTATGTTGTACCATGACTTACCATCGACAAACGAGAATCGGTTATGCCGTCTACGCTGGTTCCGAAAGAACTGCCATCGTATATAATCGACTCTTGCCCCACCAGAGCTGTAAGGTTATGCGACTTATTGATATCGAACTTATATTCAGCCGTATTAGTCAGCGTAAAAGAAGAATACCGCTGGAAAGTTTCGGCAGCACTGCCGGAATAATTATTATATCTGGCCGGTAAACTTTTATAGCGATACCTGTAATCAAATGCATCCATAGCCTGGGCGGCACGAATTGTCAGTCCCTTAACCGGAGTCAGTTCTTCGAACATATTCCCATAAAGACGAATTTTATTTTTTTCAGTCGGTTGATTTTCTAATAAATAATATGGATTCCACAGTCCCAGCACATCCAGTAAATCTTTCCGCTTACCATAGGATATACTACCATCCGCGTTTTCTATTATTTCATAAGGAGTTTCATAAGGGACAGCCCAACGGCTTAAAGTACCAACATTATACCAGCTATTTCCTGTACTGGCAAATCCGTTTGTCTCAAAATCTTCATAAGACAAACCCAAATTCAGCCCTACCCGCAGCCAGCTAAATACTTTTGAATCAATATTACTACGTAATGTTTCACGACGCATACCAGAAGCCGGTTCCACACCTTCCGCATCATAATGACTGGCAGAAATAAAGTAATTCGTATTATTGGCAACACCTGTAATACTTGCATCCAATTGCCATGTCGGGGCATTATCCTTCAAAAAATAATCAGCCCAATCGGTAGAAATTCCCATATTCATGTATTTTTCAACCGTAGAAAGATTGGCATCCGGCTTAACCGTTTTCCAGAAATTGTAATACTGCGTCGTGTTCATCATTTCCGTTGTAGGCAACGCCGGCTGTGAAAAGCCATACTGTCCTTTAACGCTAACCGTGGGTTTTGAACCTTTACCACGCTTAGTTGTAATTATCACGACACCATTCGCTGCACGGGAACCGTAAATGGATGTTGACGACGCATCCTTCAAAACTGTGACATTTTCAATATCACTCGGGTTCAAAGCGGTAAAAACACCGCTGGAAATCGGGGAGCCATCCAAAACAAATAAGGGCTCCGTAGAAGAATTGATAGAACCGACACCACGCAAACGCATAGAAACATTTTCGCTCGGTTCTCCCGAAGAGGTGTATACCTGTAGACCGGCAACCTGCCCTTGTAAAGCGTCTGCAAAGTTCGCACTCGGACGATTAGAAATCTTTTCCGATTTAACGGCGGCAACAGACCCAACCATTGAACCTAATTTCTTTGCCGAACCATAGGTTCCTGTAATCAGCACTTCATCCAGCATCTCTGAAGAGTTTCTCATCCGGATTGTCAGATTCGGAGCGATTTTAACGGTCATCGTTTCCATTCCGACAAACGAGATTTCCAGAACTTTTGCCGAAGCCGGGACATTACTCAAACTGAAAAAACCATCTGCATCAGTTACAGTACCGATAGTTGTCCCTTTCACCATCACAGTCGCTCCAATAATAGCTTCTCCATCCTCATCGGAAAGAACTTTACCGGTTACCTTAGACGACTGAGCCATCACCAAACCTACACCTATTATACAACAGGTAAGTAATAACATCATTCTTCTTCTCATAATTTTACATTTAGATTGAGTATTAAGTCTATAATACTAAGTACTCGTA
This sequence comes from Parabacteroides sp. AF14-59, assembly GCF_003479515.1. Classification (NCBI taxonomy): domain Bacteria; kingdom Pseudomonadati; phylum Bacteroidota; class Bacteroidia; order Bacteroidales; family Tannerellaceae; genus Parabacteroides; species Parabacteroides sp. AF14-59. Next base: position 84,858 of record NZ_QUHH01000014.1, on the reverse strand, counting down.
GGACTTATGTAAATTATCAGAGAGGTCTACAATGAAGGAGGGACTTAACAAAGTGCCAAACAGCGCCTTACGCTTTTTTAATTGAGGTGATAAAAATTAGCGCCAAATAAACAGCTTAACATATTTTATCTAACAAGCTTTAATTATAAAGAATAATAAATATGCGTTAAGCGGGAATAAAACAGCATATAAAGCAAGCTACAAATCAATAAAATCATTTAAAATACAATTTGTGCAATAAGGTAGTCTATAAAAAAGAATATATGTTATACGGCAGTTTTGCTATATTTTCTCCCGCTATTTAATTTATATAAATAAATATATGTGTAAATTTGCATTTACTAAGAACGTAGTCCTACGAGAACTATGTTAATTTATCCTTTCTATCCTTGAATATCATTTGATGCAAAACAATCCACTATTTGAGAATCCATACACTATTTCACCTTGCCTATCGACATAATAACATATAGAAAAAGATGTAAACAAAAATTCTCACTTTCCCGCAGTTTTTCCATATCAATAATTCAGGTGCCAGTCAAAACGACACTGACACCTGAATAAATAACAGTAGTGACAATTAACAGATTACAACAATCAGATCATTCACCCAGATTTTCAAAAATGTTACCTTCCTGAATATTATCCGCTTTCATTTCATCCTGATAATATTCCCGGGCTAGAGTTGCATACTTTTTATACATTTTCTGAACCGTTTCTATTTCATCCCCCTGAATGACCGGAGTACGGGCTTTGCCGGTTTTTGAAACAAATTCCAGTTCCCAGTCTCCCAGTTGACTATAGAATTCATTGGCACGAAAGGCTTCACGGCCATGAGTCATAGGAAGACCTTTTTCCGAATAATCCTTTCCCATATCCAGATGCTTCTGCAGCATAGCGTAAAACATTTCCCAACGTTTCAGGTAATAACAATCGATCAGACCTGACCATTCGCGCCACGAATAATCAAAGATCAGCGGATCACCGTCAGCTCCCCAAATAGTCACCAGTGCTGTGGCATCTTTTTCAAGCAAGTCTTTTTCTTCACCGGTAGTTCCCCAGCTACGAGCGTCAGTCAACCATTTATCAAAATTGAACTCCGGACGCGTACGCAACAAGATATCTGCATCACGAAGCATTTCCAGAAAACGGCTGCTATGCAGAGCGAAAGCAGCTTTATCCTTCTTTTCAAAAGCTTCGGCCGCTTTTTTATGAATAGCCTGACCCAGATTCGACATTAGTTGGCGTTGAATATCGACCACATCAAAACGGTAAGGAGCAGAGGCCTTTAAATTACCGGCATCTTTCAATAATAAACCTTGTGCCCGGATAACCAATAAGGGTGAATACGGAATACCTAATCCCGCATTCGGACCGGATTTTTTCACATTCAGTGCCGGACGAGCAGCAATAATGGAACTACGCTCCGTACCATTTGTCCCGGGGCGGTACGGACCTTCTAACAAATACAACCAGGCCCTATGAGCATTCTCAGAAATAGCTCCGTAACGCCGCTTTGCGTAGTTGCCTAACCACTCCTCGACATCCACGTCACCGGTATGAAGCGGGATTTCAAAGGCCAGATCATAATAAACCGGATTTTGTTCGATCGATTCCATAAACAAACCGGAACCACAAACATTGGACGACTTCCGGTTGGCAAGCACATATTGATTGGAAGCCAGCAGACGTAAGTCACCGTGCAGGTTGATACGACCACCGAAGTTGTGCAGATTCCCGGCAACAACCGGATATCCCCAACAAGTATTTTCCTGTCTGCTTCTTCCGCCATTCAGGTCGAGTATCAAAAGGTGTTCTTTAGGAACTGCTTTCACTATCGGTTCACGAAGACTCCAGGCTTGCATAACCCACATGGCCGAGGGATCGAAGTTCTTAAATAATTCATAGATGGAATTTCCTACTGCACTCAGATATTCGGGTGTATCGACCGGCGGTCGGCTTTCATGAAACGGATCGGCAGCATACACGCCATGCGCACCGAACAATCTCTTTTCCTCCTCCAGAAAGTCACGTCCAAAAGCACTGAAAAGCGGATCGGTCGGATCCAACTGTGCAGCACCGGTAAAACCGCACCAAGAAGGTTGCAATTGAATTTTTGCATCCGGATATTTGTTTTTCAGTTCACGCGGGACATAACCGGAGAATCCCTGCTGTATGGGTTGCATTCCCAATTCCAATTGGCGATCGATGACCTTTTTCCCTAATTCTACATGGCTGTCAATCCAGGACTTCGGTAACGGACCACCATAACTTTGCAGGTTTTGCATCCACTGCCAGGCGAAATGTCCGGGTCCTGCCAGGAAAGCACGGGCCTCTTCATCGGTAAAGCCATATTTCAATAAAGTATTATACCACACGGCTTCCAGTCCGACAACGGACAACGGCATATTGATGGAGTTCATCGCCATATAGTCCAATTCCCTTTGCCAGCGGTCCCAGTCCCACCAGGCAGCGGTATAGCTGACAGTACAGTAATTCATGTACACTCTGTATTTTCCATTAATCGTATTTTTTATTTCTTTTTCAGGGAGAGGCAACTGTTCCGGTAAATCCAGCTGGTCACCAAACCAGGAAACATGCGCATTGCAGGTATATTTCAGATATTGATTGTAGGCTGTAGCCAAGGAAACGGTATTATTACCCCGAAGAAGCACTTTTCCATCTACGGATGTTATTTCATATGCATCCTGTCCGTCGACAGGTTCGATCAGTTCCAGTTTGAACTGTTTTCCATATCCGGGTGTAACACGCTCGATCAAATCGTAAGCCGCCCGGATCTGCGGGTCTTTCGTACATCCAATACAGAATATTGTAAGAATAAATAATGCTATTTTTAGTTTCATTTCGTATATCTTGTTTGTTATTTATTAGTATCAAATACTCGTAATTTAGAATAAACTATCTCCAAACATACCAATGGTATGCACAATAACACATTCCGAACGTATTATCTGCATACCATCAGTTCATAATCACCTTTCAGTTACTATTCCGCAATCGGGACATGATAGACCGTTGCACTCGCTTCAAAAGTATCCAGTGAACCAAGAGGTTGATAAACAGAAACCACAGTAAATTCATCTCCTGCTTTCAAGTTCGACAGGACGGTTTCTGACATATCATTCTCCACTTTCTTCTCAATCGTCTTCGGATTAGACGGCTCGGTATTATCCGTATAAGTGATCATGGTATACAATAAAGTCTCGCTCTCGATCGAACTCCAGGTCAACTTAACGCTATTACCTTCCTGAACTACTATCGTTCTGATTTCCCTGTTTCGCAAAGTCGAAACATATCTGGAACCATAAATCTCCGCAGTTTTCTCTACATTCAACGATTTATGACCTTCATCATCTTTTGTCACAAATTTAAAAATATAGCTATTCTCAGGTAAATTCAAACTTGTTTCCATCCGCATAATACCTGATTGAGTACGATTGACTTCTACAACAGCAGAATCTCCCCCGTCATTCCAGTAAATTACAGTTTTAGTAATACGAGGATCCGCATTGATCATCCAGGTAAATTTAATACGCTCATTTCCGGGATACGCTTCCAATGAATCTACAACGCCTGTATAGATTTCTTCCCCCCATTTCAGATACTCTTCATGTACATCATTGATATTTTCACAGCTGATCAATCCTATGATGATACAAATAAACCCTGCAATGTTTTTTATTATACTTTTCATTCTGATTCTCATTTTAATAGTTTATCGATCATTACCCCAGAAAGTCAATTCAGCAATATGCAAATAGGCAGCTCCCGACCATGTACTTTTTACGACAAAACGCAGATAACGTACTTTTTTCAGGTCCAAAGGTGCAGAATACTCGAATCCCTTAGAAGCATACTCCGCATCTTCATTGGTGACAGTTCCGTCTCCGGAAGGTTTCAAGGTGACATAATCGCCCACTTGCACCCAATCGTTCTTCCACTCTTCCGTCCAATATTCATCACCCATTCCTTCTTTATAAGTATCGGTAGCCCATACTTCAAATGTTTTGGGGTTGTAATGTTTATAGAACCAGGACGTACCGTCACGATGATACAGCTTAAAGCGACTCAATTTTGCATCGACACCCAAATCCAGTGTGAAACAGATTGGTATAGAGCCATCTTTTTCCGTTGTATGCCACATACTCGAAAGGCTATTATCAAACATTTTTTCGAATGTATAATTTGTATTCAGGTTCGTACTATTATCCTTTGGCAAAACAAGCCGTTTATGCTTGCTCTTATCCAACTGCATTTCATAATACGGAGAAACCTCCTGTTGAATGGTATCAGAAACATTTCCCCACTTATCAGTCAGATATAATGCAAACACTCGTTTGACATCATCATAACCTCTAAATGAATAGTCACCTTCTTTCATATTCGAATAATATGTTTCGCCATCTTCCAATTCTCCTTTGCTGTTTGTAGCCATTATAGTTAAACCAATCTCCGAGCCCAAACCATTGTTCCAGGTGGCATTGACACCGCCAAAGTCTGCCTGCAATTTAACAGAGCTCAATATAAGATCGACTATCGGCGTCGACGGATTGATGGTCACCACGTACGGTTCGGAAACATTCTCACTATGATCGACGACATATAATGTGATATCTAATGGATCCGTTGTACCCAGACCTTCAATTTCCAAACTGTTTTTATAGATGGAAGACCTCACCACATGCTCCCGGTTATTTACATAATAAACACCCTTCACATACGAAATATCGGTTTCTTTAGGTATTGTATACGATATCTTAGCCCCACCGGGCGTACTTTCTACCTCCACCGCCGTGATCGTCGACGGAGCTGTACCATCCGTTGGAGTTTGTCCGATATGGTCTTCCGCACATGAGATCAATATCAACAAAAAAAATGAATATATTAACTGTTTCATAATGTTCTCTTTTATTATTTCTACATATTACTCCCAGCCAGGATTCTGTACCAGATTCGAATTAATAGTTATAGAATTCGTTTTGATCGGCCATAGATAATCTTTAGTCTTAAATATACGGTTTGCATAAGTCACCACCGTATAATAAGAGTCGGCCGTTTCCCCTTGATAATTCCAGCCTCTAACCGGTTGGTTCAAATAATCCATAGCTTCTTTCCAACGGCGCAAATCAGCGGAACGTACACCTTCACAAGCCAGTTCGTTCAGACGCTCCTGGTGAATGATCTCCCGCATCCCCTCCTGCGTATTCGGTTTATTAGCCAGTTTGGATTTCTTCCAGGATTCGACAACACCTTTTAGTCCGGCACGTTCCCGAACCTTGTCGGTATATGCATAAACGTCTGCCACAGGAGTAGAGTTTGCCTCATTCAAGGCCTCGGCATATAAAAGATAGAGATCGGACATACGGACTAGCGGGAATGAATAGCGAACTCCGTTATAAGTATTGGAAGCTGTCCCTGCCGTTGTTTCATAATTGATCAACTTTTTAATAAAGTAGCCGGTCGGAATATGTTCACCCGTACTTCTGAATCCGGATATCTCACTCTTGCGGGCATGTAAATACCACTTATCATTATCCGTAATTTTACCGGCACCTTCAAAAACAGATCTGTCAAATCCCAGAGTTGCATAAAAACGAGGTTCCCGGTTAAAATGAAGTTTGGCTGTCACCTCACCCGGTTCCAGATAAAACTTATCCTTATCCGTAACTTTCTGCGTATCATATCTGTTTTCGTAGTCCCATGAAGGGTCCTCATCGATAGGAATACCATTTTCGGTATAAAATTGTTCTGCAATCTTCAGAGTAGCACATATTTCATTTGTACCGTTCCCCAAATTGTTCACGACCAGGTGAGGCATACAAAGTTTTTGTAAAGCCCCCACATCATGCGTCGATCCCCAAACAACCTCTTTATTCCATTTTTCAGAAAAGGCAGAACGAAGTGTCAACTTTAATGCAGTTGTATCAGATATAGAAGTGGTCGGTCTAAAAGTATGCAATTGATGTCCTGCCAGCTCACAGGTATCTATAGCATTTTTTAGTGCAGTTACCGCACGTTGCCATTTCTCTACTTTAAATTCAGTGTCTACCAGTTTCCGTCCCTGATTATCTACAAAATGTATATAATCCGCATTCCCGTTGAATAACGGGCTGGCAGCCCAGACTAAAGCTTTTGCTTTAACAGCAACAGCTATAGGCTGCGTGATACGTCCGGCTTCATTTGTCTTATCAGCAATTTCAAGCGGAAGATCGGGGATAGCTTCATTTATCAAATTCACAATATATTCTACAACATCATCCACCGGCTCCCGGTATACACGAACATCTTCCGGAGAAGCCGAAACCGGTAAATTCTTATCAATGATCGGAACAGGTCCGTATAAAGTCATTAAATAGTAATGATAGTAGGCTTTCAGGAACTTAACTTCCGAAATCCAGCGGCTCCTTTCATACTCCTCCATATCATGCACCCGGTCAATATTTTCCAGAAAAATATTGCAGTCGCGTATTGCCACAAATAATTTCTTCCCGTTTTGTTCGCCATCCCAATAGTTGAGATACGGGTTATTGGCATTCTGACTTCCTTTAGCAATATAAGTCACCGGATTGGTAACCCAGTTAGGTTGATCAATATCCCACCATATCTCATCTCCGGTCATCAGCTCCGTACTATTCCAAATATCCGTCGGATTCGGAAGATAACTGTAACAAGTAAAGAAGAAACGTTCTGCTGCCGCCCTGTTATTAAACGATTTCTCTATTGTAGCAATATCATCCGGCACAATATCCAGATAATCTGCACATGAGGTAGAGAAAAAGGTCAATGCAATTATGATCAATCTCGAAAAGTATTTCATAATATTCTGATTTATAAGTTAATATTGACTCCAAAATTAAAGACACGCTGTAACGGGTAATTAAAAGCATTACCAGCCAGCTCAGGATCCCACATTTTAAATTTCGACCAGACACAAAGGTTGTTGCCGGTCACATAAAGCCTCACATTAGCCAGACTTATCGTTTTTACCCATTTTTGAGGCAAAGAATAACCTACTTCCACTGTTTTTAAACGAATGAATGCACCGTCCCGCATAAACCAGGTACTGGCCTGCTCATTATTTTTGACCTGACTAGCCGATAACCTGGGCCACAAAGCATAAATATTTTTATTGTCTTCAGACCAATGGTCATCTGCATAATATTGTAACAAGGCTCTTGGAGCTGTATTTCCTACAAACGGAGCTGTTTTTGCAGGATCAATCCAGAAAGATGAGCGAGCTGATCCCTGAAAGAAACAAGAGAAATCAATACCTTTATAACCGGCAGAAAGTCCGAAACCATAATTTATTTCCGGTGTTTTCGGAAAACCGATGGGCACCTTGTCGCGATCGTCGATAATCTGGTCGCCGTTAATATCCTTGTACTTGATATCACCGGCTCCGTAATCGCCGAAAGTTTGTTTAGGTGAATTCTTTACTTCTTCTTCGTCCAGGAATAAACGTTCCGCAACCAATCCCCATGTCTGGGATATTTTCTTTCCTTTACGCGACAACCAAGGTGTATCACTGTAATTGGGTTCTTCATATTCCACATATTCACTACTTGCGTAAGTAAAATTTCCGCGCATAGATACCCATAAATCTTTTGAGAAAGAATGATTATAGTCAAGGGAAATATCTATACCTCCTCCTTTTGCTTTACCAACATTAGCCTGCGGAGTGGCTTGCAATCCCATTGTAGTCGGAATATATGAACGTTCCTGTAGAATATTCGAACGATGTTCCGTAAAATAATCCACCTGCAACTCCAAACTATTCCACAAATTCAACTCAAGTCCCAGGTTCATTTTCTTTCCTATTTCCCAGGTAATGAAAGGGTCTTCATAACGAGATATGGAAACACCATTTCTGGTATAATTAAAATATTCGCCGAAAGTAAAACCTTTCCCCGAATCGTTTGCGTTTACTTGGGAAAGATAGAAGAAACGGTCTTTATTCTCTCCGATCTGGTCGTTACCGACCAATCCGTATGTAGCCTTCAACTTTAGTTTACTTAACCACTTGGAATAAGGCTTCATAAAAGACTCATTGGATACTATCCAACCTAAACCGATAGAAGGGAAAAAACCGAAGCGTTCATTCTTAGCAAACCGTTCGGAACCATTGTAACCGAAGTTACCCTCCACAAAATAACGGCTATCGTATCCGTAAGTAAAACGTCCGGCCAATCCTATGTTACGATGCGGAAGAGCCAACTGCAATGTCTCTGCATTACTGTCCACATAATCGCGCATTGTATAAACCAACATTCCGGAAACATTATGCTTATCATTAAATTCCCTCTGATAAGCAAGCGCACCTTCAAAATACAAGGTACTGGTTACCTCTCTGGCCCCGGTTGCAAACTCCAGATATTCTGTACCGCCATCCGGATTCAAGGCTGTCAATTTATATAAGTCCGGACTGTCCGGATTGGCAGAATAGGAATAATAAAACGGTTTATATGAATTTGAATTACCCAGTTTAGAATATCGGTTCACATTAAACAAAGCTCTTGCTGATAATCCCTCTGTAATAAAATCCAGCTTCTGCTTTGCCTCAAATTGAGCTAACATGGTCGAACGGCTATATTCCTGATAGCCTTTAACCATATCGGCATAAGGATTCGAATAATTACCTTCTCCATAATTACCGAAAAGAATATGGGAAGTATATTTATTAGCTTCGTCAGCCGGATAATAAGGCTGGAACAATACAGGACTGGCATTTAACGCCTTCTCATATAAAGACGAACCACCGTCCAGCGGACCGGAATAATCATCAAAAGCCCCATGCAGACGGACAATGATTTCAGTCGATTTTGTCAGGTCTATATTAATGTTTGAACGCAATATATATTTATTGATACTGATATTATTATTAAAATTATTACGTTTATCCATCTGAATGATACCATTGTCCTTATTATAAGCTGCTGCAACATAATAACGGGCAATTTTACCACCACCGCTAATACTCATATTGTAACGCTGATTGAACGTGTGATTGTTGAACAACATATCACGCCAATCGATGGCCGGGTATTGGAGAGGATTTAATCCTTTTTCCGTATTTACTATTTTTGATGTAGAGTAAGGTAATGCCGCCAACGGGTCACGTGTACGCACAGCTTCATTGTGCATACGCATGTAAGTGACCGGATCGGCAGTTCCCACTTGTTCTGTCGGAGAAGAGAACGAACCTTCTGCCCGAACGGAAATACTGACTTTTCCCTCTTTTCCTTCCTTGGTACTGACAAGAATAACACCATTCGCACCACGCGCTCCGTAAAGAGCAGTTGCATTGGCGTCCTTCATAATAGAGAAGCTGGCAATATCATCGGTTGTCAAACGGGCCAAGTCCTCTGTCGTCATTTCCACACCATCGATCAGGATCAACGGATTCGACTTTCCGGTACCAAAGGTCGTCACACCACGAATGAAAAAGTCCGAATTATCTTCTCCGGGTTCCCCCGTACGCTGATAAGAAATCATACCGGCAATACGCCCGGAAAAAGCATTTGTCAAGTTACTGGAAGGGACCTTCAGGTCGGAAGGTTTAACCGTTGAAACGGAAGCAATCACACTTTCTTTTTTCTGTTTGGCAAAAGCAACCACCGTAACTTCTTCCAATTCATCCACCTTCGCTTTCAAAGTGACAATCAACTCTTTCTTACTTGCCACAGGGATCGTCTGAGGTTCCATTCCCAGATAAGAGAATATCAGCTTGTCCGAACTTTTTACATCTATACTAAAAGTTCCGTCGATATCCGTCGTGACACCACGAGGAGATCCTTCTACCACAATGGCCACACCTGGTAACGGTTCTCCCGTTTCATCCACTACTTTTCCCGTCACACTTTTTTGCTGTTGCGGAGTCGATGCAGGAACTGGCAGAGATTTCTCTTCCTTCTTTTTTAATACAACCTGACGATCTTTGATATCGTATGTCACTGAAGTATCTTTCAGCAACTTATTTAATACAGACTCAATAGATTCATCTTTGACGGAAACATTTACCTTGCGGTTCGTATCCAACACTTTTTCGTAAAAAAGGAATACAAACTCGCTGTTCTGCTCTATATAATTAAAAACGTCTTGTATTGTTTTTTTCTCAAAATGGAAAGTAAACTGTTTTATCTGAGCATAATTCGATACCGAAGCAGCATCAAGATTCAACGAAATTGTCAAAAAAAGATTAACAAAGAAGAGGATTTTTATTTTTTTTATCATCCACTTCATTTTAAATGTATTATAATTCATATCTTTGTGATTTAAGGATTTAACCTGTATGCAAATTGGTTCAATCTAATCATCCGGGTAGTACCGCTAATACTATCCGGATTTTTTATTTCCGTTTCTCTTATCTCATAGGCTTATCATTTTATTTAAGGTTAAACAATATATATTCTATCTCTCTTTTTTATAAATGGAATATCCTTCATCTGTTTTCGCCCACACAATTGGGGCTGTAGATGAAATTAGGACAATCAAATCGTCTAACGATTGTTTCAGATCGATTTTACCTCGCATTTTCAACAGGCTAGCCTCAGGAGATACATTGATTGTTACACCATAGAAACGTTCCAACTTTTTAAACACATTGGATAAAGGCTCGAATTGAAGGATTAGCAATCCATCTGTCCAAGCGATATAATCTAATGCTTCGATTTTTTTTACCGCATCTATTTTTCCATTATTAATAGCAGCCAATTGATCCGGTTTTAATTCAATCTTATTTTTATTCCGGTCGGATAAACGGACAGAACCATTAACCAGCACAACTTCATTATTCAGGTCATTCTTGTATGCACTTACATTAAATGTGGTTCCCAGGACCTCTACTGCGAAAAGGGCCGTTTTAACAACAAACGGAAATTTCTCATTTTTTGTCACATGTAGACAAACTTCCCCCTCCACATATATTTCCCGGTGATTACCGGAGAACACACGAGGATAAACAACACGTGTTCCGGAATTAATATGTACGGTTGAACCATCGGAAAGGGTCAGATGGGTATATTTCCCTTTCGGAACCACAATCTGGTTATACTCTTGTTCTACTTTTCCCAAAGAGTCCGTTTCTTGTTTTTCTTCATTAATCAATACATTTCCTTTAGAGGAATATGTAACTGAAGCAGTATTCTCTTCCACGGTTATTTTATCCTGGGAAGATAAATAGACTTGAATCTGGGAGCTTTCTAAAACAGGCTCCTCCAGTAATGCAACATATTCGTCCAAAGAATTTAAATCGTCAGATAACTTATATTCGATAAAGAAAAATAAAAATATAAATACAGCAGCAGCTGCTGTCGACCAAATATAGATACGCTGTTTTAAGGAAAGTCTTTTCTTTGAAGCAAGCCCTTTCTCTATTTTTTCCCACACCTCATCTTCTCCCCTCCTCTGTTCATTTTCCCGAGAACGAAGAAAGGTGATTAACTGTTTCTCAACTTCCTGTATTTGCTTATATTTTTTTTCCATGTTATATATGATATCATCTACATAACTGGAAAAAGAGATTTTACTCCTCACTTTTTTATAAAAAAATTATTTTTTTTCCAAGAGGTCTACTAACTTCCTCAATTTCACAATCGAGCGAGCAACTAAATTCATACATGAATGTGGATTAATATCAAGAGCTGCAGCCATTTCATCCCAAGAAAACTCTTTTATATAATAAAGGTAAATTGCATTTTTTTGATTATCAGATAAATAATTTAAAGCATTTACTAATAGTTTGCTTTGTTTTAGAGATTCGTCTTCTTCCGAAAACAAACGTATCAATTCTTCATCCTCAACCAGGCATTTATCAGACACAACATCATCAATCACCTGAAAATCAGAGACAAGACTCAATCTATCCAGTAAGCTATTTCTTAACGCCCTATAAAGATAAGCTCTAACATAAATAATAGGTTTAAGGCTTTTAGATAAAAAAATCTTGATAAACAAGTCTTGAATGCAATCTTTAGCAAATCCTTCATCAAAGCTTAAAGAGAGCGCATAGGATATCAAAGGAGAATAATAACGCCGATATAATTGCTCAAAAGCAACTTTATCTCCACCTATCATCTTCTCCCACAACAACGCATCGGCTTTTTCTGAATATTGATTCAGCTCTTTCATTGAATAAATAGCATAATCTTATTTATCTGTATTCTCACAAAAAAATTTTGAAAATTTGACATTGTTCTTTAAGAACTAAGATATTTTTTTGACAAAAACACACTATTAATGAGAGCCTTAGCAATTACACCATTTTTACTATTTAATTTTTTTTAAAGCTAACTTATTCAAAATAGGTTATATTTGCACATTGCAAATGACATCGTTCTTAAAGAACTAAGATATTTTTTCTCAAAAGACTAAAAGATTAAATATTCCAAGACTTAACAACAAGTCTCTGTAGCCATTATTCTATAACTAATAAAGATGCAAAATCTCCTCCTGCTAACTTTGCACAAACAAATAATTCCTGAGGTAAACTATAATCTTTTCTATAGGGTGTATAGATCTCTCCTCTTTGTTCTATTTTTTTACTAATTTGTTTTTCGATCCAATCAACACACCATTTAGACTGATAACCAATACAAACACTCCCATTATAATTATCATCAGTTCCAATAGTATAAGTATCTGTTCCTTCCGTATGAATTTGTGTTATTCCAGCTATATTAATATCTCCATTCACCAAGAAAGTAAGATCTGTCAGCGAAATCACAACATCCGGCTCATACTGTTTAATCAATTTTGACGTTTGATATTGATTTTCTTCATCTTTAAAATCATCTTTATTTACCAAAACAAATTCCATACCTGGCAACATCCTGTGTGTAACCTCATAAACAGCTGCTTGGACTAATATATTACTGGTTACAGTGGTATCCGATTTTCCAGAAAAAAATCGTCCTCCCAGCAAACCTTGACCAGGATTTTGAGAAGTAAAATCTGCTTGAGAAGATTTCTTAAATACACAATCTGAAGGTAACTCGTTGCCATAAGACGTTGTATAGACAATACAGATTTTCCCCTTTTGCATTGGAATATTCTCACAAACAATCGTATCCCCATTTACCTTTTCAAATGCAACTGATGGAGTTTTCTTCAATTGGGTAGCACAAGAGCAATAAACAATTGCTCCTAGCAACAAATAAATAAATTTTCCCGTCTTCTTCATAACAAATTAATTAAAATGCATTCTTACTGTTTGTGTATTTATAGATGAAAGTAATGTATTTAAACCATCATAGAAGAACTCATTATATAAATAATGATCTTCACTATATTTACAAAAACTACTATACAATCGAATTTCACAATGGTCCCAAGGATCAACCCCAGGTATAGCAACTTCATTAATCATTAAATTAGGATAAATAGAACCTTCAGACAATAACTGAATAGAAGAACCATTCTTCATTTTATATATTTTATAAGAATCAACAGTCAAAAAATGTTCTGTATTGGCTTGCTCATCCAAAGAACTTTGATTATATATCAAAAAAGTATTTCCACCTGTTATTTCCACTCTATAATTTAAATATTCTTTTTGACAATCGGTAAAAGTACTAAGAGAGCCATCTGGCTCATCTGATTTTTTTACGAATGATTTTCTATCACTACAAGAAGAACATCCCGACTTACAAGTGAGCATATATGTAAAAGTGTATGCAGTCTCCTCATGACTAAAAAACCAAGAACCGCTTTCATTTACATATCCGCTACGATATTGTCCTGCTCCAGAACATGAAAGAAAAAAAGAATTACACTCTTTTCCATTTAAAGATGAATTCCAAGATATTTCAGTTCCTCCTGGAGAGTGATAAACATTTACTTCTGGCAAACACCGATTACCACAATTTGAATTAAGTAATAAAACTGAATCCGATTTTAAAGATGAATGGATAACTTCATTATTAAATTTTCTGTCTACCAATAAATCACTTTCAGAACAACTTATACTAAAAATAAGTATTACAATTCCTAATACATTTCTCATACTCATAACTATTAAATATTAAAATTAACAACATTATAATACTATCTGCGACCCGCATAACAATACCTATAGCTTTTATTAATAAAACTAGAACATAATGGACTACTCCTCTATTTTAACAACAAAAACGTCCTATCTTAACTTTTTTTACACCATAAGAATATAGGCTGCATATTATCGGTAACGCACCGACAATATACAGCCTATACTAGGACTCCAGGACACAAAATTTTATCCTTCTACCGTTTCGCCAAATAATGTAGCAGAAGAAGCACGGGTAATCCGCACCTTCACAAACTGCCCGACTTTATAGTTCTTCTTATCAAAAATAACGACTTTGTTCTGACTGGTACGACCGAACAACTGTTCGCGGGAACGTTTGGAGAAGCCTTCGATCAACACTTCAAATTCTTTTCCGATATCACGCAGATTACTTTCTTCCGACAACTTATTTTGCAGGTCGATCATTCCCTGCAAGCGGCGCACTTTTTCTTCTTCCGATACAGTATCCGGAAGATGTTTGGCTGCATAAGTGCCAGGACGTTCGGAATATTTGAACAGGAAAGCTGCATCATACTTGACTTCACGCATCAATGAAAGCGTTTCCTGATAATCCTCTTCCGTTTCCGAATGGAAGCCGCAAAACAAATCGGTTGCGATAGACGCTTCGGGGACGATGCGTCGGATAGCAGCGATACGGTCCAGATACCATTCGCGGGTATATTTCCGGTTCATCACTTTCAGTATCTTCGAACTTCCCGACTGGGCCGGAAGATGGATATACTTACAGATATTATCATGGGCGGCAATCACACGGAGCGTATCGTCACTCATATCTTTCGGATGAGATGTCACAAAACGGATACGCATTTCGGGAGCTTCCAAAGCCACACGTTCCAGCAACATCGGGAACGTTACGGTTTCACCATCCTTCTCAAAAGCATACGAATTCACATTCTGCCCCAACAACGTTGCTTCCTTAAAGCCTTTGTCACGCATATCCCGTATCTCGTTCAGGATACTTTCCACATCCCGGCTACGTTCACGACCGCGGGTATAAGGTACAATGCAATACGTACAAAAATTATTGCATCCGCGCATGATCGACACAAAACCGGAGATATGCACACCACCCAATTTCAGCGGCATCACATCTTTATAGGTCTCCTGCGTGGAGAGCTCCACATTGATCGCTTTTTCACCATGCTCTACAGCCCCTACCAGGTTCGGCAGGTCCATATAAGAGTCCGGCCCGACAACCAGGTCCGCATGATGCACATTGATCAACTCTTCTTTCACCCGTTCGGCCATACATCCCAATACACCGACAATCAGCGATTTCTTTTTGCGTTTAAGCGAGTGGAAATACTGTAGCCTTCCGTAAATTTTCTGTTCCGCATTATCACGCACAGAACAGGTATTCACAAAAACAGCATCCGCTTCTTCAATTTTGTCAGTCATGGCATATCCATCCATTTTCATAATGGAAGCGACTACCTCACTGTCCGCTACATTCATCTGGCACCCGTAGGTTTCGATGAACAACTTTTTCTCCTCAAATCCGGCTGCAGATTTTAAGTCTGCGCCATTTTCCTGATTCGTCATTTTGTCCTTGTTAATAAAATTTAAAATCTTACGTTCTATAAAAATAAACCTCCAAAGGTTTGCACAGTTCAAATTCAACTGCTATATTTGCATACGAAAAACGTAAATTTTTTCATAGTTAAGGTTTTGGTTAAATCGAATAAGGGTGGCTGTGAAGTTACCCTTATTTACTTTTATACTGCTTATATTACTTACCTCTTTCACTATTCAATTATTCTTCTTACATTTGGAGTGCAAAAATAATCAAAGTTATGGATAACTTAGGCGATTGGATCTATATTGTTTTTCTGATAATTGCCGCCGTGAGCGGTTTATTCAGTTCAAAAAACAAAAAAAAGCGCCCGACACAGGTACTCGGACAGCCCGGACATGACACGTTCCCTGAAGAAAATACATCTTCGGGCAAAGGTTTCTGGGAAATTCTGGAAGAAGTAAAAAATGTGTCGCCACAACAACCGGCTCCGGCCAAAGCCACTTCCGGTAAAAAGAATTTGAAAAAAGAGGCGCAGACTCCGAAAGCTTTCCTTTCCGCAGAAAAAGAAATCCATCAATCCAAAGTCAGTACGTCCCGCCCTATGGCCTTTCCGTATGAAGAAGAACACACCATGCTGGAAGATATTGAGTTCAATAATATCGAAGAGTTAAGAAAAGCTGTTATTTACTCAGAAATACTTAACCGTAAGTATTGATCTATCTTCTTTTTTAATACCTTTGCAGCCGTTTAGCTGACTAACAAGTATTTATCTAATAAAAAAAATAATATCATGGCTTTAAAATTCATTACAGCTGAAGAAGCTGCTTCGTTCGTACATCACGACGACAATGTGGGATTCAGTGGTTTTACACCTGCCGGATGTCCGAAAGTTGTTCCGGGAGCCATTGCAAAAAAAGCGATGGAGGAACATGAAAAAGGTAATCCTTTCCAGATCGGTATGTTTACCGGCGCTTCTACCGGTGATAAGCTGGACGGCGAACTGGCACGTGCCAACGCTATCAAGTTCCGTACTCCATATCAATCGAACAAAGACCTCCGCGCATTGTTGAATTCTCACGGAGCACAGTATTTCGATATGCACCTTTCCGAACTGGCGCAAGACCTGCGCTACGGTTTCCTGGGAAAAATCGATGTAGCGATCGTTGAAGCAGCCGATGTAACAGAAGACGGTGAAATCGTTCCGACCAGTGGCGTCGGTATCCTGCCGACTATCTGCCGGATGGCTGACCGTATTATTATTGAATTGAACAGCCGCCACCCGAAAGAAATTCGTGGCATGCATGATATTTATGAACCGGCCGATCCTCCTTATCGCCGTGAAATTCCTGTTTATACTCCTTCCGACCGTATCGGTACACCTTATGTAAAGGTAGATCCGGCTAAAATCGTCGGCATTGTTAAAACAGAAGAACCGAACGAAGGTGGTAAGTTCTCTCCGCTGGATGACGTTACAATGGCTATCGGTAAGAATGTTGCCGACTTCCTGGTTAGCGAAATCAAAGCAGGCCGTCTGCCGAAAGAATTCGTTCCCCTGCAGAGTGGTGTAGGCAACGTTGCCAATGCTGTTTTAGGCTGTATGGGAGCTAACGAAGAAATCCCGGCATTTAATGTATATACAGAAGTTATCCAGGATGCTGTTATCAGCCTAATGAAAGAAGGCCGCGTTAAATTCGCCAGTGGTTGCTCTTTATCTGTAAGCAACGAAGTGATCCGCGAAATTTATGCGAACCTCGATTTCTTCAAGGATAAAATCCTTCTTCGTCCGCAGGAAATTTCCAACAACCCGGAAGTTGCCCGCCGTTTAGGTCTGATCGCTATCAACACAGCATTGGAAGCCGACATCTTCGGTAACATCAACTCTACCCACGTATCAGGAACAAGAATGATGAACGGTATCGGTGGCTCAGGCGACTTTACCCGTTCAGCTATGCTGTCTATCTTCACAACTCCTTCTACAGCAAAAGAAGGTAAGATCAGTGCTTTCGTTCCGATGGTTTCTCACCTGGATCATAGCGAACACTCTGTAAAGATCATCATCACAGAATACGGTGTAGCCGACCTGCGTGGTAAATCGCCGATCGAACGTGCAAACTGTATCATTGACAATTGCGTCCATCCGGATTACAAGCCGTTATTGAGAGAATATCTGGCAATGGGTGTAAAAGGTCACACTCCGCAGAACCTGAAATGTTGCTTCGCTTTCCACGAAGAACTGGCAGCAAGCGGTGACATGCACAATGTAGACTGGAGCAAATACAACAAATAATTATCACATATTAATAGCACGCAGAACAATGAATAATCTGTCTGCGTGCTATTCTTTTCTCGCCTTTTATTTCTTTTTGACACAAAACAGACCTTTATAAGAACACTACTATTTCTCTTTTTCTTCCTTCCGGACAAACTTTAAATACAAATATTAACACATTCTCTAAAAAACATCTACCTTTCATCTCGTTTTAAATAAAATGTAAGTTCGTTTTAAACGAAAAAAAATTCCTTTTAAATAAAATGGGGGACCATTTAAAGAGATATTTTTGTTAATTATAGTAAAAACACCTATTAAAAGTAACCATATCCAGACCCTAAAGTATGCTTTTTAGCAGTTTTCATCTTCTACTTCACCACTGAAACAGATATAAATATAAACATCACAATATCACCATAAGGAATAAATATATAACACATTGAAAAACCCAAACCACAAATAAAAGCCAACCGACACAATAACCAGTCAATCAGCAACACAACGACCTCCGACAACTTCTATTAAAACGCATTTGATTCAATAGACTTGATAAAGGACACAGAGGGGACAACCATAGGATAGGTGAATTGTCATTTTGATATATTTCCAATAAACCAAAACTGAATAGTATCCTAAACAAGATTTTATTAGTAAAATAATAAAGAGTATATCTATTTGTCAGCACGAAACTTTTTCTGTAACTTCCCGACGTTTCCTTAGAACTATGAGACAGTGAACCATAAAACGATTAATAACATGAAACTTGTGAAACTTTTTTTACTGGTAGTTGTGGTATTTTGTTCAAGTTGTTGTTTGTTTAGTGCTAAAGACGGAAAATTTAAGAAAGATGGGAAATGGAGAGGATAAAACAAATGTGTGGAAATTTCGCTTAACGGACAAGATTGCGAATATCTCGCAAGTATCGATAGAGGAGAATACGGAGTTTTGGATCGAATCGATGAAATTATGGTTTTACGGCTATAAGACATCGAAAAATTATAAAGTGACCATCTGGGGCAGGAAAGTGGATTTCTCTTTTTCCATCGCACCTGTGGGAATGCCGACAGACTACCCTCCCGTTATTGCGGCACCTCAAAAAAAGAAGAGAACTACATCGCTTCCACCGGAGCAACGTGCTTATGTGAATTCGTTGAAGGTTAAAATAAAAGAGTTGAAGGAACATCTTCCTGAACTTCCGGATGAAGCGATGGAAAAGCGGTACTGGGATTATTTAGATCGCCAGTCTTTTATTGACAATCTGCAATGTGCAGCTGTTGCCTGGGATAATAAGGAAGCGGATATGATTGTGAAATGCCGCGAGGCAAGCGAGTATCTGGCTAGAATGTTACCTGCTCTACAAGCTATGCACTTACCGGACGAGTTGATGCGTGATGATACGAAGTTCTCTTTGGTATTGGCGAGGGTTCTACAGTTTGCCCGAATCGTGGAAGAGAATGCAGAGAAGAACCGGATCGATTTACCAGTTCAACTGCATGAGTTGATTGTTTTCATAGATGATTTTACCGACCGGATGATTGAGGGAGGAAATAAACTGTTCGGTATAGAACGGAGAATGACTTTGGATGAGCATAACGCCTCTCTGGAATTGGATGGAGAAGCGTTGTATGGAGACAAACCGATAGAAGAACGGTTGGTCATGCTGCAAACGCTTTGGGAAAATCGCCTATTGTCACCAGTCGACCGAATAGAGTATCTGGAACAAGCGATAGAACTCGTAAAAAAGCAAAATCGTAAAAGGCAGGAGATTGTACCGTGTCCGCATGAAGAACTGATAAAAAAGCATCTTTCAGCCATTCACACGTATGTCAAGGAACTGGAGGATGAAGGTGAAACGGTTTGGCGTCGGCGAATGGCCGAAGGAATGGCAGAGAGTCTGGTCTCATGGAGAGAGGCTGCAGGAGAACCTCCTTTGTCGGTAGAAGACTTTGCATCTCGAATTGATTTACAGTCCTTGCATATAAAGACAGAAGAGCAAGAAGATGGCCGTATTCTGTATGAGTTGGAACTCTATTTCCAAGACAGGGATGATTCCTTTGCGGGACATATAATGTATGCCCTTGTCAAGAATCATGTCGTGAAGGAGATTACATTGATGGGGTAAGATTTCCTTTTTATAGAGTATTTTATATTCCATCCGGTAGAAAATAAAATTCCTTCCGAAAGAAATCTGAATTTCTCCCGGAAGGAACCCTTTTTACCAGCAAAGACCATCGTCTTTATCAGGCTATTTATTTCGGTTGCTTTCCGATATAAGCCAAAATACCACCGTCTACATACAACACATGTCCGTTTACGAAGTCGGAAGCATCGGAAGCCAGGAACACAGCCGGTCCCATCAGATCTTCCGGAGTTCCCCAACGGGCTGCCGGTGTCTTGGCAATGATGAAAGAGTCGAACGGATGACGTGAACCGTCCGGCTGAAGTTCACGAAGCGGAGCCGTCTGCGGTGTCGCGATATAACCCGGACCAATACCGTTACACTGGATGTTATATTCGCCGTATTCAGAAGCGATATTGCGTGTCAACATTTTCAGGCCACCTTTAGCTGCGGCATAGGCAGAAACTGTCTCACGTCCCAGTTCACTCATCATCGAACAGATATTGATGATCTTTCCGTGACCTTTTTTGATCATTGAAGGGATAACTGCTTTTGAAACGATGAACGGAGCATTCAGGTCGACATCGATCACCTGGCGGAACTCGGCAGCCGTCATTTCGTGCATCGGAATACGCTTGATAAT
Organism: Parabacteroides sp. AF14-59; assembly: GCF_003479515.1. Lineage (NCBI taxonomy): Bacteria > Pseudomonadati > Bacteroidota > Bacteroidia > Bacteroidales > Tannerellaceae > Parabacteroides > Parabacteroides sp. AF14-59. Next base: position 64,228 of record NZ_QUHH01000014.1, on the reverse strand, counting down.
ACCGGCATTGTTTACCAGAATATCGATTACACCTACTTCTTTTTCGATCTGGGCAACCATCGCATTTACCTGTTCTTCGTTGGTCACGTCGCAAACATAACCTTTGGCATCGATACCTTCTGCCTTATAGGCAGCCAGACCTTTATCCACCAGCTCCTGTTTGATGTCATTGAAGACGATCTTTGCACCTGCCTGAGAAAAAGCAGTAGCCAACGCAAAACCAATCCCGTAAGAAGCACCTGTTACAAGTGCCACTTTTCCTTCTAATGAGAAATTTACCATTTTAGTATTCGATTTATTTTAAGTCTGTAATTTTAGAAAAATCCTGATCGCCATAATCCAGGTTTTCACCACCCATACCCCAGATAAAAGTATAATTATGAGTAGCGGCCGCACTGTGGATAGACCATTCCGGAGACAGAACAGCCTGGTCGCCTTTCATCCAGATATGGCGGGTTTCGTCTACTTCACCCATAAAATGACAGATAGCCTGATCTTCCGGAATATCGAAATAGAAATAAGCTTCCATACGACGGCTATGAACGTGTGCCGGCATCGTATTCCATACACTACCCGGTTTCAGTTCGGTCATTCCCATCTGCAACTGGCAGGTAGGCAATACCTGATTCACGATCATCTTGTTGATATTACGGTCGTTCGACATTTCCAGCGACCCCATAGCAGCCACAACAGCATCCGCCTTGGTCACTTTTTTATCCGGATAATTACGATGAGCCGTAGTCGAATTAAAATAGAATTTAGCAGGATTCTTGGCATCTTTGCTTTCAAATGTCACTTCGCGATCACCCGAACCCAGGTAAAGCGCTTCTTTAAAGTCCAGTTCAAAAGTTGCATCACCCGCTTTTACAATACCGGGACCACCGACACTGAAAATACCTATTTCACGGCGTGTCAGGAAATAAGGAGCTTTCAACGGATCGATCGCTTCCAGTTTCAGGACCTCACCTACAGGCATGGCGCCACCCACAATCATACGATCGTACATGGAATAAACCATATTTACTTCATTCGGTGCGAAAACCGTTTCGATCAGGAAATCCCGACGAATACGTTTCGTATCATATTGCTTCGCATCTTCCGGATGCGCAGCATAACGCAATTCATAATTTGTTTTCATCTTCTTATCTGTATTTAATTTTCAATTTTCAATTCTCCACTTTCAATTACTTAAGCGCATGATCTGCCTTTACGTCACTTTCACCTTTCCAGGCACGCAGGTTTGTCCACTCCGCATAAGGAGCCGACCAGAATTCATTTGAAGCCGGCAACCCCAATGCCAGCAAACCGACAGCACACAGATAGACACTCCCTGTATTAATATAAGACTCAGACATATCGATTTGTTCACCGGTAAAGCCGACACGCAACCACCCGTTGGCATCGAAGTTCTTCGGCGATTTCATCTGGTTACGGATCACTGCTGTCATAGCACAACGCACCTGAGCCGGTTTTACCCGTTCGGGCAACACCTGCATCAAACTAGCCTGTGCCAATGCATGAAATGCACCGAAACGGTACACGATAGAACGACCGACTACAGGGAAAGTTCCTTCCGGAGAGATAAAACGTTCCAACTGTTCTGCATAACGGGTCAAGCGAGGCAACTGGGTATCGACAAAATCGGCACCTTCCAGATTATGCTTTTTCATAACCAGCAATACATCTGTCAGCATCGGATGGATAACAAAACTATTATAGTAGTCCATGTGGAAAGCAGGGCCGTCACCATACAAGGCATCCCCTTTATACCAGTCATCACGGAATTTCTTAACACCATAAGTCAGACGATCCATATCACACTCACCGGTAAATTCCAGCAAAGCCGCCTCAACTGTCGAAGCAAATAAAAGCCAGTTGTTATCCCAGGGTTTAATGGCACGACTGCGTTTAAATTCAGTAATCATCCATTCTTTAGCCTGCGAATCCAACTTATCCCACAATTGCGTTCTAGCCCGTAACAAACCTTGCGCCAGAAAAGCGGCATCCACCAAAGGCTGATAAGGTTTTCCAAATACCAGATAGTCGGGAGATTCCGGATTGACGGCATTCTTCAGTCCTTTTACCGCCAGACGGATATATTTATCGCGTAACTGACCTTCCGGTGTATTATCCGGCCCCAATTCCAGCCAGGGAGAAATACCACAGATCAGACGGCCTACAGCTTCCAGGTGAGAGAAATCACTCCTGTCTTTCGACAGAGATTCATAGGGCATATTCTTCTTCAACGTATTGTTACTCAGATTCGTCAATACCGGATCAGCAATACGGGTCAATGTTTCTACCCAAAAAGCACGGTCTTCCGCCCCGCTCTGCTGTGCTTTACCATTCAATGAAAAACACAGGAAACATACTAAAAAAGCAGTTGTTTTTATCAGATTAGTCATAAAGTCTTATTTTTCTGTCAGTTTTTTTAAACGCATCAATGCTTCCACATAATAATAGTCTGCATAGCTCAATGGCACATCCACTTCGCTGTTACCCGGGAAATGGCCGGTAGAATGCATCAATGCGAAATTACAATTGGAACCTTTAGCTGCCAGATATTCAGGAGTAGTCAACGAACGCACCTGTTGTTCAGCGAAATCAAGGTAACTTTTGGCCTCTTCACTCTTATCCAACTGGCTCAATTCGATCAGGGCAGATGCCATAATAGCGGCGGCAGATGCATCTCTCGGAACATTCGGAATGCCCGGAGCATCAAAATCCCAATACGGCACTTTATCAGTCGGCATATTCGGATTATTCATGATAAATGCAGCGATATGTTTTGCCTGATCCAGATATTCTGGTTTTCCCGTTTCACGATACATCATAGTAAATCCGTACAAAGCCCATGCTTGTCCGCGAGCCCATGCAGACTCGTCGGCAGCTCCCTGATGGGTCTGTTTTTTATGGGGAACACCAGTTATCGTATCATAAGAGACTACATGGTAACAGCTATAATCGTCACGGAAATGGTTGTTCATTGTCTTATCTGCATGAGAGATAGCCATTTTGCGAAAACGGTCATCACCCGATGCTTTGGATGCCCAGCTGAAAAACTCCAGGTTCATCATATTATCGATAATAACCGGGAACTGCCATACCTTTTTATTGAAATCCCAGGAACGGATCGCTCCCACCCGTTCGTCGAAACGAGTCGCCAACGAATTGGCTCCGGTCAGCATCACATCCTTATATTCCGGTTTTCCGGTTAGACGGTATCCGTTACCATAGCTACAATACAACATAAAACCGACGTCATGGCTGTAAGTGATATTTTTCACTTCTTCCACACGGTCGGTATACATTTCGGCATATTTCTTTAATTCCGGAGTCGGATTGTTTTCATACAGATACCATAATTCGCCAGGGAAAAAGCCGCTGCACCACCAGCTATAGTCGCTTGTTTCCAACGTGCCTTCTTTGTTGATCGCTTTAGGCAGACGACCTTCCTGGTTTTCCAGGTCTTTTGCCATTAAAAGAGCTTGTTCGGTCGAAGCCTTCAGACCGCGGTCAATAACATCAGCAATAGGTTCCTGTTTGGGTTGTGAATCACAAGAAGCCAATAGCACTGTGAACGCAAACACTCCGTACGAAAGAAATTTGTTCATGATAAAAATAGGTTATTAAGTTTTTAAGTTTGTGGCAAATATACTGGTTTATATTCTAAAATTCGACATAACCATCCAAAAAAGGTAAGATACTTGAATTTACAACATAAAAAAGGCTTACGATTAATACCTGTCAGTCCGTGTAACATTTTTGAAATATCAATGTAACATTTACTTCAAAGCGCCTTAACCTGTTCTTAATACATGTTACCTTACTTTGCACTCAGAACAAAGAGGTAAATGACGTGAGAAAGTTTTTTGAAAAAATTGTCGAAGGAGGACTATTGATCAGCGGAAGTGTAACCAGTTTCACGATCCTGCTGATTGTCTTTTTCCTTTTTAAAGAGGCTTCCGGCCTTTTTAGCAGTCCGGTTGTGGAAGAAGGGTATGTACTCGCTGTGAATAAGAGTAATGATGTAAGCCATCTGTCTCCGGAAACGATCATGGATATTTTCGATGCCAAAATAACCAACTGGAAAGAGGTGAACGGCAAAGATGAAGAGATCCTGGTCTTTCGCTTTTCCGACCTGACACAATATTACAGTGAAGAAGAATTGGGAGATGAGTTCCAGTATGTCCCGGAAAAAATCAGCGAACTGGTCGGAAAAGAGCCGGGAATCATTGCATTCTTCCCCCAGCAATATCTGGCACAAAATTTCCAGGGGACTGTTCTTCCTGAAGAGAAAATATCACTATCCGATTTCTTCGCCGGGACTAAATGGTATCCGACTTCCGCACCTGCTCCCATCTTCGGACTTATTCCTTTATTGCTGGGAACATTGCTGGTCAGCATCGGAGCAATCGTCCTTTCACTTCCATTCGGTGTGGCAGTCGCCATCTATCTGGCGGAAATAGCCAATAAGCGAACCCGTGAAATACTGAAACCGGTTATTGAGCTTCTGGCTGGTATTCCTTCCGTTGTATATGGTTTCTTTGGTCTGGTCGTAATCGTTCCGCTCATACAGAAAGGATTGAACCTTCCGGTCGGAGAGACAGCCTTTGCCGGTAGCGTCGTATTGGCTATCATGGCATTACCGACCATTATCACAGTTGCAGAAGATGCCATGCGCACGACTCCCCGGGCAATGAAAGAGGCCAGTCTGGCATTGGGAGCTACTCAATGGCAAACAATTTATAAAGTGATTATCCCCTATTCCATATCCGGTATCACATCGGCGATCGTCCTGGGTATCGGACGGGCTATCGGAGAGACAATGGCCGTTTTAATGGTGACAGGTAATGCGGCCGTTATACCGACCTCTTTCTTTGAGCCGGTACGAACCATTCCGGCAACCATCGCAGCAGAACTGGGTGAAGCACCTGCCGGGGGAGCCCATTACCAAGCATTGTTCCTGTTAGGGGCAGTATTATTTATCATCACGCTACTGTTAAGTATTTCAGTAGAATATATCTCATCCAAAAGAAAAATGTGATTAAGCTATGGCACCTGTTCAAAAATTAGGCAACGTCGACACAAAGAAACGGACTTCACAGAAAGTTGCGTTCGGTATATTCACTCTTCTCAGTTATCTGGTCGTAGTCATACTCTTCTTTATCCTCGGTTTTATCATTATCCAGGGAGGAAAAGTAATCAGCTGGGATTTCCTTACGGAAGCTCCTGCCGAAGGGATGACTGCCGGAGGCATCTTCCCGGCTATCGTCGGAACACTTTATCTCGTATTAGGCAGCAGCCTGATCAGCTTCCCTATCGGGATCATGAGCGGGATTTATATGAATGAATATGCTACAAACGGAAAGATCATCCGTTTCATCCGGATCATGACCAACAACCTGAGCGGTGTACCATCCGTTGTTTTCGGGTTATTCGGTATGTCACTGTTCGTGATCACGCTGGGATGGGGAGATTCTATTATCGCCGGCTCGTTCACTCTGGCATTGATGTCTCTGCCGTTGATCATCCGCACGACGGAAGAAGCCCTGAAAAGTATCGACGATTCTTTCCGCCACGGCAGCCTGGCACTGGGAGCAACCAAACTGCAAACTATAGCTCGTGTCGTATTACCGATGGCTTTCCCGAATATTATTACCGGACTGATCCTGTCGATCGGACGCGTATCCGGAGAAACAGCCCCCATCCTTTTCACCGTTGCCGCCTACTTCCTCCCGCAATTACCGGAAAGTATCTTCGACCAGTGTATGGCTTTACCATACCATTTGTATGTAATATCCACCAGCGGAACAGATATCGAAGCTTCACGCGGAATGGCATACGGAACGGCGCTGGTCCTGATCGCCATCGTACTGGTTGTAAACTTACTGGCCAATGCACTAAGAAGTTATTTCGCCAAAAAAGTAAAAATGAACTAACAACAGAAAGAATAAAACAATAATAATATGATAAAGATTGATGCTCAAAACGTAGATTTCTATTATGGCGATTTCCATGCCTTAAAGAATATCTCGATGCAGATTGAAGCAAACACCTCGGTCGCTTTCATCGGTCCTTCCGGTTGCGGTAAATCCACCTTCTTACGCTTGTTCAACCGAATGAACGATCTGATACCCGATACGCATATGGACGGAAAAATCGGGATCGACGGAAGGGATATTTACGGAAAAGGGGAAAAGGTAGACCAGCTCCGTAAAAATGTGGGTATGGTATTCCAGAAACCGAATCCTTTCCCGAAAACAATCTTTGAAAACGTGGCGTACGGACTCCGGGTAAACGGGGTAAAAGACAATGGCTATATCGAAGAGACGGTTGTCAAGACGCTTAAACAGGTCGTTCTCTGGGACGAAGTAAAAGATAAACTGAAAGAATCGGCTTTCGCCTTGTCCGGCGGACAACAGCAGCGTTTGTGCATCGCCCGTGCATTGGCGATATCGCCTTCTATTCTTCTGATGGATGAACCGACTTCTGCACTGGACCCTATATCGACAAGCAAGATAGAGGAACTCATACATGAGCTTAAAAATGAATATACGATCGTCATCGTTACCCATAATATGCAGCAGGCTGCACGTGTCAGCGACAAGACGGGGTATTTTTATCTGGGAGAGTTGATTGAGTTCGACAATACGCGAAAGATATTCACGAATCCGGAGAAAGAATCGACTCAGAATTATATTACGGGACGATTCGGGTAATTGAAAATTGATAATTGAAAATCGATAATTACATATGAAAGTAATAGATCAGGAGATTGCCTCCTTAAAAAACAGTATCAGCGAAATGTGGGCTTTGGTCCATCAACAGTTATATAATGCAGGGGAAGCAATGCTTACCGGAGACAAGGAACTGGCTTATAAAGTGATCAGTCGCGAACGCCGTGTAAATGCTTTTGAATTGAAGATAGACAGCGATTGCGAAGATATCATTGCCCTGTATGCTCCGGTTGCCGTCGATCTGCGCTTTGTCCTTGCCATGTACAAGATCAACACAAACCTGGAACGTCTGGGTGACTTTGCTGAAAGCATCGCACGTTTTGCAGGTAATCTGCCGGAAGGTGCTCCCGTCGACCCGCAATTGATCAAAGAAACCCGGGTAGAGGAAATGTTACATGAATTATTAAGTATGCTCACCCTCAGCCAGGAAGCTTTCGAAAAAGAAAGTTCGGAAATTGCATCGCGTATCTTTTTAAAAGACAACTTCATCGACGAAATCAACCATAACTCAACCAAAATCATTGCCGACTATATCGAAAAGCATCCCGGAAGTGCCCTGGTAGGTCTGTATATGGCAGGAGTTATCCGCAAGATGGAACGTTTCGGCGACCATTGTACCAACATAGCCGAAGAACTGATCTTCTATCTGGATGCCAAGGTGATGAAGCATATCGGAAAAACAGAGAATTAATATTTACTCCCACTATAAATCGCCGGTTTATCAGAAAAACATACTTTCTGTGAACCGGCATTGCTTTTCACAATCAGAGTTCCCCCAAAATCACTATTGCTCAAAGAGGCTCTCACTCTCTTTTCTTATTTTTCTGAATAAAAGCCGTAGGGATCATTCCAAACTCATTTTTAAATATGCGGGTAAAATAGGACTGGCTTTCTATACCAATCCGTTCCATCGTGTCACGGATTGACAAATTTTCTTCTATCAGCAAAGCCGCAGCTTTCCGTAAACGATAGCTTCTGATAAACTCCACGATCGATTTATCCGTCAACGATTTAACCTTAGCATATAATTTACTGCGGCTCATAGATAATTCGGAAGCAATATAATTCACGTCCATATCCGGTTGGTCGATCCGGCTCTCGATAATTTCGATCAAACGGGTGATAAACTTATTGTCCTGCTGGTTTGCAGCCAGTTCCCGGCTATCAACAAAATAATTTCGGGCATAATGTTCTTTCAATTTCTGTTGTTGCTTGAATATATTCTGTACAGTAAGTTTCAAAAGCCCAAAATCGAGCGGTTTTTCAAAATAAGCATCAGCTCCGGAATCCAATCCTTCCAACTGGTTCTCCAATCCACTTTTAGCTGTTAACATTACAAATGGGATATGAGAAAAGTTTATATTCTCTTTCACCTCCCTACACAGGGTGATTCCGTTCTTTACCGGCATCATTATATCACTGATAATAAGATCTATCTCTATTTTTTCCATCAGATCAGTCGCCTCACCTCCGTCTCCTGCCTCAACAACATCAAAAGAAGAACGAAGATATTCTGCTATTAAACCGCGCAAGTCTGTATTATCTTCGACTAAAAGTATACGCTTCTGTACTCTCAACAACAAAGATTCCTGCTTACCGTCATACTCGTTGAACCGGACATCCGGTTCAACGACATATGATATCATATGTCGCATTGGTACTTCACTTTCAGACAGTTCCGTCATATCATACAAATCCTTATCCAAAGGAAACTGTACAAGCATTTCCGTTCCTTCATTTCTTTCGCTATAAATAGAAACCGCTCCTTTATGAAGTAGTACCAAACTCTTTACCAAAGCCAGTCCGATCCCTGATCCGATATGGGCTTCCGTATCATTTGAGTCGACTTTATAGAAACGCTCAAACACCTGAGCAATAGATTCTGCAGATATACCGACCCCTGTATCTTTTACTAAAATGCTAAAAGTCCGGTTTAAATTCGGATTACGCTGTATTCTGTAATTATTCTGGAAATCCGAATGAAAAGGTTTCTCATCCAAGCGTGTCTCAATAATGATATGTCCTCCGTTCCCCGTATATTTAAAAGCATTATTCAAGAGGTTCATAATTACCTTCTCCATGACCTGCTCATCGAAATAAACAGGATCGGATAAAGACGGATCGCAAGAAATTGTATAATTTATCTCTTTCTGCAAAGCATATTCCTGAAAGTCGGAAGCTATCTCCTTTACAAAGCTGTTAATATTTGAAGATTGTACCTTCAATTTCATTTTACCATTCTCCACCGTCCTGAAATCCATCAATTCATTGACCAGATTTAGCAACCGGCGGGCATTACTATTCAGCAATTGGATATAATGATTGTTCCCGTATTGTTGCTGCATATGCTCGACTGCCGCCATAATCAGTGACAATGGGGTACGGAAGTCATGGGAGATATTCGTAAAGAAACGCAATTGAGCCTGATGATTCTCCTCCTTCCGTTGCATTTCCAGAGATTCCATATAAAGTTCCAGTTTCAGTTTCTTCTGATGATTGTAATAATGCATGATTGTACAGACCAGCCCCAAAAACAGCAACCCATAAATTGTATAGGCCCACCAACTGAACCAGGGAGCAGGTAACCTTCTGATCTGTATCGTCGTCGGTACTTCATTCCAAACACCATCATTATTGGATGCCATCACCTCTAAAGTATAAGTTCCGGAAGGTACTTTAGCATAGGATATGATACGATTAGTCGCATCGATCTCGATCCAACGGTTATCATATCCGACCAACCGGTATTTAAACCGGTTTTTCTCAGGGATAAGATAATTATTAGAAGATATTTTAAAACCAAAATTGATCTGATTATAATCCAACGCGATCTCTTTGGTTGTAGATATAGACTGATGCAAAGGAGACCCTGTTGAGTCCGGTTTGACAATCTCATTATCTATATAAAAATCAGTAATAATAGCAGTAGGTTTAAATTCGCTGAGCAATACTTCCTTTGGATTGACAATAGTAAAACCATTGGTACCACCAAAATACAACTCTCCGTTTTTTCCTTTCATACAGGCTTTCGGATAAAAGACAATTCCTTGTATCCCATCTTTTTTATCAAAGCGGAAAAACGTATTTTTCTCTATATTGTATTTGAATAAACCATTATCCGTTCCCATCCAAAGATCATTCTCGTCATCTGCACAAAGGCTGTAGATAGTGGATACTTCATATCTCAAAATATCGTTTACCGAGTAAAAGCGATTCTCCTTTACATCATATTTTACTAATCCGCTACCGACAGTTCCCACCCAAACATTTCCCGATTTATCCAGGCACAATACCTGCGCTCTGAGGCTACTAACCGAATCAGGAACAATCTTTTTAAACTCCTTCTTACTGACATCCATATAATAGAGTTCCTCATTATTGATAATCCACAAATCGTCATTTTCTCCCCTGCAAAGGTCAGAAATACTGCTATTGTTATTATCTCTTTTCAACATATAATGGGTAAAACGATCCGATGCAAATGAATAAAAAGAGATGCCCGTCGACTGGTAACTAATCCACAGACCGGAATCAGCCTCTAGTATAATCTTTCTCAAATCGTTTGTCAGCATCCTGTTATCAGAGCGATATTTATGATTGAATCTTCTGAAAGTCGAAGAATTATGGGAGAAACAATCCAGCCCACCCCGGAACATAGCCACCCACAAATTGTGGCTCGGATCAATTACCAACGACTTAACATTGTCATAAGTAAGACTATTCATCAAGGGATTATGAGTATAATATTTAAACTCCCCGGTTTTCTTATCCATCCGGTTAATACCTCCTCCTTCCGTTGCAATCCATAAAAAATCGTCATTCTCGGCAAAACCACTTACAACTTTATGGTTCAAGCCATTCTCGCGGGGAGTAAAAGTCCGGAACCGCGAGGTCTCCTGGAAATTAAGATAGCATAAACCACCGGAATAAGTACCTATCCAGACATTTTTTTGGGCATCTTCTTTTATTGTCCAGACGGAGTTGCTGGGCAATGTAAAAATATCTGATTTTGAATTCGTAAAATGGGTATACTCTTCACTCTCCGGATTCATGATATACAAACCCCGTTGTGTACCAATCCAGACATATCCGTTTTTATCGACATATAATGTTTTAGCTGGAACAAATTCATTATTCAACGTACAAAAAAAACTGTAATGGTTGGTTATAGACAATGTTTTGTAATTCAGTTTATACAATCCATAACTTTCGGTAAGCACCCACAACTCGTCTTTAAATTTCTTCAGTTGAATGATAGATTGGTTATCCGGAAGTGTACTAAGCAGCTCAAATTGTGTTTTATCATACTCAAAACGGTAAATTTCACCATTTGAAGTACCGGTAATAAACTCATCTCCATCAGCACACAAAGCCACTGCGTTTTGCAACAATCCTTTTTCCGATTCCATTCCAAAAAATGTTCTTTTTTCTATATCAAATATCCCTAAGCTGGCGCTTAACAGCCAAAGGTTCCCTCGCGAATCAGTTTTAAGACTCCTGACATCGGGTTTAAACATTCTTTTAAAAGAATCGGTCACTTTATCATAAATAAAAAGACCTTTATTGGTAGAAACGAACAAATGTCCGGACGCATCCAGTTCGACTTCTCTGAAATACCATTTATCAGAGGTATCCAGCATCCTGAAATAAGAATAATACCTTTTGAACTGGTAACCGTCAAAACGAAAAAGGTCATTTTCCATGACGATCCAAATAAACCCGTCGCTGTCTTGCTGGATAGATTTTACACCATCATAATAAAAACCTCCCTCCGGCGATAACGTATGGAATTTGTAGTTCTTTATATTTTCAGCCGGACACGGCAAACTAAAAAACAGGCAGATAAACAGTATCAGCTTATATATTCTATGATTTTTTCTCCAGATCCCCATGGAAATCCCTTTTTGGTGTAAAACAAAGATTCCCCCAAATATAAAGATATTCGGGGGATATGTTTTTATTCAACCTTGAAAAACACACGAATGTAACCCGTTTTTATTTTTTCATTCAGACGGATTCCGATACGGGAAAATTCAGGACCATTCTCCTGAATTTTCTCAGGAATAAGTGTATATCCTTTTGGAGAAGAGGTTTCAATCTTCACATTCACTGTATGTTGCTTTCCCGACAACTTCAGAGTTTTACCTCCATTCTCCTGCCAATTGGCCAAAGTTATAATTGCAGATTCGAATGATCCGGCATTTTTCAATTCGAACCGGTCTTCTATTGACAGGCTACCAGTTCCGGTCCGGTCATAAACGAATTTGCGGATATAGGATTTAAGATTGGGGCAATCATACGCCTTTGTCAGATCGAGCACATATTCATCACGAAGTGCAGTAAAATCGGTTCCGGCTATTTCTGCCTCATATTCTTTACCGGCTCCCTGCAAGGTCTGATCCACCACAGCAACCGGATGCCCGAATGAAGAGATGGATTTAAATGTATATCGCTTGTCCGTCCACATAGCACCGGCATAATGATAAGGGCCTCCGGGATCGCCTGCCAACGTTTCATTTCCTACGATCAACGAATAGCTCCCTACATCATTGTGATTATGATGTTCAGCATTGTTTCCTCCTTTAAGAGCTACCCCCATAGAATGATCAGACAATTTTTCCGGACGGCAGATCAGAACACCAGCTTTATCAAAAAACATTCTGACCGGCTGTTTTCCTTCCACTTTTACACTACCGTCAATATGACTGGAAGTCTGTTGAGCCGTATTGGGAAAAAGAAGCATCGCAGTTAAAACCGAAGGCCGCAGATCGTTGTCGTCAAGTCTGTCATAAGCAGCTAACCCTAGTCCCAGGTTATGATTACAGTACCACAGGATCAAAGGAGACACAGTCGTTCCGATCCGGCAATCTGCAAATGCCGGATAAGTACCGTTTATAATCTCAAAATTGATACCATACATCGCTATTTTCTTCATCTTCTCACTCTTGAACAGGTCGATAGCTCCTTTTGTCCGTTGATATAACTGTTCACGCAAAATAATATAATGTTGAAACCCATAATTGAAATAGCCCAATCCTTCGGTACAATACCCGTCGTCAGTATAGCCCAACACACTGTTTTGAGAATAATATTCAGCCGCCGCCACAAAAAAAGCACGTTCTCTCTTATCTTTTATGATACCTACAGCCGCACTGGTTACTCCGGCAAGACAAACCGCATTCCAGTTATTCGTATTGTTAAACCAACCGAACGTATATCCCTTTCCGGTTTTCAATGCATCTTTAACCGGATCAAAAGCACGAACATACATGGAATCGATCACTTCCAGACGTACTGGTTCGCTTATTTTATCATCCAGAAAATAAAGGGTTTCCGCCAATTCATGTACAAAAGCTGCCGCAACCAAATCCACCTCATGTTTCTTTCCATAAAAGACATTCAGATAAGTATCATGGGCAGGAAGTATCCAGGAGCGATGAGAGATCAACTCTCTCAAAGTCGATTCTATCTTAGGAACGAAACGTCCTTTATTCTCCATACATTCAGCCCACACTAAAGGTGCCAGACGTGATTTACGGGCATTCAGCATTTTTTCGCCAGGAGGTCTGACCCCATTTCTCGAGAACTCCAGATAAAGATCATCATCCCAGGGAGGCATTTCCGTATTCAATACTTCCTCTGCCCGTTCCATTACAGCTTTATAATCTATCTTATTCCTGACCTTTTCCCATTCCGTACGATTCTTGTAAGAATAACCGAAACCAGCCGGTTCATCATCAAGATAACTGGTAATCTCGTCGATCCGCTGCCGGTTATTTTCTTCAAACGGTATACTTTTTGGAACTTGTGCCGTCAGCGCAAATGACAAAAGACTAAATAGTAAAATGTATTTTTTCATGGTAAACTATATGTATTTAAAATAATTGTATCTCAGAACATTCCATTACCGGTTGTTTATCACCCGGTATCAGGATCACATCGATAGACTGCCGGGTATTTGCCGGAACATCGAACTCAAAACCGACAAAAGTCGTTCCGGCATTCGATGTATCATAATCATGGGGCGACTCGGTACTCCAGATCTTGTTTTTCAAAGATACCGTTCCGTTAGCTTTAATGGTCAGTTTCCGGTTATCCATTGAAAGCTGGATAGTGTGATCGTCTATGAGTTCCGGAGTTGCAGCAGTCAAAAGATTCCAGCGAACGGAAGCCTCTTTATTGCCGGTCCGGACCTCATCACGAATCAATACATATTCATCATTTATGATCCCGGCACCTCTTTTCAGGCTACTGACTTCCGTCTCATACAAAGAAGTCAAATCCATCGACACAGACATTTGTCCCCTTTTCTCCGTACTATTTTCAATCGGAGCATGACCGGCTATAATCTGTTTCTTCCCATTTATTGTCAGCGTATTATGGGCCATATTATTATAGCGGAACACATCCCACCTCGGAGATTCCTGCTTCATATTCCACAGATCAATGCCTTTCGATTCCAGGGAATGATAATCCTGTGCTCCGAAATCCATCGCCCAACGGATACCATCCGCCTCCATTACAAAAGAGCCGATATCCATATGACCGTGACTTTCATTCGGCGTTCCACCTTTTACACCTAAATAGATCGAATGATCCGAATCCCAGGAAGTTCGCATAATGGCCAGAGCACTTTTTCCCTGTCCGGTATACATCCGTTCTGCAGGAGTTTTCACATTCCTGAACGATACATCCTTACTCCATACAAGCAACATAGGGAGATAGCGGTCTTTTGTCAGACTCGGGTCTTTCTTGACCTCCAGTGTCGCCAGCTTATCCAATTCCCGCCAGATAAGTGATAAATTCTTAGTTTTACCTGCAAACCAGTACATGACCGGATTAATAACAGTTGAGCTTCCGTTATCTGCAAAGTTAAAACACTGCAGGTTAGCCTGCTTCGATTCCGTTACACGTTCCAACGACTTAACAGCCAATTTATTTACGACTTTCGCAATTCCTTCCATATGTTGCATGAAAGTGGCCGTGTTCAGAAATCCGGGAGCTTCGCAAAGGCCGAAATCTTTCTTCCAGATCGTTTCCAGCATATTTATAAACAAAACATTATAAGTTGTACCATAAATCCAGTAACCATACCCTTCCGGATAAGCACCGTTATTCACATAGACGGTCATTGGTCTACGTATGGATTCCAAAGCACGATTGACCAAAGCTGCCGATTCTTCCGGTTGCAGCTCATATAAAGCCAATGCTCCGAAAGTTATTCCTCCGTTACACACCTGGTTCCAGTTGTTATTACCAGCCAACCAGCCATTATATTGCTTTTCCAAAGAAGGTTGCAACCCCTTACTTCTGATCGCCGAAGCAATCTCCTTCCTCGAGTTTTCGGACAGTTCGTGATATAACCAGTCATATCCGACCGACACCGCAGCGGTCATCTCTGCTACGTCCAGAAAATGGCTTGGATTCCAATCCGATAAGGCCGCCATCGCCAACAGCTCTTTCTCGGCCCGCTTGAAATATTTCCCATCTCCGGTCAGACGAAAAGCATACGAGAGGTAGAAAATTCTCCGGATAGCTTCCCGTGAAGTATGTAATATCCTACGTCCTTGCTGGTTACGGGTAAGAGCAGACAACGGTAACATCCTGTTACACTCCTGAATGATCTCCTCATGCAGATTCTTCAACAATGGTTCGGTAGCTATTTTGTCTTTCAGGATCTTCTCTTCCCCCTTCAATAAAAGAAGACGGGGATGATCCGGGATTACCTCGTTCGAAGAGACTCCGGATAACGACTGCGCATGCAAAACTACCGGTAATAATAGTAGCATGATCAATTGGATATACTGTTTCATTCTTTCCTCCTTTCAGCCAACTAAATTAATAAAAAACAAATGTACCGGATTCCTTCCGGAAAATCCGGTACACGACAGATCGATCATCCGATCATTTCAGTTTATATTCAGGATAAGCATTGACAACATGCATGATACCATTAGTCGGTTGCAGATTAGACGTTACCACAGAAACGATTTTTCCAGAGTTTACCACTTCATTGATTCTAACCTCAAATTTATTCTGTGCATCATTGTTCTGAGCCCTCAGACTAAGATACATGGTCGTATTCGGATTCATTGTTTCCACTTTGACCGGTGTCGTGGTCAAATCCAAAGAATGATAACGTCCTTTTATTATGTAAGAATTCAACAAAGTCTTAATATCCTCAATTTTCATCGCCTGCAAACCAGAATAATGCTGATCTTTCAAATAGCTGGTAAATGCTACATCATTGAGGACAATAAAGGTCCGTCCTTCGGTTTCATATTCCTGCTGATAACCTGCCAGGTTAATGGCATCAAACAACAAGGACATATCCATATTTTTACGACTTTCAATAAAAGCATAAGCACTCATATCCATTGTTAGCTCTACCGGACTGTATTCATATTCAAAATCCTTTTGTAAGTCAAGCCCGAACAAATTACATGAACAGAATAAGGGAACCATGAAACAAGCTATAGTCAATTGTAATAGTATCTTTTTCATATCTATATCTTTTTAATAATTACCGTTTTGAACCAAATTCGCATTTTCCAGTATATTGTTATAATAAACAGGCCAATAGAGTTGCCATTCTTCTGTGAAGCGGGGACATACATCACTTGTCTGCGCTTCAATATAATTCTCAAAATAGTTGTTCATTACTTTCATGGCCCGTCCCGTACGGATCAGGTCAAACCAACGATGCCCCTCCCCTAATAGCTCCAGTTGTCTTTCTTGTAAGATGGCATCTTCCATAGCTAGTGTCTTATCTGATGCTTGTGTAAAATCATTCATCGTTTTCAGAGACAGACCGGCACGTTCACGGATCATATTCAAAAGTTCCAGAGCTTCTACCTGCCTTTGTTGCTTATTCAGTGCCTCAGCCCTCAACAACAGAATATCGGCATAACGATAGAATGGGAAATATTTTTCATTTGCTTCAATGACCCGTTCACCAGGTTGCCACTTCCAGATAGCCGCATCCCCGTTCGGACTGGAAATATGATTGGAAGCATAGACTACTGTCGTATCGATCGTCTGGTATCGGCGAAGATCAGCCTGATACTCCTCGGTATTCCACAAATTCTTTACCCCTTCCGATGGGATCATCTGAGGGGCAGACGTACGGCACATCATATAAATGATCCAGTTCTGTTTGTTATTCTGGTAAGACCATTTCATGGTCCAGATATTTTCGCTAGTCGTACCATCTGCACAAACCTGTCCGAACTCAGTACCTTTGACCAGTGAATAACGTTGCAGGTCCATCAACTTTCCGGAATATAATATCGCTTTATCATAATCGTGTATCCACATAGCATAATCAGTGTAAAGAGCATATAAAGCTCCTGGATTAAAACGAAAAACATCATTTAATCCTTCATCTACCAGTTTAACCGCTTCTTCCAGGTCCTTCCCTATGAGTTCCAAAATCTGGACCTGAGAAGACTGGGTCGGTTTTTCAACATCCGTCAAAGAAAGGGTCGGTTTTTCAATCAAAGGCACATTTCCCCATATTCGCGTCAGGTTGAAATAACAAAAAGCACGTAAAAAATAAGCCTCAGCCATATAATTATTCTTCTTAATTTCCGTCAGACCTTGCACATCCGGAATATAATACAAAGCATAATTTGCTGTAGAAATTGATTTATACCATACATTCCAGTCTGCAGAAGCATGGGAAGAATTCAGTTTATTTGTATTGGCCGCAAATGTAGGCATACTGGATGAGACTGTCGTGCCAATAAAATTATCGGAACGCATCTCAAACCAGGTCATATAATTCCCCCCGCTATTCTTATTATAATTCGTCTGAAAATCTGCATAAATTGAATTCAACGCGGCGCGCACATCATTGTCTGTTTGCCAGAAAGTAGAAGTTGCAATGTCGCTCACTGGGTTCACATCCAAAAAGTCATTCAGACAAGAGGTGAACAAAAGAGCCGATAAGAAAACTGCATATATCTTTTTCATATTTGTATACATTTAAAAATTAACATTTACGCCAAACAAAATATCTTTTGCTTTCGGATAGGAGTTATTATCATAACCTACTGAAAATCCGCTACTAGGTAATTCCGGATCGAATCCTGAATAGTTCGACCAGGTAAAGAAGTTCTGCATCATAGCCGATACACTCAGAGATTCAAGACCGATCTTTTTCACTATATTCCTGGGAACCTCATAAGCCAGACGGATATTCTTCAGACGGATATAAGAGCCGTCTTCAATCCAGAGACTGCTGGCAAAACGGGTGTTATCCATTACAGCCGCACCGTTCGGTTTCGGGAACTTGGCAATATCACCGGGAGCCTTCCACGAGTTTGCTATATTGGCCGGATTTCCACGGGTAATAGCCGACCATTTATGTTCAGAACGGCTCTGTTCATAGGCATTGAAAACATCCCCTCCCAAAGCAAATGAGAAGAATAAAGAAAGCGTAAAACCTTTATAGGTAAAATCGTTATTGAAACCTCCGATCACATCCGGTTGACCACACCCCAGTACCTGACGGTCTTTAGCATCGATAATACCATCTTTATTCACGTCATCCCACATCACATCACCACCTTTGAATACATCTCCGTTGGCCGTATTATAACGATATTGTTTGATCTCACCATCATAGGCTTTTCCATCCAACTCATATCCGGTAAAACGGTCTTTCGCATCAAATATCGGAGTCAATTGCCGCCAGTCGGAAGTAAAAGCGTTGGATTCATCATACGGGAAAATAGCTTTTGCTTTCCAACCGTACATTGTTCCTACGGCATAGCCTTTATCAAGGATATACACGGTATTGATAAACTGCTGGCCACCTTCCGGAATAGAAACAATCTTATTTTTATTGAAAGAAAGATTCAAAGAGGTACTCCACTGGAAATCTTTCGTATCGATGTTTGTTGAATTGATCGTAATCTCCCAACCGGTATTTTTCACATCCCCGATATTCTGATAAGAACTACTAAAACCGGATGTCTGAGGTAATTTTACCTGATAAAGGACATCTGAGGTCTTTTTATTATAATAATCAGCTATTAATCCGATCCGTCCATCCAGGAAAGACACATCGAGACCTATATTATATTGCTTGGTTTGTTCCCATCCCAAATTCCTGTTTTCCAACTGGTTCGGATAAATACCCGGCATATCTGCATAAAAGTTGGTCGTGTATAAACCCAAAGACGAGAAATTTCCGGCTACCTGATTACCTGTTACACCATAACTCAAACGCAATTTGGAGTCACTGACTACAGGTTTCATCCATTGCATAAAAATCTCGTCAGAGAACCGCCACCCGATCGATGCGGAAGGGAAAAACCCCCAACGTTTGTCAGTACCGAAACGGGAAGAACCATCATAACGCAAATTCGAATTAAACAGATACTTACCTTTATAGCTATAAGACACGCGTCCGAAGAAAGAAGCTAGTCGGTTTGCCGTCCAGGTCGCTTTCGTATTGGTCATATCTACACCACCATAGGCATTGGAGATCTCAATGGCATCGCTGATATTATCCACTACAGCCAGTTTTGTCATTTCTGTTTTAAATTCCTGGATACTGAAACCTCCCAATACGGTCAATGAATGATCTTTATTAAATGTCTTGTTATAGGTCAGTACATCTTCGTGCGTCCAACTGGTCTTTGTATCATCCTGATTAGTTGCTTTACGCCGTTCATTTACATCCAGGATAGCCGGACGGAAGCTCTGATATTTTTGCAAATTGATACTACCGGCAATACTTGCCTTGAATTTTAATTCATCTAATATCTTATATTCCAGAAATTCATATATATCCAGATTGTATATTTTATAGTTATTCTTCCCCACCATACTTTCAGCCAATGGGTTACTACGACTGGCAAGGATCGGAGTGTAACTACCGTCAGGTTCTATTACATTATAATTAGCGGGCCGCTGGAGGAGTCGTGACCGGGATTCACTGGTTGATCTCCGTTGATTGGAAATAGTCAGTGCCAAACGATTACCGATAGTCAATCGCGGTGTCGCATTATAATCCGCATTGATACGGGTGGTCAGGCGTTTGTTAAAGGTATTGATCTGAATCCCCTGCTCACCCAGATAACCGGCACTGATAAAATATTTTATTTTCTTTTCCGCACCGGATACACTGACATCCACCTGGTTGGTCCAGGCATGTCTGAACAGCAGATCCTGATAAAAATTATCAGCGGTCATAGAGGGGTTCAAAGAGTCACGATTGGCTATTGTCGTATAGTTTCCATTCAGGAAATTACGCAATGTTTCATACTGGATACCTTGTAAACGGCTCATCTGTGCTAATTTCTTTCCAATACGCGATTGTTTTAATGAATAGTTGGCTGAAACTTTAGCCTTTCCTTCTTGTCCCTGCTTCGTTGAAATGATTACAACACCATTAGCTGAACGGGAACCGTAAATTGCTGCTGATGCAGCATCTTTCAAAACTTCAACAGAAGCGATATCACGCGGATTGATATTATCAATGCTTGAAACTTCCATTCCGTCAACGATAAACAACGGGTTGGACCCTCCATCACTTAAAGTGGATGTACCACGGATACGAAATGTAGCATCAGTACCTGGTTCGGAAGTACTCATGATATCCAGTCCGGATACCTTCCCTTGCAAAGCAGATGCGATATTGACAGGTTCATTCGATTGCAAGTCCTTGTCACTCACAGAAACAATAGAACCGGTTATATCCCTCTTTTTCATCGAACCGTAGCCGACAACAACGACTTCATCCAACGCCTGGGAAGATTCTTCCATATTCACATTGATAATTACCCGGCTGTTTACATTTACCGTATGTGTATTATATCCAAGAAATGTGAATTCCAAAACACCTGTAGGAGGTACCTGAATAGAGTATTTACCATCCATATCGGTCATGGTTCCGGTTTGCGTTCCTTTCAACACGATATTGACTCCTGCCATCGGGCCTAATTTGTCATTCACCGTTCCGGTAACTTGTATATTCTGGGCAGAAAGGAAAGTCCCTATACTTATAAAAAGCATAAAGAGCAAAAACTGTCTATATGTATTAATGTGGTTCATTATGTACTGGATTTATTGTTATTATTCTTGTATTGTTGTCACAGTGATTGTATAAGTAGCTGTCTTTTTTCTATCTTCCGAAGTGACAGTAAACTTAACAGGGTCCGTAAAATCATATGCTTTCCCATCCGGCTTGTCAAACGAGGCATTAAATGATTCAGGAGACAGTTCAAACTTCGGGACCAGTTTTGTAATATCAGTGTTTGCGGGCACTTTCAGAGTCGCAGTTTTATTATTTTCATTACAGATCGCCCTGATCGGTTCACCTGTTTCCGGATCAGCCACTCCCGGGAAAGTAACGGCATATAGCTGACATGCCGCATACTGGTATGTCATATCCTTAATCACCTCATATACGGCCTTTTTACCACTTTCGGCCACAACCGTATATTCAATCAGATCTGCAGAAAAATCTATTGCCTCCAAACTTTTAGGAGTGACATCACTCCAGGGGGCTGCTACAATCTCCGGACGGATATTTTTCAAATCCAGATGAGGAGGCAATTTCAATGTAATTGTTTTTTTACTTTGGTCGATTGTTGCTATATGCTGCACATACACATTCCCCCCGTTTTGTGCCGGATTCAAGGTAAACCTGACTATACTACGCATATTGGAAGGTGGATAATCGCTCACATCCTCACTTCCACAACCAAAACAAATGCAAACCAGGCATAAAAATGCACTGAAATAAATACTTAGTTTTTTCATGTGTCAAAACAACTAAAAAGGTTAAACATATATTTTTTTATTTCTCACGTTCTGCAAACTTGTACATCTCGGAAGCTGCCATCAGAAAAGCTCCACTACCGTATTCCTGGTTGTCGGAAGCTTTTACATTTTCCGGACTGGCCCCAATCGCCTGTACATATCCCAATTTACCATTTTCGTCGATACAGTCCAGTAAAGCAGTCCATGCCCGACGCACCTTCGGCAAATAAGTATCCTGCGGTAATAATCCGTTATTGATTCCCCAGATCATGGCAAAAGTGAAAAATGTACTGCTGCTGGTTTCTTTTACCGGAACCTCATCCGGATCGAGAAGGCTGGCCCGCCAAAGGCCATCCGGTTGCTGTACTGAAGCTATTTTCGTCATCATCTGTATATACAATTCCTGGTAATCTTTATAAATAGGGTTATTTTTCGGAACAAGTGAAAGCAGTTGGGCCAGTCCTCCTATCACCCAGGCGTTTCCGCGGCCCCAGAACACTTTTTGTCCATTAGCAGTCAATGCATTAAAATAACGTTTATCTCTGAAAAAAAGGCTATCTTCCTTACTATACAGAAAATCAGTCGAATCCCAATACATATCCTGAAGATATTCATAATACTTAGTATCTCCTGTTATATCAGCCAACCGGGCTAATACCGGAGGTTCCATATATAAAGCATCACACCACCACCAATCGACACGCCCGGGCTTCGGATCAGCAATCAGACTGTCTACCGCCTGTTGGATTCCCCAAAGCATTTTAGGATCGCTTTCTACTTTATATACATCCAAATAAGCCTGTCCGCAAGCCAGATCATCCGCATGACGAAACCGGCGTCCTCTTTTCCAATCCCATCCATCGGCCCATTTCTTGGTCTGTTCCAGATAAACAGGGTCGGAAGTTGTCTGGTAGGCGTACATTATTCCTGAATAGAATACGGAACGAGCCCATTGTTCCTGTTCTGCATTCAGATCTACCGGATGACCAATCTGCCATCGAAAAACCTCGAGCATCTTTTCTTTAATAAATGACTGCGAATAAATTTCATCCCCGGTTGTCTTCTTTTCACCGGATAATGAACAGGAGCATAGCTGGATTGTCAATACGCTAATAAAAACAAATTTCAACTTCATGGCTTGTGATTTAGGTAATTTCTTGCTCAAATGTACAGGGATAATAAAAAGTCTTTTTGCCCGAATTATCATCCTTTTGTCCCATTTTGCCATATATGTCGAAGAGAAGAAGAAAAAGCGATCTGTACTAATTTTTAGAACAAATGAGCAAAAGTATCCTATATTGTTTCGTTGCCGGTTTATATATATCTTTGCACCCCAAATCAACAAACAGAAAAAAGATTCATGAAACGACTACTGGTACTTTGCCTGTCCGCCTTTCTGGCAGGGACTACTTTTACCGCTTCTTCTCAAAAGCCATTGATTCCGAACAACACGGAAGTTTTCAAATTATTTCTGGAAACACATGGATCTTACAACGAAGCTCTTTCCGGAGAAGCGGAACGGGACCGTTTTCTGCTGAATGATCTTAAAATGGAAGCGACAGGAACCGTTACCACCTGGCTTTCTTATGCTTACCGGCAGGTTCTTTGTTACCGGAATGAATGGGTACGGGCAAACGGATTCGGTTCCTATATCGAGAATGCCTGGGTAAATTTCCAGTTATCGGAGAAGTTTTCCGTGACAGCCGGGAAACAGGATGCTGCCTGGGGAGGATTTGAATATGACGAGTATCCTTACCGGATTTATGACTACAGCGATATGAACGACTGGATGGATTGTTATTTTACCGGAATCGGAGTCAGTTATGAACCCGTCGAAACACAGGAAATCTGTTTGCAAGTGACTAACGGTAACGAGAACCGTAGCAAATCTCCTTCATTCTATAATCTGGGATGGAACAGCAGTTATCTGGACGAAATGTTATCGCTTCGCTATTCGGTTACCGCCGGACAACAAGCAAAAGGAAACTGGATGTGGATGGTCTGGGGCGGACAACAGGTAGAAGCCGGTAAATTTCTCGGATATTTCGACATCATGTATACACGGGGGAAAATGGATCCGCTGGGATTGTTAGCAGAACAATTTGAACCGGAAGATGAAGAATCGGGAGCCGAAATTGCCAATACCGGCTATCTATCTCTGGTAGCCCGACTAAACTATCAAATACATCCGAAATGGAATCTTTTTGTAAAAGGGATGTATGAAACAGCCTCTGTCTACAAAACGAACAACCTATTCGAATCCGGCAAATACCGTACTTCCTGGGGATATCAGGGAGGTGTCGAGTTCTACCCGCTGGGCGACGATAATCTCCATCTTTTCATTACCGGAACCGGACGGGCTTACAGTCTGACAGAAAGAGCAAAGGCGCTCGATGCCTCTGTCGAGAACACCGGACGCCTTTCCATCGGGTTTGTATATAAAATACCTTTATTCTAGAACTGTAATAACAACGAATCCCCTGCCTTCATATCTACTGTCAGCATACCGTCGATAACAGGGAGGGATGCCGGATTCTGATTCATTTTGATACTCAGATTTGCCGATTGAGCGGGAAGCTTGATCCGGAATGTTCCCGGTACAGTTGCTTTCAATCCGGCTTCTGTCAGTTGACCTTCCGCCCATTTAGCTGAAACTTCGCCGCCACCCTGTACCTTTAAGCCTTTAAAACTACCGGTCTTCCAGGCAGACGGTAAAGCAGGAAGCAACTCTATATTTCCGGTCTGGCTCTGTATCAACATTTCGGCAATACCGGCACAACCACCATAATTACCATCGATCTGGAAAGGCGGATGCGCACAGAACAGGTTCGGATAAGAACCGCCTCCGTTCACCATGTTCGTCCCCTTCTCCACACAAGGACGAAGCAGGTCTACCAGCAATTTATAAGCATGGTCGCCATCATGCAGGCGTGCCCAGAAATTGATCTTCCAGGCCATCGACCAACCGGTGCTTTTATCACCACGGGCCTCCAAGGTCTTACGGGCTGCTTCAGCCAGTTCAGGTGTATGCTCCATCGAAATTTCATTTCCCGGATACAGGCCATACAGATGAGAGACATGGCGATGATGAGGTTCTACCTCTTCAAATTGTTCCAGCCATTCCATGATACGGCCATCTTTCCCGATCGTAGTCGGCATCAAACGGGAACGTTTATCAGCCAGCTCCTGACAAAAAGCAGAATCGACACCGAGAATGTTGGCGGCTTGAATCGTATTGGTAAATAACTCACGAACGATCTGGTTATCCATTGTCGATCCGGCACAGATATGCACCACTTTGCCGTTCGGCATGCGATAAGCATTTTCCGGCGAAGTAGTAGGAGCCGTTACCAAATAATTACTTCGGGGATCACGTACCAACATATCCGTAAAGAACAGGGCCGCCCCTTTCATTACCGGATATACTTCTTTCAGATATTCTTTATCCAGTGTGTATTGATAATGGGTGAACAGATGTTCACAAAGCCACGCGGCAGAGGTATTGGTCGCCCCCCACGAAGGATGCTCGCCCGGAGCCGTAAATTCCCATACATTCCCCAGGATATGAGTCACCCATCCACGGGCATTATAAAAGACTTTCGCCGTACGTTCTCCACTTTCCACCTGTTGTTTGATCCATTCCGTCATCGGAAGATGCAGTTCGGAAAGGTTGGCCACTTCTGCAGGCCAATGATTCATCTGAAAATTGATATTCAAATGATAATCTCCGTTCCAGGGAGTATTGATCGTATTACACCACAATCCCTGAAGATTGGGAGGTAACGAACCGGTACGGGTCGAAGAAATCAGCAGATAACGTCCGAACTGGAAATAAAGGGCACCCAATGAGGGATCGTTCCGGTCTTGCTGAAAAGCCTGCAAACGTTCATCGATCGGCATATCGTCCTTTTCGGAACGTCCCAGATCCAGATCGACCCGGTCAAACAAGGAACGGTAGGCATTCACATGCTCTTTTTTTAAAGTCGGATAATCTTTTCTTTCCGATTCAGCCAACAACGAGAATATCTGATCCTCGAATCCTTCATTCTTATAATTGGTAGCCATGCTTACCAGAAGAATAGCCTCGGAAGCATTCTGAACGGTCAGCGAACTATCCCCGGGAATAAGTGAACCTCCTTTCGGCAGGACGACACGTACACGTGCCGCATATTTGGTACCTTTCATCTCCAATGTATCCACACCGTCGGGCAACTGGCCTTTCATCAGCAAGTCTTTGCCGTCGACCGACAATGCATAATGCTCGGGGCGGTTCATACCTACCGTGAAATTAAGCGCCTTATCAGCATCCGCCACCAGATGTACCACCCCCAGATCTCCGGAAAAAGAGGTAAACGATTCACGGCTATAGTTCACTTTTCCTTTACGGAATGAAGTTGAAGCGATCGCATCATTCAGATTCAGTTCCCTTCGGTAAGCAGCCACCGAATCCGAATCACCAACATAGATATAATCCAGAACGAGATTTCCCAGCAACTGATAACTGCCATACGGTACATTGGCACCTTGCCCCTGACCGCTACCCGCACCTTTACAAACAAAAGTACGATACATCAGGTCCTGTGCTTCGTCATTCTTTCCTTCAAAGAGCAGACGACGTATGTTCGCCAGTGACCATACAGCTTGCGGATTATCCGTGTCCTGTTTACTTCCCGACCACATGGATATTTCATTCAACAGAATGTTCTCCTTGTCGACCCCGCCGTCAGGCATCATTCCCAAGCGGCCGTTTCCCAATGGTAGTGTTTCCTCCCAGATACGGGCAGGTTCATCAAAATGATAAGCAATCTTGTTGGCTGTTTTCATTTCCGGCATATCGCAGGCTGTCAGTAAGACCAATAAGACGGCAACAGAAGGACGAATCATTTTCCGCCCTATCTCCTTTAATCGAATTGAGTTCATAGTATTATAAAATAAAAATAATTATTCTAATCCGGTATCAGAAACTCTGCATATCACACAGTCTCTTATAATACCCATTCAAATTCAACAGTTCTTCATGGCGTCCGCGTTCCACGATCTCTCCCTCATGCATCACGCATATTTCGTCCGCATTACGGATCGTAGAAAGACGGTGGGCGATAACGATAGTGGTACGGTTACGCATCAGGTTCTCCAGAGCTTCCTGGACAAGGCGTTCCGACTCCGTATCCAATGCTGAAGTTGCTTCATCGAGGATCAGTATCGGTGGGTTCTTCAGGATAGCACGGGCAATACTGATACGCTGCCGTTGTCCGCCGGACAGTTTTCCTCCGCGGTCACCGATATTTGTGTTATATCCTTCTTCACTTGCCATGATAAACTCGTGGGCATTTGCAATACGGGCAGCTTCCTGAACCTGCTCCGGTGTCGCACCTTCCACACCGAAAGAGATGTTATTGAAGAAAGTATCGTTAAACAGGATCGCTTCCTGGTTCACGTTCCCCATCAGACCACGCAGGTCATAAAGGGATGCATCACGGATATCCGTACCGTCGATGGTAATGCTTCCCTTTTCCACATCATAAAAACGAGGTAACAGATCCACCAGCGTACTTTTACCGGAACCGGACTGGCCTACCAGAGCAACTGTTTTCCCTTTGGGGATTTCCAGGTCAATGCCTTTTATGATCCAGTCATTCTGATATTTAAACCAGACATTATTATATCGTATCTCTTTTTGCAGTGCAATCTTTTGAGGATGAACCGGGTCGTTGATATCACTTTCAGCTTTCAATATCTTATCGATACGTTCCATAGAAGCTAACCCTTTTTGGATGGCATAAACCGATTTGCTCAAATCTTTTGCCGGATTGATTATACTGTAGAAGATCACCAGATAATAAATAAAAGTAGATGCGTCAATCGAACTGTTGTTACTAAGAATAAGAGTACCTCCATACCAAAGCACAATGGCAATCGTTGCCGTCCCCAGGAACTCACTCATCGGATGCGCCATCTGCTGGCGGCGATAGATACGGTTAGTCATACGGCGGAACTGATCGTTGCTGTTCTCAAAACGGGTCTGTATCTTCTTCTCGGCATTAAATGCTTTAATAATGCGTAAGCCACCCAGCGTTTCTTCTATCTGGCTCATCAGGCCGCCCCACATCTGCTGTCCTTCCAACGATTTGCGTTTCAGCTTCTTTCCAACCTGCCCCATGATATAACCGGCTACCGGCAGGAGTATCAGGACGAAGATCGTCAGTTGCCAACTGATCACAATCATACCGATCAGATAGATGATGATCAGAATCGGATTCTTGAACAACATATCCAAAGAGCTCATAATGGATGCTTCCACTTCATTCACATCACCGGACACACGGGCGATGATGTCTCCCTTACGTTCTTCCGAGAAAAAACCTAACGGCAGTTCAGTTATTTTCTTATTGATCTGGTTACGAATATCACGGACAACCCCTGTACGGATAGGAATCATAGTAAAAAAAGCCATGTACATAGTACCCACCTTCAAAAAAGTGGAGATAATAAGGAAGGCCCCCAAAACGATCAAAGTAAACGAACCGCCTTCCTTTTCGATCAGGTCGCTGACGAACCAAAAGAAATTGTTTTTTATCAATTCGGGAGTACCTTTCCAGCTTTCCCATGTCCAGGGATCAAAGACCCAGGCTTTGTAAGAATACACATCATCATTCAGCTTGAACAATATATTCAAAATAGGAATGATCAGTGCGAAAGAGAAAAGATTCAGTATGGCAGACAATATGTTGAATACAATATTCAACACCATATACTTCTTATAAGGAGGTACAAAACGCCTTAATATGCGTAGAAAATCTTTCATGTTTATTTAGTCGATTGGATTCGGCGCGCAAGTTACTCATAAAAAACAGGTGGTGCAACGTTTATTACGATCTTTGCATCTATTAGATATAACACTACACAAACAACATTATTATGGATAAAGCAAACCAATTGTTCCTGATCAGTATGAATAAACTTCTGGCAGGACTTCTCACATTACTGGGTTTCTCACTGGCTGCCTGCGATAAAGGGGGAACTTGCGAATACGGCACTCCTTACGCCGATTATGAGATCAAAGGGAAAGTGGTGGACAACCAAGGCTACCCGATCGCAAACATACAAATAGAGATCAGCGATTCTATCCCTGAAAGCGGATGGATGCAGAAAGATACGCTTTACACCGATTCGGACGGAAAATTCCAGTGGAAGAGAGGAGATTTTCCGGGAAGCACCTTCCAACTGATTTCCAGAGATATCGATGAAGAAGATAACGGCGGCCAGTTCGTCACCAAGACCTCTTTCGTCTCATTCAGAAATGCGAATTTTAAAGGCGGAGGCACCTGGTATGAAGGAGCCGCTTCGCTGGAAACGGAAATAACGCTCGACCGATATGTCGACACACATAAGGCGCCCCATGCTTTTTATACGATCCACGGACAGGTCACAAACGACGAAGGTCATCCGATGGGTGCCATAGTCATCAGCACTACCCCCTCCCTGCTGCCGAATATCCCTGGCAATGCATCGAAATATCTGGCTATTACAAACAGACATGGCATGTACAGTTTCACATGCGACCTGGAGGCGATAGAAGAATACACGATCGAAACATCGCCTTTAGAAGGATACGGGAATTCCTATGAAATGAAATCAGAAATTATTAACTTTGCAGAAATTGAATTATCAGGGGGTAAAGGGATGTTGATCGGAAAAGGATCAAAAGAAGTAAACTTCACTCTGAAAAAGAAATAGTAACTAAAAACGATAAGGATGGACAAACGCCCCGGATTTCGTAAGCGCATCGCTCTGGAACTCGCCCGAAGCATCAGGAGGAACAAAGCCAAATTACACGAACTACGCACGCTCTTTTGGGAATGTACGCTTCGGTGCAATGCATCCTGCCGTCATTGCGGCAGCGATTGCCATGTATCGGCAGGCATAAAGGATATGCCGATGGAGGATTTTCTGAAAGTAGTGGATGATATCACTCCTTTCGTGGAACCGAATAAGGTGTTGGTTATCTTTACCGGAGGCGAAGCGCTGGTGCGCAAAGATATCGAGACCTGCGGGATGGAACTTTACCGCCGGGGTTATCCTTGGGGAATCGTTTCAAACGGCCTGTTGCTGACCCGCGAACGGCTCGATTCGTTATTGGCTTCCGGACTTCATTCGGCAACAATCAGCCTCGACGGCTTTGAAGAAGCACACAACTGGTTGCGCCGTCACCCGAAAAGCTTCGAAAATGCAGTCAATGCCATCTGCATGCTGGCGGAAGAAAAGGAAATCATCTGGGATGTCGTAACCTGCGTCAATCAGAAAAATTTCAAGGACCTGAAACTTTTCAAGGAGTTCCTGGTTGAAATGGGAGTTAAGCAATGGCGGCTATTTACGATCTTCCCGGTCGGACGTGCCGCCGAAGAAGCAGAGTTGCAACTGGACAACGAACAGTTTACCTGGCTGCTCAACTTCATCCGTTACTGCCGGAAAGAAGGAAAGATACAGGTCAGCTACGGATGTGAAGGTTTTCTCGGAAACTACGAAGCGGAAGTACGCGATTCGATCTTCCAATGCAACGCAGGTATCAGCACAGCATCGGTTCTGGCGGATGGTTCCATTTCCGGTTGTCCGAGTATCCGTGCCAACTTCCATCAGGGAAATATCTACAAAGACAAATTCATCGACATCTGGAACAATGAGTTCAAGCCTTACCGTAACCGCAAATGGACCCGCAAAGGCCAATGTGCCGACTGCAAAATGTACAGATACTGTGAAGGTAACGGCATGCACTTATATGATGATGACGGCAACCTGCTGTTTTGCCATTATAACAGGATCAAGTAAACTTTTTCCAGTTGACAGTTGACAAGTGACAGTTGACAGTTAGGCTTCGCGCTCGGTAAATTAAGTCGGCTGAAAGCCGAAAAAACTGTCATCTGTCAACTGTCACTTGTCAACTGGAAAAGGGGGGTCTATTTCAGACAAAAACCGAAATAAATAATTTTGCAGCAATAGCCTTTGGTACAATATCCCATCTTTTTCCTATCTTTATCCCCCGAATAAACTTCTAAAACATTTATACATGAAAAACTCGCTTATCCTTTGTGCCCTGCTAACGCTAGGCCCGGTCTGTTACGCGCAGCAATCGGATTATAAAGTTACCACCGATTACACCGAACTAACCGACACCAAGCCACACGATAGTGAGGCTGTCTGGAATAAAATAACCACACCTACGCAACTTAGCTGGGCAAGTACGGATGTACGTTATCCGAAACTCAGTATCCCGACCGTTACTAAAAATTCCCGCTGGCAGACAAAAGCCTGGAAAGGGGAACGGGTGAATGCACAGGCTGTTCTATGGACTACCAACGACCTGTCGGATGCGACCATCACAGTCAGTGAGCTGAAGAACGGCTCGTCAGTCATCCCGGCCTCTGCCGTCACAACCAATTTCGTACGCTACGTCATGACCGACGAATTGAATAAAGAACGTAACGGCGGCTGCGGACACCGTGAAAATAAAGCAGAATGGGATTCTTCGATTGTTGCCGACGTGCTTGATATTGTAAAAATGCACGACATCAAGGCCCGTACGACACAACCTATCTGGATGAATGTATGGGTGCCGTCGGATGCACGCCCCGGAAAATATAAAGGAACGCTGACCGTTTCAGGTAAAAACTTCCAGCCGATGAACCTGCAGGTTGAAATAGACGTCCTGAACCGTACCTTGCCTGAACCGCAGGACTGGAAATTCCATCTGGATTTGTGGCAAAACCCATACTCCGTTGCCCGTTTCTACAACGTGCCTCTCTGGAGCAAGGAACATTTCGATGCAATGCTTCCGATCATGAAGATGCTGGCTAACGCCGGACAACGTGCCATCACGACCAGTATCATGCACAAACCGTGGGCCGGACAGACGGAAGATCATTTCGACAGTATGGTATTCCGCATGAAAAAGATTGACGGCACATGGGAATACGATTATACGGTCTTCGATAAATGGGTCGAATTTATGATGAACGAAGTGGGTATCAAGGATCTGATCAGCTGCTATACGATGATCCCGTGGGCGCTCAGCTTCGACTATTACGACCAGGCAACCAATCGCATCCAGTTCATCGAAGCCAAACCGGGTGATGCAGCTTATGCCGACTACTGGGGTTCTTTCCTGAAAGATTTCTCCCGCCACCTGCGTGCAAAAGGTTGGTTTGAAAAGACTGCGATTTCTATGGATGAACGTCCGTTGGAAGCCATGCAAGAAGCTATCAAGGTGATCAAGCAAGCTGACCCTGAATTTAAGATCACGCTGGCTGGAAACTATCATAAAGAGATACAAGGCGACCTGTATTACCTGAGTATCCCCTACGGCCACAAATTCCCGGAAGACGTAAAAGCTGAACGCGACCGCAAAGGCCAGATCAGTACCGTTTACACTTGCTGCTCGGAGGCTTTCCCGAATACATTTACCTTCTCTGAGCCGGCAGAAGCTCCGTGGACAATCCTGCACGCTGTTGCCGGAGGTTACGACGGTTATCTGCGCTGGGCTGTCAACAGCTGGACAAAAGATCCGTTGCGCGACTCCCGCTTCCGTACCTGGGCTGCCGGCGATACGTACAGTATCTATCCGGGTCCTCGCAGCAGTATCCGTTTCGAACGCCTGGTAGAAGGTCTTCAGGATGCAGAAAAAATCCGTATCCTCCGCGAAGAGTTGAAAGGCGGCAAACTGGAAAAATTGAACAAGACTGTTGCCATGTTTACCCCGGAAGGGTTGGCTAAAACACAAAAGTCGGCTACGGAAATGGTGAACGAATTGAACAAGGTGCTGAATTCGTATTGATAAATTATTCCTCAAAAAATAATGAGAAGCCGGTGTGTCATTAGGGTTAACGCACCGGCTTTTTATTTAAGAAATATATATCCTATTATATTCGGAAAAAGCCGGAGATATTCTAAAAAGCCAAAAGCCCTATGAGATAAAAGCATAAATTTTTCTGATAAAGATTACATCTATTTCATTGCAGGCTTTAATTATTACCGTATATTTGTCGTGCATTTCATTAAATCCTTAGAGACGGGAAATCCCGCCTATTTTCGTAGCGGGCATTTTTATGCCCGCCTGCGACCATTCTATATGGCGGTTCCGTACCCCCGTGTAGAATGTCAATGCATCTACTGTCTTCTAAGGAATGATGAAATGCAACGGGACAGGCGGAACCGCTCTTATATTCAGAAAATATTCGCCTTCACATCTAATATTAATAGGTATGGAAACAGATTTTTTAACTGTCCAACAAAGTGAAGACTTGCAAAAGCTAAGTGGAAACCCCTCTCCCCTTTCCGAAGAGGAACTAAAAGATTTTTACCTCAAACTGGCCCGTCTGATTAATCCGAGCGCATGTTCCCCTCATCGCAATGAATTCGAAGTATTGAACATACTCCGTAAAGAGTTGAAGAGAAACCTCGGAATATTATGTAAATACACGCAACATGCATGGGACGAAGGCATGCTGGAAATACAAACGGCCTGCGGAATCTGTTCCGTGCAGGATTCTATCCCCAAAAAAGAAAGATTAGAGATGAATGTTTCTCTGGGTAAACATCTACAATTCCTTGCCCAAATGGCGTCTGCCAGTTCGGTTATAAGAAAGATGCATGCAGAATATACCCGTCATTATATAAATGTGGAATATCTTTTGAAACAATTTTCCAAAGAAAAAGAAGACTCCAATAAGTGAAGTCGCCTTCCGGAAATCCGGGAAGCATTTTTTAACGGTGTAAACCGGTTTCCGGAAATCGAATAAAGGATAATATATTCTTTTCCTAACCACTCCAAAAAAGGTTGTAAGAAACGGAAATATCCTTTCACTTACAACCTTTTTTATTCTTACAAAGCTCTATTCAAACTTCGGTCTGGTCTTTGCCAGTTGACGTATCCTCTCCTGCAATGATGCTGGCAATTTGGACAGATAGTCATCCGAAGCTCCGATCTGGACAAAGTCCATCATTGTATACGAATCTTCATTTACGTTCTTCCAGTATTCCGGATTGTTCTGTTGTGCAAAGAACGCAGGGCTTTTCAAAAGTTCAACACCTCCATCGACGATCTTTTTCAGGACATCCTTTCCGTTACCGCTAGGATTTTGGATCTCGGACTTGCCTTCCTGGATCCCTTGATTCAACAAAGTAAACACCTTATAGACTTCTTTTTTTTGAATCCGCTCTTTGGGGGCAAAAGTATAAAGGGAATGTCCGCTCGCCGGGAATTTACTCCATCCGCCAATAAAAGTAATGTCTTTATAGGTGGCTTCGGACATCTTGCAGAAATCAACGAAAAAGGCATCCTGAGTATCCTGCACTTTACCAAAACTTTCCATTACCAGATTAACGACACAATCCCGCTTCCCGTTTAAGAAGTCAAGAACGTCCGTCACTTTTTTCTTGCGAAACTCTAAAAATCCGTGTGCAAAATAAGGCGTGTCTTTGTCCTCGAAACGGATTCGCAGATCAAAAAGCCTGACACCAAATTCATATTGTTCTTCGATAGTCAGATCCTGGCATTTTCCGGTAGGCCAAGCCAATACCTGAAGTGCCCCGATAGGCGTCAGGTAAGTCATTGAGTTATGGGTTCCTAATTTTATCATAATATTAGTTTTTAATAATTCTCTTTTAATTCTTCTCCAGCCGATCCTTCTTTTTTATAAGCAGAAGGTGTCATTCCTCTCTGGTTTTTGAAAACACGGCTGAAATAACGTAATGTCGAAAAACCGACTTTCTCCGATATCTCCGTAAGATTCATGGAGGTGTTCAGTAGCAAATAAGAAGCCTGGTCGATACGAAGTTTATTTACATAATCGATTATTCCCAGTCCCGTCAAAGCCTTTATCTTATTAAACAGGAGGGAACGGCTAACCCCCATTTCCTTTGCAATGAAAGCGACATCCATTTCCTGATCAGTCATATGTTCGGCAATCAGTAAATTTAGTTTTTCCAAAAAGACTTCGTCAGCATTGCTGAACGTAATTTCCTGCAAAGAAAGTGCAGCATTATCCCTGTATCTGCTTTTTATCACTTCACGTGTTTTTAACTGATTTACGATCAACGCCAGCAACACATCCATCTCGAAAGGTTTCGCTATAAAACCGTCGGCCCCTAGCTTGTAACCCGTAGACATGTTCGAAGCCTGGCTATAAGCCGTCAGCAAAATCACCGGTATATGACTGATATGGAGATTCTCTTTTATCGCACTGCAAAGTTCGAAACCGTCCAAGCGAGGCATCATCACATCGCTGACCACGATATCCGGTTGATGTTGTGCAATCAGATCCAATGCTTCATATCCATCTTTCGCCACAAATACATGCGCAAAATAATCGGTAAAGGATGTTTTCATATACGATCTCAAATCATACACATCTTCTACGACCAGGATCGAGAAAGTTTTCAAAAATGAAAAATCATTCTTTTCCGGATAGTTGGTAGAAGGTATTATATCCTCGTTATTACTCGTTTCCGGGGGAATGACAAAGTTATTTTCATCCGACGGAAGCTCAAAAAAGAAACAGGC
Source organism: Parabacteroides sp. AF14-59 (assembly GCF_003479515.1). Lineage (NCBI taxonomy): Bacteria > Pseudomonadati > Bacteroidota > Bacteroidia > Bacteroidales > Tannerellaceae > Parabacteroides > Parabacteroides sp. AF14-59. Next base: position 29,158 of record NZ_QUHH01000014.1, on the reverse strand, counting down.
TCCGGCATTTTCATTATCAAAGGCACCTATCGTCCCTCCATGCAATTCGATCAAGGTTTTAGAATAAGACAGACCTATGCCACTTCCGCTTTTTCCATGTTTTCCCTGATAAAAAAGACTGAATAATTTCTCAGGTTCCACTGTTCCCAATCCTATTCCCTGGTCTCTTACTTCTACCCTGACACTTTTACGCTCTTCGAAAAAAGAAGTAATGAGGGTAATGGTCGTGTCCGATTCACTGAACTTAAGTGCATTCATCAGTAAGTTTGACAAAACGAAGTCACATTTATGTTGGTCGAACGGAATATCTTTTATCCGTTCATCCAGCTGATAAATCATCTCGACTCGTTTACTGGCAAACTCGTTCTTGAACTGGTCGGCAACAGTTCGTATCCAGTCATTGAGCGGATTCATCGTTATCTGTAAAGTATTTGCTCCTTCTTCCAATTTTTGTACGTCCAGAACCATGTCGATGATATTCTTCATTTGCTTTGCCTGCTTAAATATCTCGCTAAGCATCATTTCCAGATTAGGTACAGCCAGCGAATGATCTAAAATTCTCTTCAAAGGTGCGCAAATTAGCGTAAGAGGCGTTCTTAATTCATGATTAATATGAATCAGAAGATGTATTTTATCTTCATACATCTTTCCTTTCAATTGTTCGATTTCCTGCAACTGCTTCTCTTTTTTTCTCTTATAAATGACCCGGGCTATCCTAAAACCAATAGCTGCCAACAAAAACAAACATAAACAGATAAACCATACCGTTCTCCACCAGGGAGGCGTAATAACCAGATGTAAGACCTCATCGGGATTACTCCACTCCCCACTTTTAGTAATATAAGAAACCGAGACCACATAGTCGCCTACCGGCAAATAATTGATAAAATAAGAATGGTTGAATGACTGGAACTCTTCCTGTCGACCCGTACCTTTGATCGCATAACGAAATACATTCTTTCTAAAAATATCATCTTCATTAACCAGTACTTTCAATTGAATCGAGGAAAAATTCCAGGGTAAAGAAAGACTTGGCGAAGTGGAGTCTATACCTTTCCGTACCGGTATTCCATTAAAAAACACATCGATCAGCTCTACATTCTGCTGTTGAACGCTACCGAATTGAATATCCCGGTCGATACGTGTCATTCCCATTCCTCCTCCAATATAAACATCGCCTTCTGCCGTCCTCAACCCTTTACGGTACTCATTCGTTTTGACTCCGTCCGACTCACCCATCAAAACAAAGATTCCCGAATCTATATCATAGGAAAACAACAGATTACTCTGCGTTCCGACCCAAATCCGCCCTTTATTGTCAGCCACCAACAGACTCACACCGTCAAACAAAGTAGTTTCTATTCTATCCATAACTCCGGAAGCCCTGTTAAAATAATAAAGTCCGTCCGAACACCCTATCCAAAAATTTCCGTAAGTATCGATACACATGTCAGCAATTACCCGCTCTCCTTCATAAACGATCGAAAAAGAATCGGTCTGACTGTCATATTCACAAATATTCCGGTAATCTACCACTAAAGTCCGGTTCGGTTGTTCGCCCGTTTTCATAACAGGATAACCTCGTACAAAATCCTTTCCTTTCGATGCGATTCGTTTAAAACTTTTATTCGCAATATTATATGTATAGATATCTTCAGAACTGATCAGGATTTCATTTTGATCAGTTCTTTTAATCTCCACCGGAGATTCGCTCAGGCTGATTTTCTTATTTTCTTCCTCATTCAGAATAATAAAAGGACGTAAACTGCCACTTCGTTTTTCAAAATAAAAAAGTCCTTTGTTAAACAAACTGACGAGCAGCTCCTGTTCACTGAACTCAACGATAGAAGTGACTTTCTCATATCTTGTTTTTTCGAAATGTTTAAAAGTATCCGTCTGCGGATCATAACAATTTATCCCTCCCCCGTCGGTCCCGATCCATATCAGTCCGTTATCATCTTGAAAAAAACAACTTATCGTACGGTTACTCAATCCGTATCGATTGTTGAAAGGTACATTCGTATATGATTTGGCATACACTTGCTTTATTCCGATCAGTCCATTCCGAATACTTCCCACCCACATATTATTCATCGGATCCTGGTAAAGACAGTAAAGAGCATTTGAAGGGAAGGAGGTAACGTCATCTTGTATCTGCATCATATGGTTAAAAGAAAAATCCGATAAAGAGATAAGATTGATGCCACCGCCGTCTGTCGCAACCCACAGTGAATCGTCTTTCTCTTTTATATCCTGAATAATATTACAGGACAATGGAGAATTTTTCGTAGTAAAATGTTTTATCAGTTTTTTATCTTCATAACAGTACAATCCATTCCCATAGGAACCGACCCACATTCGTTGCCTTGAATCGACAAACAAAGAAGTATATGTATTCTCACCGGAACCTTTCAGCTTCTTTATTTCATTTGTTTCTATATCCAAAGAGTAAATACCATACCAACGCGTATTAGCCAGAATCGTTTTTTCGTCAAATCTGATCAAATGGGTATAGTAACTAAATGTCCTGTCTTCTCCTTTCAAAGGTAGTTTTGTAAAACTTTTTCCGGAATAGGCGTACTTATATATATCACCGATTCCACCAAATAAAATTCCCCCTTCGACTAATAAACAGGAAGTTGCTTGTAACGGGTTACCTTCATACATGATACGTTTAAAACAGGAATGAGTCCGGTCAAAAAGGCAAAGTCCATCTTCCCGTGTACCGACCCACAAATTTTTCAAAGAGTCTTCTACTATAAAAACAATATCATTTGAAGTTAACGACTGTTCATTCGCCGGTTCATGAAAATAATTCTTCAACTCATCCCGATCATAACAATTGAGTCCGTACTGCGTACCGATCCACAGGTATCCTTTATAATCGTATAATAAACATTGAACTCTGGATTGTGACAATCCTTGCTCTACTCCCAATTGTTTATAATAAAATCCGGACGCAGCCCGGAGAGGAACAACATCAGACAAACAGAAAAGGATGAACAGGCAAACAAATAAGTATCTTAGTCTTTTCATATCTTAAATTATCGATCTCATACAAATTACAAATTTAATAAAAAATAGACTTTATCAAGAGCAGAACAACAAAATCAACTATTCATTTTCCTTTCTCCTTTAAAGAAGGATGTGCATTTTTCGCTACAAAAAGTACACAAAATGACATAAAAGCTTCTCATGTAAAATAGTGTACTTATTCGAAAGGATTGTACCCGTGAGTTTCAGAGGTATATGCTTATTTCGAATCTGAAATATTTATTCACAATTTAACTAATGTGTATTATGAGAAACTTTTTATCTTATTGGAGGATCTGCTTTCTTATAATGTTTCTATTTACTAACCCTGTCTTGCAGGCTTCACCTGACGAAATCATGCAGGATATTAAAATCACAGGTAAGGTTATAGATGCATCAAAAGAAGGAATTCCTGGAGCAAATGTTGCTATTAAAGGTACTAATCTGGGTACAATTACTGATGTAGACGGTAATTTCACAATCACTGTACCGAACAAAAAAGCCATACTTGTCATTTCTTTTATTGGCTATGCGACACAAGAAGTGACAGTGGACAACAATCAAAAAATTACGGTCATTTTAGAAGACGACTCGCAAGCCTTGGAAGAGGTAGTAGTTGTTGCCTATGGAACCAAAACCAAAGCGACTATTACCGGTGCAACCTCCACCATGAATAACAAAGATTTAACAAAGGCACCTCCTGTAGCCAGCGTCACGAATGTATTGGCAGGAGCAATGCCTGGTGTGTCAGCTGTGCAAACTACAGGTAAACCCGGACAAGATGCAGCAGATATTTATATCCGTGGTTGCGGATCGTTGAATAATAGTTTGGCAAAACCGCTTGTCATGGTTGACGGCGTGGAACGTGATTTCTCCCAATTGGATCCCAACGAAATAGAGAGCATCTCCATTTTGAAAGATGCATCTTCTACAGCGGTATTCGGTGTGCGAGGTGCCAATGGAGTTGTTTTGGTAACAACCCGTAGGGGAACAACAGGCAAACCGGTTATCAATATCAATTCCACCATAGGCGTCCAGCAACCTATCTCGCTGGTACATCAAACAACCAGTGAACAGTTCGCCCGTTTTTGGAATACCAAAATGGAGGCCGACGGCATAACCGACCCTAAACGTTATTGGACAGATGAGCAGATAGAATTATTCCGTACGGGAGCCGACCCGATGCTGTATCCCAATATGGACTGGAGTGATTATTGTTTTAATGACGTATTTTTGCAAAGTAAAAACAATGTCAATATTTCTGGCGGTACAGACCGGTTGAAATATTTCGTATCCTTAGGTTATTTGTGGCAAAACGGGGTGATGAAGCAATTCGACTCACTTCCATATGATAGTAACTATAAATATAACCGTTATAATTACCGCGCAAATTTGGATGTAGCCCTGACTTCCACTACTAGCATGAAACTTAACATCGGCGGTGTAGCAGGACAGGTGCAAGAACCGAATGCAATTGAAAACATTCCACATGCATGGACCTGTACCCAAATCTGGTCATTGCCTTTTGCCGGCCCGGGTATTGTGAATGGACGCAGGACAAATGCACCGCTTGAACAGACACCGGAGACGGAAGCTATGCGTGACGGTTTGTTTACGTTCTACGGCTACGGATATCATCAGAAATATAATACATCTTTGAATATGGATGTTGATATCACCCAAAAACTCGATTTTATTACCAAAGGCTTAAGTGCGTCTATCAAGGCGTCCTATGACAATAATTTTTCATTGGACAAAAACCATCAAGGCTATGGAATGGAAAGCCAAATGGTATATTATAAGTCTTATCTGGATTCAGGTGGCCAAAAACCTATTACGGATCCTGATTATGACCGCACACATGTGTTTATCCCGTCAGGCAAAGACTCCCCTTTATCATACTCTGAAAGCAACGGGCGTGATAGAAACTGGTACATGGAAGCAAGAATCAATTACGAACGTTCTTTTGGAGACCATAAGGTAAGCGGCTTGCTTCTTTATAATCAATCGCGTAATTATTATCCGGATAAAGGTGGATATATATATATACCTAAAGGATATGTCGGTTTGGTGGGAAGAGCAACCTACGATTATAAGACAAAGTATTTACTGGACTTCAGTGTTGGATATAATGGTTCGGAAAACTTTGCCCCGGGTAAAACAAGATATGGGTTATTTCCTTCTATTTCTGCAGGCTGGGTAATGTCTGCGGAAAAATTCATGCAGGAACAAAATGTAATAGATTATTTGAAATGGAGAATTTCTTACGGTAAAGTTGGTAGCGATGCAAATGAAACACGCTTCATGTATATGCCGGCAGTCTGGTCCGGATCGGGAGGATACAGTTTTGGAGTGAACAACCCGATAAATCGCCCTGCCTTTGGAATCGGTACCCCTGGTAACCCAGATGTAACATGGGAAACAGCCTTCAAACAAAACTACGGTGTAGAAATTAATTTTCTAAAAAACCGCTTGTCATTGACAGCCGACTATTTCTTTGAACATCGTACTAATATTTTGCTTTCTCCCAATAGTACACCGGGAATCATAGCAACGCCACTTCCCAATTTAAATCTTGGTATCGTAGACAACCAAGGTTATGAAATAGCATTGAGTTGGAAAGATAAAGTCAGCAATGATTTTGATTATTATATTGATGCCAATGTTTCTTATGCTAAAAACAAGATAATCTTCCAGGATGAAGTTCCTAATACATACGATTATCAAAATTTTACCGGAGGATCTACCGGACGTTATTCCGGCATGTATAAATACATCCGTCTATATCAGGAAAGTGATTTCATTACAAATGAAGATGGCAATAAAATCCTGAATCCGTCACTTCCGCAACCTTATTTCAATGTTCATCCGGGAGATGCTATGTATGATGATTTGAATGGCGATAATATTGTAAATGCCGACGATAAAATGGTGACAGGTTATTCAGATCGCCCGGAATATGTATTCGGTTTGAATGCAGGATTCAATTGGAAAGGATTTAATTTCTCTATGCAGTGGACCGGAGCTACCCACGTAAATAAAATGATGGAAATAGAATTCCGTATTCCCTTTACCAATTCAGGTGGACGTGGCTTGATTGATTATTTCTATGAACAGTGCTGGACACCAGAAAATCAATTAGGAGCACAATTACCAAGAGCCTCAGAAACATCTGAAGCCTGGAACTCGGAAAATTCTACTTTGTGGTTGAAAAATTCTTCTTATCTCCGTTTGAAGAATTTGAATATCGGCTATACATTCAGTAACAAGCCCTTATTGAAGAAGTTGGGGATTAATTCCTTGGGACTCAATCTTACAGGATACAACCTGTTGACTTTTACTTCGCTTAACATCATTGACCCGGAAGGAAATACAACCAACAACGGTGATTACCCATTGGTTAAACTGTATAGCTTAGGATTAAATATTAATTTTTAAAGAAATTGAATCGAATATGAATATAAAATTTCCATTAAAAACAGTTTGTATATTGGGTATAATCCATTTACTGTTTTCATGCTCAGATTTAAAATTTGGCGATGAATTACTCAATCAACAACCGGAAGGAACAGGTGCTACTTTAGATTCAATGTTTTGCTCGAAAGTAAATGCCGACAAAGTATTGACAAAAGCATATACAGAACTGCCTTATGGACTGCCCGTAGGCGGAAGAGATAGATTAGGTCCCAGTATCCTGGAAGCGATCACGGATTTTGCCCAGGATAATTTGGAATGGACCGGAAACGGGGCACGTGAACTATATTATACTGGAGCATTAAGTGCCAATAGCATAAATGGTAGTGCTGCATATTATTTTACTGGAGAAAATGACTGGACTGCAATTCGTTATGGCTGGCTATTTATCGAAAATGTAGAAAAAGTACCGGATATGAGCGAATCTGAAAAGGCACAGCGCATAGCTGAAGCCAAAATGATTATTGCCATTTCATATGCCGGAATGTTTCGTAACATTGGCGGTGTACCTTGGCTCGACCATGCGGTACAACCGAATGAAGACATGAATTATCCTCGTCTGACATTTGCAGAAACAGTAGACCGTATTATCGGGCTTATTGATGAAGCAATCCCCAACTTGAAATGGACACAGACCGAGGCCGATGACGGACGCATGACCAAAGCAGGTGCTATGGCTTTGAAACTACGCGTACTGACATTTGCAGCCAGTCCGGCATTCAACTCCAATACTCCATATCATCCAAATGCCAACGAATATGCATGTTATGGCAACGAAGACCGCAACCGTTGGAAAAGAGCAATGGAAGCTGGCGAAGAGTTGATGAAAGCTATCCAAAATAACGGATACTACGGATTGGTACAGCCTAAAGGAGATAGTCATATAGATCGCCGTTTAGCATTCCGTGAAGCTTACTACGATCGTGGAACTAGCGAGTCACTTATTTCCACACGCGTTTCTTCAAGTAATGTAAATTCAGAATTTCATTGGAACAGTAGTGCAGGATGTCCTACACTGAATTATGTCAATATGTTCCCTTGGGCCGATGGTGAAAAATTCCCCGAAGATTTTGATTGGAAAAATCCGACGAAAGCTCCTTTTTATGAAGAATATTCAGAGAAAGACGGTGAAGGTTTAAGCCCCACTCGTGATCCGCGGTTGTATGAAACTGTGGCTGTCCCTGGTTCACATTACTGGGATGGTAATATTGTTGCCAGCTATACAAACAGTCCGAATTATAATAAAAAACTTTCTGGATTTTATTTAATGAAATGGGATCTACCTTCCGGAGCAGATCGTGAAGGGCATCTCTCCCATTGGCCTTATTTACGTTTTGCGGAATCATTACTGAGTTATGCAGAAGCTATCAATGAATATAAAAATGGTCCTGACGCCACCGCCTACGATTGTGTAAATGATGTACGTCGTCGCGTAGGACTCTCTGATTTAAAAGAGAATATGAACCAAACTGAATTCCGGGAAGCTTTATTGCAAGAACGGGCTTGTGAGCTTGGATTCGAAGAAGTACGCTGGTATGATTTAGTGCGCTGGAAAATGGAGAAAGATTTCCGTAAACCTTTATATGGATTGCGTACCAAAGGACTTGGATCCGATGTATATCATCCTACAGGATATACTTATGAACCATTCTTGCTGGAAACCCGCAACTGGAATACGAAATGGGATACGAAATGGTATCTCGCTCCTATTCCACAGAAAGAAGTGAATAAAAATTATGGAATGACTCAAAATCCGGGTTGGTAATGGATTAATTTAATATTGAGAAAAAACATGAAAAAATATATTATAACTATATTACTCAATGGCTTAGGATGTGCGGCTTTCGCCCAACAAACCGACAAGCCATTTAATAATCAGTTCGCTGATTCTTTAAATATCGGCTATGAAATATCTGTGCCTCAAAAAACGAGCGCATTTTCCGTATCCGGTGTTGGAAAAGAGGTGTTTGAAAATGCACCACAAACTGATATCGCAAAAGCTTTGTATGGGAAAATTGCCGGACTTAATGTATCGCAAGGTTCTGGTACTTCTGCCGATAATTTTTCAGGATTAAGCCTTCATGGCCATGCTCCACTTGTATTGGTCGACGGATTTCCACGCGACATAAAAGATTTGTTGACAACCGAGATCGAATCGGTTGCAGTGTTAAAAGATGCCTTGGCAGCAACTCTTTATGGTGTGAGAGGAGCTAATGGCGTAATACTTGTGACTACAAAACAGGGGAAAGAAAGTAAACTGAATGTAAAAGTAGGATATCAGTTTGGTATCAATCATGCATTCAGAAAACCCCGATTTGCAGATGCTTATACTTATGCACAAAACGTAAATACGGCATTAAAAAATGACGGGCTTGAAGAACGGTATAATCAATACGCATTGGATGCTTTTAAAAACGGTTCTTATCCTAACGAATTTCCAAATGTAGACTGGTGGAATGAGGCGATGAACAATACTGGTTCCAATCATCGGCTGGATTTGACATTCACCGGCGGGAACCAGCGCGTTAAATATTTTACAACCGTAGAGTATTTTAGAGATCAAGCCATGTATAATCATTCCAATGAAGACAATCGTTATAATGTGAATCCTACCGATACGCGACTCAATTTGCGCACCAATATTTTAGCTGAAATTACCAATACAACTCATATGAAACTGGGATTGTATGGTAAATTGCAGGAAGTTAATCAAGCTGCTGCCTGTGGAGGTGTGATTTCTGCTATTTACGGCACTCCGTCGGCCGCATTCCCGGTTAAGCATGAGGGAGGAATATACGGTGGTACCGATATATGGAAAAATAACCCGGTCGGTATGCTTTTCGACTCAGGAAACTCGGCAAGTACATATGGTACATTACTGGCCGATTTGAACCTCACTCAAGACCTGGATATGCTGACTCCAGGCCTTAAGGCTTCTATTGCTATTTCATTTGACAATAGTGGAGCCATGTATGATGGAACATCAAAAGAATATCGTTACATGGATCTCCGGCCTCAATTTACTAATGAAGGTGTTTTGACTACCGCCCCTGTTATATATGGTAAGGATTCAGAAACGCTATCGCATCCTTCCGGATTCTCCAGTCTCTATATGAGAACTGATTTACAGGCCAAAATAGGATACGAACGTCTGTTTGCCGGAGCACATAGGGTAAGTGGCGCACTTTTATATGACCAGCAAGCTTTCACCAGAAACGGTCGAAACAATTCACATAAGCGCCAATCCATAATGGCAACCGCAACTTATAATTACAAGGACCGTTATATTGTAAACGGAGCATTCAGTTATTCCGGAAGTGCAGTTCTACCACCTAATGATCAATACAGGTCTTATCCGGCAGTATCAGCTACGTGGGTAGCATCTAACGAAAGTTTTTTAAAAGAGATTGATTTCTTAAACTTGCTAAAAGTTAGGGCTTCTTATGGTCTCTCAGGATGGGATGGAAGTATTGGACATGAATTGTTCCGCCAATCTTACGGTGGAGGTGGCTCTTACGCATTCGGTGATGGCGTAGGTGGTCAAGGGGGATCTGCCGAAGGTACTCTTCCTGTGGAAAACCTTACAGTCGAGAAATCTGAAAAGGCCACATTAGGTATTGACCTTGCTGTTTTCAATAACCGACTAAATTTTTCCGGTGATTTATTCTATGAAAAAAGAAGTGATATACTGGTATCTGCCTCCAACTCCATATCATCCATCATCGGTATTGGCATGAACCAAATCAATGCCGGAATATATAAGTATAAAGGCGCAGACCTGTCATTAGGTTGGCAGGATCAAATAGGTGATTTCGGCTATGGAATCATCGCAAACGTTTCTTGTCTAAATAGCGAGGTGATTAATGAAAACCAAGCGTTTGAAGAGTTTGATTATTTATATCACATGGGCGATAGAATCGGTCAAAGCTATGGTTTGGAAGCGCTAGGTTTCTTCAAAGACCAAACAGAGATCAATAACAGTCCACATCAGACTTTTTCAGAAGTTCGTCCCGGCGATATTAAGTACAAAGACCAGAATGGAGATAATAAAATCGATGATAAAGATGTGGTTCGTATGTATGATACGGGATCACCACGTTTTTATTTTGGTTTGAATATTAAACTTTCTTATAAGAATTTCGAGATTTCCGCAGACTTACAAGGTAGAAGAGGTGTAACGGTGAATTTGTTAAACAGCCCGTTGTATCGACCATTGGTTAACAATGGAAACATTTCTCAAACTTTCCTGGATAGGGAAATACCCTGGACTGCCAATTCTGAAAACGCGACAATGCCTCGGCTTACCACACAAGCCAATGCGAATAATTACCGTAGTAGTTCTATGTGGTATCGCGATGGTTCATTCCTGAAATTAAGAAACTTGATGATCAGTTATACGATTCCTAAATCAAAGATTCGCCTGGCAGACCTGAAAGTATTCGTACAAGGCAGCGACTTGTTCTCGATTGACAAAATCGATTTTGCCGACCCTGAAATGTTGGGTGCCGGATACCCATCTGTTACAGCCTATTGGACAGGTGTAAAGTTTAATTTTTAATACTTATAAATTCACATAAATATGAAAGCAAAATATTTATTTCTAGCGATCTCATTCTCCTTGGTCTCCTCATGTAATTATCTGGATTTCGATGAAACCAGTGGACTGAGAACCAAAGAGGATATTTATCGCTACTTCGATAATACCAAGTCGATGTTAACCCATATTTATTCTTATATGCCACAAGATTTTGGCAGCTTGGATGGAGCTATGCGTGACTGTGCTTCGGATGATGCAGAATATGCTTATATAGGTGCAGCTGTACAGGATTTCAACAATGGAAACTGGTCTTCATTAAATACACATGACAACGCTTGGGGACTTTATAACGCAATTCGTGCAGCAAATGGATTTCTGGTTGAAATAGAAAATGTGGACTTTTCGGATTATCAATATAACGGATCGTATAAACAATGGATGGATCAATTGAAATATTTTCCTTATGAAGCAAGAGTGTTGAGAGCTTTTTACTTTTTTGAGTTGGCTCGCAGATATGGAGATATTGCCATGCCGTTAACCGTATTAGGAATGGACGAAGCCAATACTGTAACAAAAACAAAGTTCGACGACGTTATAGAATTTATTACTAACGAGTGTGATGCTTGTGCCCCCGAACTGCCAGAAACTTATCATAATGTGCTAGGCAGTGAAACAGGCAGGGTTACCAAAGGTTTCGCCATGGCATTGAAATCTAAAGCGCTCCTTTATGCGTCCAGTAAGTTACACAACCCATCCATGGACAAGAAAAAATGGGAACGATCTGCTAAAGCCGCATTAGATTTAATAAATACCGAGCTCTACCAATTAGACAAGGATGCTGTTGTCAATAATAATGTATCGAAAGAATTGGTGCTTTGTCGTATGAATGGTGATGATTTCAGTTTTGAATTAAACAATTTCCCCATTCGATTCACTGAAGGCAGAAGAGGCTTTTTGACTTCTTCCACTTTCCCTTCAGAAAACCTGGCTTCCGCTTTCGAAACCATTAATGGTTACTCCGTCACATTAACCAGCACAGGTTATGAATCTGCAGATCCTCAATTCGATCCGCTCCATCCTTACAAGAATCGTGATCCTCGCATGGCTAGAACTCTCATTGCTGATGGCGATGAATTCAAAGGCGAAACAATAGAGCTTTTTACAGGAGGAAAAGATGACCTGGAAAGATCTGCCGGAGGTTCAGTAACCGGCTATTTTTTGAAAAAATACATTCAAGAAGAAGCTAATTTTGTACGTGATAATGAAGTAATGAAAAAACATCACTGGGTAATTTATCGTTATGCAGAGACCTTACTTACTTATGCAGAATCCATGGTTGAAGCATTTGACGACCCTGGATATACAGATGGTACATATAAATATTCTGCATTATGGGCAATCAATCAAGTTCGTAGCAATGCAGGTATGCCAGCTATCCAACCTTGTGGTAAAGAAGAATTTTTGATCAAGTTACGTAATGAATGGCGCGTAGAATTCGCATTTGAAGACCATCGTTTTTGGGATATCCGTCGTTGGAAAATGGGACCGGAAACTCAAAAAGAATTGTATGGAGTATCCATTACCAAAAATGAGTCAGGAACAAAATCATACAAGAAAGTAATTTATGAATCAAGATTCTGGAATGACCGAATGTATTTGTATCCCATTTCTAAATCAGAATTGTATAAAAACACCAATCTCTTACCTCAGAATCCAGGTTGGTGATAAAAATATTTGTATTACAAATTAATAAGTATTTATTATGCAAAAATTAAATATTAAATATGGTATTCTATTCACAACATTACTTTTTACAACTTTAGGGGTATTTATAAGTTGTGATAACGAAGAGACATTGAAATATGTTGATTTGCGTTATAAGGTTGATGAACCTTATCTCGTAGATGCAACGAATGCCCAGAAAATAGAAATTCAGGTAAAGTCATCCGATCCTTGGGAGGTATTTGGCAGCCAAAATTGGCATAGTATCACCCCAGACCACGGTGATCCGGGAGAGACCACCACAGTTTCCATCCTTTGCGAAGACAATACGGATCTGGATGACCGTATAGATACCATTACTATTAAAAGTGATTTCCGGATAGGCAAGCGCTTTGTCATTACCCAAAAGGGTACCGCTTTCCTGAATTTGGAAAACACTGAAAACTTTGTGCTTCCGCTCGAAAGTAGCGAACGTACATTTAACATAATTTCTAATCAAGATTGGAGTGCCAAGGTAACCGAAGGAGAAGAATGGATTTCTATTACAAAGGGGAATACAGGAAAGTTAAATGGAGAAGTGACCGTACATTGCACAAAGAACACAGGTGAAAAACGTTCGGGACAAATTACGGTGTATGACCGTCATGAAGTAGAATGCGGAACAGTGGATGTTACTCAGGAAGGTGTCGTTTTATTACCAGCGAAGGAACTTTTCAAGGTATTCTATCAAAAACAAACGCTGAAGATCCCTGTAGAAAGCAATGGAGAATGGACAGTGAAAAAAGATAACGAAGATGATGTTTGGTTCCAATTGGAAAATACCTCATTCGACGGTAACGGTGAAATCTCCATTACATTCAATGAGAATCCGGGAGGGGAAACACGTTCTTCTCTTATTGTTCTGGAAACGAAAGCTACTGAAGGCATTCAACCTGTCACAAAAGTCATAACTTTAAAGCAAGGTTACAAACCCAGAACCACACGTTATGAATTTACCGATTCAGAGCTTGGTTTATGGTCAGTCGAAGGCGGTAGACCAGGTAAAGTCGTATTCGATGGCGATGCACATCTCGGACCGGGTGCTGCTCGTTTGGTAAGAAGTGGTTTCCGTCCGGGCCTTTACACCTTTAATATCATGGAAACTTCTGAAGATTCCAACCCGTCATTGTGGTTTGTGACGGACGATGGACATGAAATCCGTTATCATATAGGAGGAGGTTCTACTCAAATCAGTTCCAATCCATGGGGACCCGGTATTGACAATAAACCCTATGACATGAAGAAACCGCATATCATAGCCCTTGATATGAACTTGGATGAGACTAGTGGCAAATATTTCTATTGTACATGGTATCTTGACGGTGAAGCAATCTGCTCCAGCACGATAGAAACATTGTATAATACCAGTTTTACCGTTTACTTTGGTAATATGGCAGGCAGTGCCAAATATGACTGGTACGAATACACACCTCCTGTTGATTGGGGTGAATAACAGACCGTAAAAATAATTGATTTAGTAAACAGAGGGCATATCAAACAATATCATAATTTTTATTTGATATACCCTCTTTTAAAGAAAATAAAAATGATAAAAAAAATAGTAACAATCATCGTTTTAATTTTTAACACCTTGTGTATTTACGCTTCAAATCCTCGTGTGGTAGGTTATATCATGGACGACAATAAATTCGACCAAAAATTTTCAGATCTTCGTTGGGATTACCTTACTCACTTGAATGTAGCATTTATGCTTATCGGTCCAAACGGAGAATTGAAAGACGATGGTATAAAACAGCGTTTGCCTGAAATTACAGAAACAGCACATCAGAACAATGTAAAAGTATTGATCTCTTTACAAAGTGACGGGGATGGTTTTTACAAGGCCGTAAAGAATCCGCTGGTCCGGAAAAAACTGGCTCAGAATATAATCGACTACGTAAAAGCGAACAACTTAGATGGCTTCGATTTGGATTATGAGCTGTATGATCATATTTGTCCCGAATTAGTTCTATTTGCAAAAGAAATACATAAGGTGAAAAGTCGAAAAATGTTACAAACCTGTGCGGTTCCCTGTTTTAATCCGACAAAAGAGGGAGGGTACACGGACAAGTGGCACAAATATTTTGATTTTATCAATATGATGGCTTATGATGCCACAGGACCTTGGGCACAAGAAGGACCTCACGCTCCTTTTCAACAAATGGTAGACGGAGTGAAGACTTGGACAAAAACTTTAAAAGTTCCCCATAAAAAATTAGTGATTGGTCTTCCTTTTTACGGATGGTCATGGGACAAAGAAAACGTTATGAGTTTCACTTATGAACAGATATTGTCTGATCATGCAGGAAAGATTACATTGAACGACGATATTATTGGACGTACTTATTTTAACGGAGAAACAACCATTCGTAAAAAATGCCGATATGTTATTGACGAAAAGTTAGGTGGAGTGATGATCTGGCAATTGTTTTACGATGCGGAAAACGGAAATAAAAAACTACTGAAAGCAATCAATGAGGAGCTTTCGCTGAAAAATCATCAATAAATACTATATGAAAGATGTATTACATTTAAATCTAATTCATTGTAAAATATAAAGTTATGATATACAAGAATATATTACTGCAACTTACTGTTGCACTTTGCTTATTTAATTTGAGCGCATGTCAAGAGAATTCTATTGATTCTCAGCCGGAGATGGCACCTAAAGTAGAGACGGATGCCAAGGAGAGCTATATAGTTTCTCCAACTTCAACTTCCATAGAATTTAATATTAATTCAAATACACCATGGGATATTAAAAGCGACCAAACATGGTGTACAGTGACTCCGACCGAAAGTTCAACCAGTTCATTAGTCACCTCCATTTCTGTCATGCTGGAAAAAAATAATGAATGGAAAAATCGTAAGGCTAATTTAACTATATCGGGCAAAGGTATCGAGGAGAAACAGACAATTGAAATCGTCCAAGCCGGACGCGACGAATTTGTAGTAGAAGCTTTTGAAGAAGAAATCCCAAGTAAAGGAGGAAAGGCGACTTTCAAAATCATTGCTAACAAAGTTTGGAAAATAGAGACGGAAGATACGTTTCTTTCTATAGATAAAGTATCCGGAAACGGGAATGAAAACGGAGAAGCGGAAACTTTTACCGTAACCTTCACTCCTAATAATGGCTTTGCTCGTGACGGAAAAATAACAATAAAGACCGACACTTATCTTCAAGAGTTCACAGTGCATCAAGATGGACATTTTTTAGATCTCGAAAATCCGAATGAAAATAAAATAGATTTAGATGGATGGGCAACAGAAAAGATAATTAAGCTGAATACAGACATCGATTGGCAAGTATCCATTGCACCAGAATATAAAGAATGGATCACTGCCACCCAAATAAACAATAATGAAGTAAGTTTGATGTTGAAAAATAACAAATTGTTTATTCCGCGAAAAGGTATTGTTACCTTGACAACAAAAGAGCCGATGGAAGGATCTAAGGATATCGATATTGAATTAACACAAAACATATTGTATATGTTCCCTAATGGTGCACTACCCGATGAAAATGGGAATATAAAGATAACAAGTGCCAACCAAGGCGGTACAACCATTCAAGCAATATACAACTACAAAAAATGTCATTTAACTTTCGAGTTTGAAGAAGTAAATTTGAGTGACGGAAGTCAGCTATTATTTAATATGGATGGGGACCGTATAGATGGATATGCCTCCTTCTACAATTACAAAATGACTTGTAACGGAAGTTTCACTACACGCAACATTGTACGTCCGGACGGTACATGGGAAGGAAACGAACAAGCTGTGACTTTTAGGGAAGAAGAGCTGAAAGCTGTTAAAAAAGTTGAGATTTTTATTGAAGATGATCCGGCTGACAATGCTAAACTTCGCTATCGTTTACTTATCAACGGCCTCGAAAAAGTGTCCATTGGCGGAGGTGTCAATCCTTTTACTTTAGTACCCGATAAATTCCCCAACGGATATGGTATGTATATCCAATATCCAGAAGCTGCAGAAGGAGATTATCTGATCGTTAAATCGATAAATTACGAACCCTACGAATAAAAAACACTTTAATTTCACATAAATCCTTAGTTCTATTTAGTACAGAATTAAGGATTTATAGATTAATACTATACTATATCAAATAAGGCTTTAAAATATTGAAAATAAAAAAGCACACTCCTTATCCGATATAAAATCTAATGGTTAATATCTAAATATATTTACATATGAAAATATCAAAAGATGTATATTTTATAGTGATATTTCTTTATATAGGAATATTTTCAGCCAGTGCGTCGGATATATTGATTAAACATCAAACCAACAACCTCCGGCTGGAATTAGACAACAATGGACATATTATCTGTTTGGAAGATATTGTTCATAAGGTAAACTATATCTCTCCATCCAAAGATAGTTACTTGCTTACATGCCAGATCTATAACGAGCAAAACAGAGATGGAGAGGTTATGCCTCCACTTTCAGCAGAAGTACTAAAAAGAGGGAATGGAAAGTCCGTAATCTGTTTAAGATATGAAAAAGAAATTGAAATTACTGTCAGCCTTGCAGAGAAGTCAGACTATATTCGAATGGAGATAATAAATGTAGCCCCCAAAGGAATTGTAAGCCAAGTCAATTGGGGCCCTTACCATACGACCATGATGGGGCTTACGGCTCACTGGTTGGGAATGACCCGTAGCGATAATTTTACTATCGGTTTAATGGGGCTAGAACCTAACACTGACGCAGACAGTCATATGACAGAAGTAGCATCATATACCAATGATGGATCATCACTACACCTAGTATCTCGCGATTACACACGCGACAGATTTTATCATGGTCATAATAACAACGAAACACTCCGTCATGTCGAGCCTCTTCATAATGTAACCGTTAAAGGATCTGCAGTGGCACTATATGGATCGAATTCGGGCAAAGATAACGAATTGGCACAGATCGAGAAGATTGAGCTGGCAGAACACCTACCACATCCCATGTTTCACGGAGAATGGAATAAGCGCACAAAAGAGGGACAGAAATTCTGCCTATGGGGTTACTACACAGAGGATACGTTCGACGACTTCTTGGAGATTGCATCGCAAATGAAAGCCCGTATTATCTGCCGCCCGAATGGATTCTTCGCTAATTGGGGACATTTCGACATCGATAAAAGTTCATACCCCAGTGGTATTGAGGCTGTCAAAAGAGATGGAGAGAAAGCCAAAACGAAAGGACTAACAACAACTGTCTATACTTTGACATCTTTCTTGAAACCGATGAACGAACGTGAACCTTATATAGCCCCTATTCCAGACCACCGTCTTCAGACTTGGAAAGTCCAAGCTGTATTAGCCAAAGATTTCAACAAAGACGATACGGTTATGACATTCCAAAAAAGCGATGAATTGATCGCCACTTTAAATGCTGCAGCCAATAAGGTGGTAAGGGTTGACAACGAAATAATAGAGTTCAAGAACTTTACTGAAGATGGCACACATATAGTGACAGACAAATGCCAACGTGGTACATTCCATACAGCAATAACCAATCATACGAAACAAAGTAAGGCTATACTAATGTATGTATCTGGTTATCACAATTTTTACCCAGGCACATTAAACTTGAGCAACGAAGTATCTACAACATTGGCGAAACGGACTCTGCAAACAGGTGCGGAAAACTTTGTTGTTGATGGGTTTGAAAGTTGTCTGGAGTTGGGATATGGTTGTTATGGTGGTAATACATTCTTGAAAAACTATTATGATATTTGCCGGAAAGCAAAACATGAGACATTGATCACTGGTTCTAACATAACTCAGTACACTTGGCATATGCTCTCTCATATGAGCTGGGGGGAATGGGACTTGAAGAGGGGTATGCGCGGCTCAATGCTCGACTATCGCATCTGCCGACAAATACAATTGGGAAAGAATCTTATCCCCAAAAAGATGGGACAATACTATCCGGATAATGCTTCGGTTGAGGATATAGAATGGGCCATGGGAATCTCTACCGGATGGAATTCTGGAGTAGATTTTCAATTGGATTTGAATAAATTTGCCAAAAATCCTAACCGTAAACGTATCATTGAACAATCTGCATTGTGGACAGACGCACGCGATGAAAAGATATTTACCAAAGAGCAGAAAATGTTATTACGGCAGGCCGATGTTGAATACTCATTGAAAAAAGAGAGTGATGGAAAATGGCATCTTATGTTTGGCAAGTTTTGGCAGAGTCCCAATTTTAAGCAGCTCTCTTCTTCTGTATTTAACCTTCGTCCAATAAGTGGTGGTAAGGAGACAATAGCGCCTTGTAGCATCAGCTGGTTTTGGACACATAACCCGGGCACTTGTGATGAAGTTATTCTCTCTGACGATCTGATTCATACAAAAGGTACAACTCCTTCTCAATGGAAAATGACATGTGAAGGGCAACATTTCCAATTTGTGGCACGTGTACCCTGTAATGCCCCTTCCGGAGTTAAGAACATAAAAGTTCAATTCGGCGATCAACTCATCGAAATACCGATGGTATTACAGCCTGGCGAATATCTAGCAATCCCCTTTTCAGTCCCTTGGATATGTGTTTATAATTCTGAACACAAGGTTATTGCTGATAAACTCATCCGTGGGCAGATACCTGTAATGAAGAAAGGCGCAGAAGAAACTGTATCTGTTTCCTGCGAACCATTAAATGGAGGTCAAAGCAAGTTATTAATTAATATAAGCAGTAGAAATGGTTATTTCTACCAAAATTACTAACTAATGCAATCTGCAATATTTCAATAAGATAACCGACAGAGTTATAAGACGAAAAGGCGGATATATTTAACTACTGATTCGTATAAGTACCAATTATAAAATAGTATATAAAACAATAAACATTATAGTTTATATTGAATAAGGAACAGGTTTGCGGATTTTCAGCATCCTAAAATCTTATTCGATATAATGTCTATTAAATACCATAATTATCATGTATAAACATATTAACATTTTACTGATATTAATAAGCTTTTGTTTGTTGAGTACAAATTGTTCCAGCAACAATGATAATGAATTGAATAATGTACCTCTCCCACCTTTAACCTCTTTTGCAGTAAAAGTCGGTACCATCCGTTACCATGGCAGTATAGACCAAGAAACTCGTAAAGTAACTATTGGTTCTATTGAAAATCCTTATGTAATCACAGATGTGGAATACACATTGGTAAACGACGAAGCTACCATATCCCCCGATCCCAACACTTTTTTAGGAAAGTGGAAACAAAAACAGGAAGTAACTGTAACAACGAAAAATGGAACGGAAACCATATATACTATCGAACTCCCCGATTATAAGGAAGAATCGGGAGATATTATTTTCTATGACGACTTTGATACAGACGGTCCTCTCGATAGAAAAAAATGGGTTCCGTTTTATTTTGAAAGGAAAAAAGGTGAAGCTATCAACAAATGGGTGGAAAGTAACGATTATTGTTACGCAGAGAATGGCAATCTGGTCTTAAAAGCAGACATAGACGGTAACATCTATAAATTAGGCCGTGTACAAACGCTCGGTAAATTCTGTTTTACTTTTGGTAAAGTAGAAATTCGCGCACGTGTTACGCGCCATCCGGACGGAAACTTCCCGGCCATTTGGATGATGCCGGAAAAACCTATCTATCCGCCTTCCGGTATAAATACCAATCCTATCAGTGGAGAAATAGATATAATGGAACATGTAAAACAGGAAAATTGTATTCATCAAACAGTACATTCCAATTATACTTTCAATTTGGAAATTAAAGATCCTATAAATACAACCAATGTAGTTTGCGATTATGAAAATTATAATCTTTACGGTATGGAATGGAATGCTGACGAGATCATTTTTTATGTCAACGGAGTAGAAACTCTACGTTACCCAAATCTTCGACTACCCAATGAAAGTGAAGTTATGCAATGGCCATTTAGTGAAAAATCGGCTTTCTATCTGATCTTAAATATGTCTTTAGGAGATACCGGTTCGTGGGCTGGAGCAGTGGATGATGCGAATTTACCAGCTATAATGGAGGTGGACTACGTAAAAGTAAGCAAGCCCCAAAAAGAATCAGAACACTGATGACATTTGTCTCATTGTGCCAAAACAGTTTCCTGCCAATGAAACAAAAGTTTTTTCAGCAGGAAACTGAATGAAATTAAAAATATGTAGTACAAGCAATATTACTTTTTGCGAGAAATAAACTATAATTCTGTATATGAAAAAAATTATCCTACTTCTTTTTATATTAATGAGCTTATTTTCCAATGCTCAGGAAGGGGCAAAGTATGAATATCTGAAATTGGCATCTTCTCCTTTTATCGTAGATGAAAATTATCTTCAGAAACACGATATTGTTTACTTTTCCCCTACCCAACTTGAAGCCGAAGGTTTTCCCATGGGGAATGGAAATATCGGAGGCATGATCTGGAATAACGATAATGGTATCGAATTACAGATCAACAAGAATGATTTATGGACTGCATTAAGTCCTGACGAAGGAAATACTTCGATTCTCAAACATGCAGCACGTTTAAAAATCGATTTCGGTATTCCTGTTTTTAGTTGGATTCATCTCAAAAACTTCGAAGGCAGACTAACGTTGCAAAACGGTGAAGCCAGCTATAAAGCTGTAACAGCTTATTCATCGACAAATATTAAGACATGGCTGGCCCACAGTAAAAACATTTGGATTTTAGAATGTGAAAATTTACCTGATAATCGTCTTTTAGGAGATAGTCTGATTACAACAATTTCACTAGAACGATTAGGAAGCCGTTCCTTTGCCGGTTGGTACGGTGGATGGTTTCCGAATGATCCGGCAGTCGGACTCGGTAAAACACAGTCATCTATTAACAACCGTGATATGATCATAGAAGAGACAGGAGAAGGATTGGATTTTACTGTTGCTTGCAGAATTATTAAAGAAATGACCTCACCAACCATAATCAATTCACGCAGGACCGAGCTAAAAACTGAAAAAAACAAATTCACTATTCTTATAAGTGTAGTTACAAAACAGGAAAATCCACACCCAACAGAGGCAGCCAAAAGATTGCTTGACGAAGCAGAGATAGACGGCATTGAAAAGCTAAAAGAAGAAAAAAATAGTTGGTATAGAAATTTTTGGTCAAACTCTTTTGTCAAGCTGGGTAACGATTACCTTGAAAATATCTATTATTTACGCAGATACCTAATGGCTGCCGGCTCTCAAGGAAAATTTCCCGTCGCTTTCAACGGTGGATTGTGGCGTTGGAACCGAGATGTATTAAACTGGGTTACTCCCCATCATTGGAATACCCAACAACAGTATTGGGGATTATGTGCTCAAAACGATTGTCAATTAATGCTCCCCTACTTGAACACTTATTTTCAAATGATCCCGTTCGGAGATGCTTTGGCAAAAGAGAAAAATGCCCCGAATGATGCTTTACTCATAACCGAAGCCCACAGCTTCACAGGAGAGCAAATAAGTAAAGACTGGAATAATATGAAAAACAATTTTACCCCAGCTTCACAAATAGCCTCTCTCTTTTGGGACTATTATACTTTTACCGGAGACAAAGAGTTTTTAAAGAACAAAGCCTACGTCTTCATGAAAAAGGCTGCAAATTTTTATCTTGACAAATTACAGTGGGATGAAGATAAAAAAGAATACTATCTTCTGTCTTCCTTGTATGAATCAGCACCAATCGACCATGTAAAGAATACAATCAGCGACAGGAACTGCATTGAACAACTCTTTAATAACTGTATAGAGGCCTCCTCTCTGCTACATACCGACAAAGATAAAAGAACTAAATGGAATCATGTAGTGGATCATTTATGGAAAAGATCGTATCAGCCATTTGGGACAGATGAAGAAATGATAGCCCCTGCAGAAGAATATTACACAGAAAAACGTTATTCACCCTGGAGCTGGGCTAGCGGCGGCTCTGTTGCATTCCCCACCGGGTTGATCGGCATTGATGATAAAGACTCTCGTTTAGGAAAAGCTGTAATCAATTTGGTAAAATCAAAGGATGAAGCTAATGCCCACTATCCAGTTCCGGAAATTGCAGCCCGAATGGGGTTGGGAAACGAAGCTTTACAATATCTGATAAATGGGGTCAATATTCATCAAATGTATCCTCAGGGATTGATGCATAACGTGACTGGTTATCCAGATAACATTTATGATCTTAAATCGATTCATGACTTGTTGGACCATAAATATACAATACGCTCCCAGGCATTTTTCCAATGTGGAATGGAAGCGATTAGTAATTACGGAACAGCTATAAATGAAATGATGTTACAAAGCAACGAAAATAAAATCAGAGTATTCCCTGCTATACCTACAGCCTGGGACACGACTAGAATTGCTTTTACATTGCTTGCCAGAGGAGCATTTATTGTATCGTCTGAAAGAGACGAGCAAGCTCAGGTTAGCCAAATAGGGATAAAAAGTTTAAAAGGGAATATTTGTAGAATCCAAAATCCCTGGTCCGGTAACAAAAATATTATAATCCGGCAAACTGATAATCAGAACAAAGTAAAATTTAAGATAGAATCCGGAGATGTTATATCTTTTACAACCAAAACAAATACAGAGTATATTATCCTACAGAATGACGAAAGAGAAACACATCAGCAGACCATTTATTCAGGAACTCCCAACAATAAAGTTAAACATCTGGAGAGTAGATCCTTAGGCAAACTCAGTGGTTGGAACGATGTAAAAAAATAAACATGACATGATTTTCAACCAAATAAAAAGGGACTGTCCAAAATCGGATAGTCCCCTTTATTTCTTATTTCTCACGAATGAAAATATTGATCGGTGTCCCGGTGAAATCCCAGTTATCCCGTATCTTGTTCTCCAGGAAGCGTTTATAAGGTTCCTTGATCCATTGCGGCAGGTTGGCAAAGAAAACAAACGAAGGAACAGATCCGGCAGGCAATTGGGTAATATATTTGATCTTGATATACTTTCCTTTCCATGCAGGAGGCGGATAGTTCTCGATGATCGGCAACATGACCTCATTCAATTTCGCTGTAGGAATACGTTTCTGGCGGTTGTCGTAGACTTCTTTAGCCGTTTCCAACACTTTCAGGATACGCTGCTTGGTCAACGCCGAGATAAACAGAATAGGGAAATCGGTAAACGGAGCCAAACGTTCACGAATGGCATTCGTATAACTGTCGATCACCTGCTGGCTCTTATCTTCCACCAGATCCCATTTGTTTACACAGACAACCAAACCCTTTTTATTCTTCTGCACCAAAGAAAATATATTCAGATCCTGACTCTCGATACCACGGGTGGCATCCACCATCAAGATACAAACATCGGAATTTTCAATAGCACGGATCGAACGGATCACAGAATAATATTCCAGATCTTCGTTCACTTTTCCTTTCTTACGAATACCGGCTGTATCCACCAAATAGAAATTCAGGCCGAATTTATTGTATTTCGTATAGATCGAATCGCGGGTCGTACCGGCAATATCCGTTACGATATGACGCTCTTCGCCGATAAACGCATTGATCAGGGAAGACTTGCCGGCATTCGGACGGCCGATGATGGCAATACGGGGCAGTTCTTCTTCCAATTCCTCCGGTTTGTCTTCAGGAAGCGTTTCAATGATCTTATCCAACAGGTCGCCCGAGTTGGAACCGTTGATAGCCGATACACAGAAAGGATCACCCAAACCGAATGAATAGAACTCCGCAGAAGCAGCATGCATCTCAAAATTGTCTGCCTTATTAGCAACAACAATAACCGGCTTCTTGTTGCGGCGCAGAATCTTAGCCACTTCAATATCCAGGTCGGTAATACCGTTCAATACATCTACGACAAACAAGATCACATCTGCTTCGTCGAGTGCGACCTGTACCTGTTTGTTTATCTCTTCTTCAAAAACGTCATCCGAGTTAATTACCCATCCGCCTGTATCTACCAGCGAAAACTCTTTACCGGTCCAGTCCACTTTACCGTATTGACGGTCGCGGGTAGTCCCTGCTTCATCGTTCACGATAGCCTGACGCGATTGTGTCAGACGGTTGAACAGGGTGGACTTTCCTACGTTGGGCCTACCAACGATTGCTACAATATTTCCCATAAATTTCCTTTCTGTACGCTGTTATTAATCCAGCTGATAACCAAAATTCTTCAGAATGTTATCCCTGTTACGCCAGTCTTTTTCTACCTTGACAAACATTTCCAGGAATACCTTCTTATCAAAGAAACGTTCAATATCCTTGCGGGCCATCGCTCCGACCTTTTTCAGAGCCTGTCCCTTATGCCCGATGATAATCCCTTTCTGGGAATCCCGTTCCACAATGATGAGCGCTTTGATGTGAATCATTTCTTCTTCTTCCTTAAACAGCTCTACAACGACTTCCACCGCATACGGAATCTCCTTCTGATAGTACAGGAGTATCTTCTCACGAATGATCTCCGTCACAAAGAAGCGGGCCGGTTTATCGGTAAGTGCGTCTTTTTCAAAATAAGGGGGAGATTCGGGCATCAAAGTCTCCACCCGTTGCTTCACATAATCAATATTGAAGTTCGAAAGCGCTGAGATCGGAATGATCTCTGCCTTCGGAAGTATCTCTTTCCAATGGGCGACCAGCTTTTCCAGTTCGGCCTGATTACTTGTATCGATCTTATTGATCAGCAACAGGACCGGACATTCTACCGTTTTTACCCGTTGAAGAAACTCTTCATTTTTATCGATTGTCTCAACGACATCGGTCACATAGAGTAACACGTCGGCATCACCTAGTGCCGACTCCGAAAAATTCAGCATAGATTCCTGCAACTTATAGTTTGGATGCAGGACTCCCGGCGTGTCTGAATACACGATCTGCATATCGTCGGTATTCACAATCCCCATGATACGATGGCGGGTAGTCTGAGCCTTCGATGTGATGATGGAGATACGTTCCCCCACCAGACGGTTCATCAGCGTAGACTTCCCTACATTAGGATTACCGACAATATTAACAAAGCCGGACTTATGCTTGTTTTCCATTATAACCCCATTTAAGATAAATTGCACCCCAGGTAAAACCGGCACCGAATGCAGCCAGGATCAGGTTATCCCCTTTCTTCAGCCTGTCTTCCCACTCCCAAAGGCAGATAGGAATTGTTCCGGCACTTGTATTACCGTATTTCTGGATATTGATCATTACCTTCTCCATATCCACACCCAAGCGTTTTGCAGTTGCATCGATGATGCGCAAATTGGCCTGATGAGGTACGATCCATGTAATATCGTCGTGAGTCAAGTTATTTTTCTCTGCTATCTCAGCAGCCACATCGGCCATATAAGAAACAGCATACTTAAATACATATTTACCATCCTGGAAAACGAAATGTTCACGATTATCAACAGTTTCATGGCTGGAAGGATATGCCGAGCCACCCGATTTCATAATCAGGTGAGAATAGCCTGTACCATCCGTACGCAAGATCGTATCGATAACACCGACATCTTCCGTTGTCGGTTCCAGTAGGACGGCACCACAAGCATCGCCAAACAAAGGACAAGTCGAACGATCTTCATAATTAGTAATTGATGTCATCTTATCACCGGCAACAACAATTACTTTCTTATAACGTCCCGAACGAATATAGTTTGCACCTGTTTCCAGACCATACAGAAAACCTGCGCAAGCACCCTGCAAATCGAAAGTCATTGCATTCTTGCATCCCGTATGGTAAGCGATGATTGAAGAGGTAGTTGGGAAATGATGATCGGCTGTCGTAGTAGCCGTCAGAATCACTTCTATCTCTTCCGGGTTTACATTCGTTTTCTCAAGCAGTTGCTTCACAGCACGTATGCCCATGTAAGAGGTTCCTACGCCCTCTCCTTTCAAAATTCGGCGTTCTTTGATACCAACACGTGTCATGATCCATTCATCCGTCGTATCGACCAACTTCGAGATATCCTCATTTGTCAATACATCTTCAGGAACGTATCCGCCTACACCTGTTATAACCGCATTTAATTTATCCATAACTTAAAAAATAATAGAGACTATATCCCAATTAAAAAATTAGCCCTAAAAATACTTTTAGGGCTATTTCTTTCGTTTATCAGAACCTGTTATGTTCGTGACAAACTTACACAGCTGCTTCTTTTTCGATAGCTAATTTACCTCTGTAGT
Organism: Parabacteroides sp. AF14-59; assembly: GCF_003479515.1. NCBI lineage: Bacteria > Pseudomonadati > Bacteroidota > Bacteroidia > Bacteroidales > Tannerellaceae > Parabacteroides > Parabacteroides sp. AF14-59. Next base: position 2,184 of record NZ_QUHH01000014.1, on the reverse strand, counting down.
AGCCGCATTCGCCGCATACAGTGTGATAAATATGCCATGCGCCGCAGTTCGGGCAAATAGCCATTGTTGGAGTGACAGCCTTGTCATGAGTTCTTCTCTTGGCTGTTCTTGTCTTACCTTGTCTTCTTTTAGGATGTGCCATGTTTTAATTTATTTAATTGTTATCATTCTCTATTAAACCTTTCAGGGCATCCCAGCGAGGATCAGAATTACCGCTTACGTCATCATCCATGGAAATATCGTCCACTTCTTCTTCTTCGTAATCATCATCTCCGTCATCTGTACTTTTAGCAGTGTGCTTCTTCAGCTTCGTCGACATAGTCTTATTGCATTTGCCCGGAGCATGTACATGCTTCATCGGTACTGCCAATGCAATAAACTCATAAAGGAACCATGCCAGATTTATGGCACCTTCCTCTTCGGGTATTACTACCACTTCGTCGCTCTCTTCGGCATATTCTTTACCGAACTTCACCACCAAGCGATTATGGGTATCAACCGGGATCTCCATGTCGTCCAGACATCTGTCGCACGGAACGATTGCTACACCTTCAATCTGAAAGTTCATTTCAAAAGCCACTGACGTACGTTTCACCGTCAGGTGAACCTTGACTTTGCCCTTCTGGACTTCATCTCCGTCAATGTCCACAAAAAACTTGTTCTCCAGTAAATACTCGAATTCGTGTACTCCTGGAGCGAGATTTTTCAAATCTACATTATATAATTTAAATTTTCCCAAAGCCTTTTAGTGTAAAAACCTTGCAAAGGTACGAAAAAACTAAACACAAATGCAATACCTTTACAGTTATTTTTTATTATTGAATGAATTAGCCTCTATATTTCCGAAGCTCTATACGAAATGTCGTACCTTTTCCTACTTCCGAGTTCTTAACGAATATCTTACCTCCATGATAAGATTCAATGATACGCTTAACCAAAGACAGCCCGAGTCCCCATCCGCGTTTCTTGGTCGTATAGCCCGGATTGAAGACTGTTTTGTATTTTGATTTGGGAATGCCTTTACCTGAATCCGTAATGTCGATACGTACCGTCTTATCGCGTTCTTCTACCTGGAAAGTGATTTCACCCTGTCCTTCCATAGCATCCACTGCATTTTTTGTCAGGTTCTCAATCACCCAGGCAAATAAAGAATCGTTCATTAAAACCAATACCGGTTTTTCCGGAAGATGAGTATATATCTTTACTTTGGAAGAAATGCGCGTTTCCATGTAACTTAAAGCCGTACGGATCGAATTACTGATATTGACAGGCATTGGGTCCGGATTAGATCCGATCTTTGAGAAACGCTCTGCAATCATCTCCAAACGCTTCACGTCTTTTTCCATCTCACTGAGCAACGACGGATCTATTTCTTTGGTACGGAGATATTCCACCCACGCGATCAGCGAAGATATAGGGGTTCCGAGCTGATGGGCTGTTTCCTTGGATAGTCCGACCCATACTTTATTTTGTTCGGCTTTCTTCGTGCTGGCAAGAGCAAGGAAAGCGATCAGGATAAATATGAATACAACTGTCAACTGGGCATAAGGATAAATAAGAAGCCTTTTCAGGATAATGGAATCATCATAATACAGATACTGGAAAGTTCCATCCTGCATATCGATCAGAATGGGAGGATTCTTACTCTTTAATTCACGTACCTTATTTTTGAGAAACTGGTCGACCTCCTTTTCGGGAAGTTCGATATTCTTCTCAGCGATGACACTATCCTTTTCATTACACCAAAGAACCGGGATAGTCGTATTACTCTCCAGAATTTTCAGGATAAGAGCCATATTCGACCCATTCGTTTCAGAAGCGATCATACGTTGCGCTTCTGCCCAAATCTCAACCTTCTGGCGTTCTTCCTGTGCCAAACTCTTCACAAGTTTATCAGAAACGAACACAGATACGATCGCAATCAATGTGGCAATTAAAATAAAAAGATATTTCAGCCGTTGCCGGGAATCATATATACTGCTCATAATCTAAAATTCATGCTCAATGTATATTAGAACGGAAAATAGGATACATTATTATAAAAAGGAAGAAGAATAAAGATTCAATTTTAGAAATGAGAACCTATCCGAGCATAAGAGATCGTTCATAAATAAGACATACTTAGTTACAAGTTTATTTGCCGTCAGTTTTAACTGACGGTTTAGTAAATGATCTATATCTTTG
>NZ_QUHH01000013.1:0-189663 GCF_003479515.1 Parabacteroides sp. AF14-59 | reverse complement strand
TGTTCTCTCATTTTGGATTCTTATAGAGAGTCAACCATATCTACAAAAAGACATTGTCACGGTCAGTAAGCCGCTTCATGTACTCCTTTGATAGAACGTCCGCTCGGTTCGTTCATATTACTGAAAGTAGCATCCCACGCCAATGCTTCAGCTGTGGAGCAGGCGACGCTCGGAACGGAAGGAACGCTGCGTGCGGCACTTTCGCTGGGGAAATGTTCTTCGAAGATGGTACGGTAATAATACTCCTCTTTGTTTTGAGGCGTATTGATCGGGAAACGTTCTGCCGCATGTTTCATCTCTTCGTCGGTGATCAGTTCGGATGTGATCTTCTTTAAGTTGTCAATCCAGCTATAGCCTACACCGTCGGAGAACTGTTCTTTCTGACGCCAGGCGATTTCTTCCGGTAACATGCCGGCAAAGGCTTCGCGGAGGATTTTCTTTTCGATGGTCTTGCCCTGGCACATTTTGGCTGCTGGGTTCAGGCGCATTGCCACATCCAGAAATTCTTTGTCGAGGAAGGGGACACGGCCTTCCACACCCCAGGCACAAAGGCTTTTGTTGGCACGCAGGCAATCATACATGTATAATTTGCTTAGTTTACGTAAGGTCTCCTCGTGGAATGCTTTGGCATCGGGTGCCTTGTGGAAATAGAGATAACCACCGAAAACTTCATCGGCTCCTTCACCGCTCAACACCATCTTGATACCCATACTTTTGATCACGCGGGACAAGAGATACATCGGAGTGGAGGCGCGGACGGTCGTTACGTCGTACGTCTCGATATAATAGATTACGTCGCGGATGGCATCGAGCCCTTCCTGTACCGTATAGTTGATTTCGTGGTGGACGGTGCCGATATAGTCGGCTACCTTCCTGGCTGCGGCCAGGTCGGGGGCACCTTTCAGGCCGATAGCGAAAGAGTGGAGTTGCGGCCACCAGGCATCGGCTTTGTTATCGGTTTCGATACGTTTGGCAGCGTATTTCCTGGCAATGGCTGAAATGATGGAAGAGTCCAGGCCGCCGGAAAGGAGGACACCGTAGGGGACATCGCTCATCAGTTGGCGTTGGACGGTGGATTCGAGGGCATCGTGTAATTCTTCTACACAGGCGGGGTTCTCTTTTACATTTTCATAATCCATCCAGTCACGGGCGTACCATCGGGTGAGGTCGATATCTTTGCTATAGAAATAATGGCCGGGTTTGAACTGGTCGTACATGGTAGCGAAACCTTCCAGACCTTTCAGTTCGGAAGAGATGAGAAGATGGCCGTGGTCGTCGTAACCCATATAAAGGGGGATGACACCGATCGGGTCGCGGGCGATCAGGTAGGTATCGTTTTCTTCGTCGTAGAGGGCGAAGGCAAAGATGCCGCTGAGCCGTTCGACGCAACCGGTACCGTATTTGCGGTAGAGGGCGAGGATGACTTCGCAGTCGGAACCGGTCAGAAATTCGTATTCGTCTTTTAGCTCTTCACGGATTTCACGGTGGTTATAGATTTCACCGTTTACGGTCAGGATCAGTTTACCGTCTTTACTTTTCAGAGGCTGACCACCGGAGGCTGGGTCGACGATGGAAAGGCGTTCGTGGGCAAGGATGGCAGTGCGTCCCTGGTAGATGCCGCTCCAGTCCGGTCCGCGGTGACGGATTCGTTTACTCATTTCCAATGCCTGGCCACGGAGGGCGGAGGCGTCTTCACGGATGTTGAAGATTGCTGTAATGCCACACATAATCGTTATTGTTTTAATGTTCGTTTTATCCGGTTTGCCACCGGGCGGGCCTTCATTTCTTTTGGCTTGATCCAAAAGAAACGAAGCAAAGAAAAGATCAAGGCTACACCGGCTTCGCTACTCCGGCGAAAGACTACGCTGAAAAATCCGAAACTCGCTACGCTCAAACAACGGATTTTTTTAATCGCTCCGTCTTCCTCCTTCGTTTAACGCTCATCCGCTGAGGCCTTTCAAGAACGCAAAGCGTTCTCTTGGGATGGCCGATGCCGACAGGCTTATAGTTGTTATATAATATCGGGTGTAAGGGAGGTGTTATAATCATGTCCATAAAAAGCCTTCAACTCAGATAACAATCTATTGCTTTTGCCGTTTCCCTGCCCGAAGCCATGGCGCGAACGACCAGGCTGGCACCACTGACAGCATCGCCGCAGGCGAATAGTTTGCTGTCGGCTATCTGGTGCTTATGGTCGACGACAATGTTTTTACGGGTATCTACTACCAGTGAAAGCTCTTTGACAAGACCTTCCTGTTCGGGATGGACAAAACCCATGGCCAGGAATACGAGGTCGGCTTCGATGATCTCTTTCTTTCCCGTCAGTTTCATTTCGGGACGGCCTCCGTTTGCAGATGAATGCCATTCTACTTCCTCCACTTCTACGCCTTTCAACGTATTTTTATCTCCGATGAAACGGCAGGAAGCGAGATTCCACCGGCGAAGGCAACCTTCTTCATGGCTGCTGCTGGTCTTTAGTACCTGTGGATACATGGGCCAGGGAGTTTCAGGGTTATGACCGATAGGCGGTTGCGGCATAATCTCGATCTGTGTCACACTTGCTGCACCGTGACGATTGGCTGTTCCTACGCAGTCGCTTCCGGTATCACCGCCGCCGATGACGAGAACTTTCTTGCCTTTACAGTTGATGATGCTTTTGGGAGGGATGACGATACCTTCCAAAAGACGGTTTTGTTGTCCCAGCAGTTCGAGGGCGAAATGGACGCCTTTCAGGTTACGGCCATCGATCGGCAGGTCACGGGGTGTTTCAGCTCCGATGGCGACACAGACGGCATCGTATTCCTTTACTATATCCTTGGCAAGGATTTCTTTTCCTACCATGGTGTTGACCTGGAACCGGATACCTTCCTTTTCCATCAGGCGGATACGCCGGTCGATGATGTTTTTGCTCAGTTTGAAGTTCGGAATGCCGAAACGGAGCAGACCACCCGGTAGTTCGTCTTTTTCAAAGACTGTGATTTCGTATCCTTTGCGGTTTAACTGATTGGCAACAGTCAGTCCTGCCGGTCCGCTGCCTATGACGGCGACGCGTTTTCCGTTACGTACGGGGGTGACCGGCTGTACAAAACCTTCACGGAAGGCAGCTTCGATGATGGCGACTTCATTCTCACGGATGGTGACGGGTTCATCGCAACTTAGTTTCAGCACGCAGCTTTTTTCGCAGAGGGCAGGGCAGATGCGGCCGGTAAATTCCGGAAAGTCGCAGGTCTGTTCCAATATGTGATAGGCTTCACGCCATTGTCCTTTATAAAGGAAGTCCTGCCATTCCGGTTGTTTGTTTCCGAGCGGGCAAGCCCAATGGCAGAAAGGAACACCGCAGTCCATGCAACGGGAAGCCTGACGGCGGCGATCGCTGCTGTTGAGTGTTTGTTCTACTTCGCTGAAATCGTCGATACGGTCTTCTACAGGACGATAGCCTGCTTCTTGTCTATGTATGGTGAGGAATGCTCTTGGATTTCCCATGATGTTTAAATGTCTAATGTCAAAAAAATCAGTTTAATAATCTCGCTGCATCTCCGCAATCTTCTGCTGCAACTTTTTCATCTGTTCTTCCTGCAGGACTTTCTTGTATTCGATCGGGACGATCCGGATGAATTCATCTACCTGTTTATCCCAGTTGTCCAGCATCTTTCCAGCCAGATGGCTGCCTGTGTAGTGGTAGTGCTTACGGATCAGTTCATGCAATTCCTTGCGGGTGGCACTGTCTTCGATCAGGGAGAGTTCGACCATTTCCATATTGCAGTAATAATCGAAATCGCCCGCCTTGTTCCATACGTAGGCCACACCGCCACTCATTCCGGCAGCAAAGTTGCGGCCTGTTTGTCCGAGCACGACCACACGGCCTCCGGTCATATATTCGCAGCAATGGTCGCCGACACCCTCCACTACGGCTATGGCTCCGCTGTTACGCACGCAGAAACGTTCGCCGACACGACCATTGATGTAGACTTCTCCACCGGTTGCCCCGTATAATAAGGTATTGCCGGCAATCGTATTGTCCTCGGCAACGAAGGAGGAGCGTACCGGTGGCATCAGGCTGATACGTCCGCCGCTAAGACCTTTTCCGAGATAATCGTTCGCTTCTCCTTCCAGGCGGAAATGAACGCCGTGGGCAAGGAAGGCACCGAAGCTCTGTCCGGCCGAACCTTTGAATTTTATATTGAGCGTATGTTCCGGCAGTCCGGCATTTCCGTAACGTTTGGCTATTTCACCGGAAAGCATGGCGCCGACGCTGCGGTCTGTGTTGGCGATGGCATAATCGAGCGATACTTCCTGCTGCTGTTCGATGGCTGCCTGTGCATGACGGATGATGTCCACATCTTTCACATTCTCTATTTGATGTACCTGGTTGGTCAGATGATGGATAGCTGTATGGGCAGCTTGTTCCGGGAGGTGCAATAGATGAGAAAAATCTAAAAGATCGTATTTGAAAGGGGACGCAGATGACGCAGAGAACGCAGACTTTCGCAGATTAAAATTTTTCAGTTCTGCGTCTGTCTGCGTATTCTGCGTCATCTGCGTCCCCTTTCTAATTCTAATTATAAAATCTGTCCGTCCGATAATATCATCCAGTTTGCTGTAGCCCATTTCCGCCAGATATTCGCGCACCTCTTCCGCCAGGAAAGTAAAGAAGTTTACCAGGTACTCATGCCGTCCGTGGAAACGTTTCCGTAGCTCTTCGTCTTGTGTCGCAACGCCGACAGGGCAGGTATTCATATGACATTTGCGCATCATGACACAACCCAGGACGATCAGGGCAGAGGTGGCAAAACCAAATTCTTCGGCTCCCAGCATTGCCATCAGGACGATGTCGCGTCCGGTCTTCAGTTGCCCGTCGGTTTGCAGGCGGACTTGTCCGCGCAGATTGTTCATAACCAATGTCTGCTGCGTCTCCGACAAACCCAGTTCGGGGGGTAATCCCGCATAACGGATCGAACTGATCGGTGACGCACCTGTTCCTCCCTCTGCCCCGGAGATGACAATACGGTCGGCCTTCGCCTTGGCAACTCCGGCAGCGATCGTTCCGACACCGCTTTCCGATACCAGTTTGACACTGATCTCTGCTTTCGGATTGACATTCTTCAGGTCGAAGATCAGTTGTGCCAGATCTTCGATCGAATAAATATCATGGTGGGGAGGAGGGGAGATCAACGAAATACCCGGTATGGAATGACGAGTCCTGGCAATGATATCATTGACCTTATATCCCGGTAACTGACCGCCTTCTCCCGGTTTGGCACCCTGGGCGACCTTAATCTGTATCTCATCCGCGTTGACCAGATATTCCGTAGTAACGCCGAAACGTCCGGATGCCACCTGTTTGATCGCGGAGCGGAGTGACGAGCCATCTTTACGTGGCGTGAAACGTGCCGGGTCTTCACCTCCTTCACCGGTATTGCTCCGGCCGTGTATCTTGTTCATCGCCATGGCCATCGTCTCATGTGCTTCTTTGCTGATGGAGCCGAAGCTCATGGCGCCTGTGACGAAACGCCTCATAATTTCGGAGGCGGGTTCCACCTGTTCGATCGGAATAGATTTTTGTTTCTTGAAAGTAAGGAAGTCACGCAGGAAGATGGGCGATTCTTTTTCGTCCACCATATGGGTATATTCTTTGAACTTCTTGTAACTGCCCAGGCGTGTAGCCAGTTGCAGGGTAGAAATGGTTTCCGGGTTCCAGGCATGTTTCTCCCCGTCTTTCCGGAAGCTGTATATCCCTTTATGTTCCAGCATCTCATCAACCGGAAGGTTAAAAGCTTGTTGATGTAGCACGGTCGCATCGCGGGCGATCTCATCCAGGCGTATACCGCCGACGTTGCTGGTCGTACCGCCGAAATAGGTGTGTGCCAGTCCGGCATCTAAACCGACGGCTTCGAACAGTTTGGCTCCGCGATAACTGCGGATAGTACTGATCCCCATTTTACTCATCACTTTGAAAAGCCCTTTGCAAATGGATTTTACATAATTCTTGCGTGCCGTTTCGTAGTTCAGCTGGATCTCATGTTTCCCTTCCAGCTCTTTCAGGATGGCAAAAACCATATACGGATTGATGGCACTTGCTCCGTACCCCAGCAGGAGGGCGGCATGCATAACCTCGCGCATCTCGCCGGTTTCAACGACCAGAGCTGTCTGTACACGTTTTTGTATGGAGATCAGGTGATGATGTACGGCACTGACGGCAAGCAGCGACGGGATAGGTGCCCTCTTTTCATCTACGTTCTTATCGCTCAGGATGATGTAGTTCACGCCGTCGGTAACGGATTGTTCCGCTTGTTTGCACAGCTCGTCGAGGGCTGCTTTCAGGCCTTCCCGTCCTTTTTCCACTTCAAACAACATAGGTAGTTTGACTGCATTGAATCCTTTATAGCGGATGTTGCAGAGCAAATCTAATTGCGTGTTGGTCAGGATCGGATGATTCAGCCGTACCATTTTACAATGGCTTTCACTCGGCACAAGGATATTATTACCTACTGCTCCTATATATTCTTCCAGACTCATGACCAGTTCTTCGCGGATCGGGTCGATCGGAGGATTGGTCACCTGGGCAAATTGCTGACGGAAATAATTGAACAATAACTGCGGACGATCGGATAGAACGGCCAATGGCGTATCATTCCCCATAGAACCGACCGGTTCGGCACCTCCGGTACACATCGGCATGATGATCTTTTCCACATCTTCGCGGCTGTACCCGAAGGTGCGTAACATTTTACTGTAGTTTTCGACTGTATGGGGTACTTTACGTCCTGATTTCAGTTCGTCCAGTTCCACGCGGTTGTTTGACAGCCATGTCTTATAAGGTTTGGCTTCGGCGAGTTGTTTTTTCAGTTCGCCGTCATAATATATTTCACCTTTCTCTGTATCGACCATCAATATTTTTCCCGGTTGCAGACGGCCTTTCTCTTTGATCTCGTTTGCTTCAAAATCCATTACGCCCACTTCGGAAGCTACCAGCATCATGTCGTTTTTCGTGATCAGGTAACGTGCCGGACGCAAACCATTACGATCCAGCATACCTCCTGCAAACCGTCCGTCGCTGAATAACAGAGCTGCCGGTCCGTCCCACGGTTCCATCAGGATAGAATGATATTCATAAAACGCTTTCAGGTCATCCGATATCGGATTCTTCTCATTTGTACTTTCCGGTACCAGCATCGCCATGGCATGAGGCAGACTCAATCCGGAAGCGACCAGAAACTCCAGCACATTGTCCAGTGAGGCACTATCGCTCATCCCGGGCTGAATGATCGGACGGATACTTTCTATATTCCCGATCGTAGGTGAGGTGAGTACGCTTTCCCGCGCTTCCATCCATCCCCTGTTTCCACGGATCGTATTGATCTCCCCGTTATGTGCCAGCAGACGGAATGGTTGGGCCAGGCTCCATGTCGGGAACGTATTCGTACTGAAGCGGGAGTGAACTAATGCCAGTCCGCTTGTGAAATAATTATTTGTCAGGTCGGGAAAATAATGACGAAGTTGCATCGACTCCAGCATTCCCTTATATACAATATTTTTAGTGGATAACGAGGTCACATAGAAGTCATTTCTGCCTGGCAGGTCAGAGGTTGCTACTTTATTCTCAATACGTTTACGGATAACGTACAACTTCAATTCCAGCTCCTGTTGGTTATCGCATCCGGTCACGAAGAGCTGCTTGATATCCGGTTCAGTTGCCAGAGCATCCTTTCCCAATATATCACTGTTGACCGGAACTTTCCGTAGGTGCATCAGGGTAAGTCCTTCCTTTTCAATCTCTTCGATCATAATACTGAGGATAGCGGATCGCTGTGTTTCGTCTTTAGGAAGAAAGACCAGACCTGTACCGTATTTCCCTTTTTCCGGTACGGGAATCCCTTGCAACAGAATAAATTCGTGAGGAATCTGCAATAGAATACCTGCACCATCCCCCGTCTTGTTATCTGCACCTTCTGCACCACGGTGACGCATATTTTCCAATACTTTAAGGGCTGACTCTACAATGTCGTGCGACTTTCCTCCGTGAATGTTTACCAACATTCCTACACCGCAGGCGTCATGTTCATTCGCTGGATCATATAATCCCTGCTTTCTGTTCAAATAGATCTGTTCTTTCATTGTTTGTTGACCTTATGTTTGTGTAATGCCTGTTTTTGTTGTCAAATTGTTTGACAAATATAGAATGTTTCTTTCATTGTGATATATGTTGTGGTGTTAAAGTGTGACGTTTTTTTGCTTTATCTGAATGAATGGTTTCTGTTTGATATAATAATTATTGTTTTGGTGTCAATATGAAATATGTATAGTTCTTTTTGCTTTTAATCTGAAAGAAGTTCTTTCTGAAATGGTCAAGTAAATAACAAAAAAGCCTTCCAGTTTTCCTGAAAGGCTTTTATATAGAAAATAAAGTGATTAATGTTTCTCTTAGATCTGTAATACCAGAATAAACCTGCATCCTTTTTTGTAGTCTTTATCGATCGACAGGTTTCCATTCAGTTTATTGGCGATCAGGGCACAGATTGGCAATCCGAGTCCATCGCCATCTGCCAGGTCTTTGACTTCGTTGAATGGCTTGAACAGGTTCTCTTTTTGTTCATCAGGAATTCCTGTACCGTTATCTGTTACGATAAGATGGCAAAGATGAGCTCCTTTTCTCTTGAATTCCAGCCATATTTTGCCGGATGTCGTGTATGAAGCAGCATTATTCAACAAATGTAGTAAGACACGTTCCAGCTGTTCCGGATTTGATTTTACTTCCAATTGAGGAGCATCTACGATCACTTCTACATCAGGGTGTATTTTATCCTTTACTTTATCCATCGCTTTTTTGCAGAAACTTCCCATGTTGAAGGATTGTGTCTCGTAAGTCTCCATTAAAGAACTTTCAAGAGAAGAAAGTTCCTGAATGTTCAGGCTGAATTGTTTCAAAGCATCTACACGTTTCTGGATAGAAGCCGCTTGTTGGGGAGCTGTATTACGTAATTCTCCTGCCGACATATCAAGCATATTGAGTGTAGGCTCCATTTGTTCGGAAATACTTTGAATAAATTTGGTTTGCTGTTCACTATGCTCGTTGGTTGTCTGGATAATGTTTTTCAGCTTTTTGTTGAGTACAATGAAACGTAACAACAGGAAGGCAAGTAAAGCCAAAGCCGCGATAAGAATAACCACCAATGTGCAGAGACCTACTATCATGTATTGTTTGCCCGATAGTTTGTCATCTTTTTCCTGTATGGTTTTCTGGCTTTCATCATATTTCAGTTGCAATGCTCCCAGTTCATCCTGTGCATTGAGTGCCTTTACTGAATCGGTCCAGACGATATACTTTTCATAGGTACGTTCCATTAACGGAGCATTATTTGCCGTACGGGCAATGGAGATCAGATGTCTGTAACATTCACTCACTTTGTCGTATTCTTTTTTGTCTTTGAACTGGTTGATCAGTTTGTTAAAACTGGCGTCTCCCTGATCGTTTTGTCCGAAGGTATAATAATAGCTTGCCTGGGTATATAATAAATCTTCGGCGAGCTTGTCGCTACCGGCTTGACTAACCAGGTTATCCAGAGTATTCAACTGAAGTTGGGCCTGCGCTGCATTTTTGAGCTTGATGTACATTTGTAGCCGTTCTTTTGTCAGTTGGAAACGCTGGTCGTAGAATGTTTTCTGTGCTTTTTGTTCTTCGGTCAATAGAAACTGGGTCATTTGCCGGCAAAGCTCAAACGCTTCCTGATAGTAGTTCTCGCGGTAATAAAGATATGTCGCTTTTGTTCCACAATCAATGGCTTGCGTATAGTCTCCTTCGTTCGAGAAGGCTTTGTAAGCTTGGATATAAAGATAACGGGCTTTGGTAAAGTCCTTTTGTTCCAGGCTGTTCTGTGCCTGTTTCATTAAATCGTTTGCTTTGTTCTCCGCAAAAAGCGAAGTACAAAAACAAATTGCGAGGGTGATAATAAAATACGTGATTCTCATAAACTTTATTTTTATTAGAAGCAAATATATGTATTTATTCAAAATCAAAGCATGAATTAGGTTGAAAAAGTTACAATATAATCTCTGTTATTCGAAGAAATTATACTTTTATTTCTATTTCGTATATCCGTGATTCGTCTTCCCAGGGATGGTATCCTTGTCCTATATATTTGAATCCCAGCTTTTCATAGAAGCCTATATGTTCGGTGCTGAGGTATAATTTGTTGAAACCAGCTTTAACCGTATCTTCTTTGGCTTTCTCCAATAAAAGGCTGCTGTAAAAATTTCCTCGATGAGTTTCGTCTATATACACAGCGCAAACCCATGGATACAAGTCCATCCGGCTGATAAAATCGTTCGTGATCAGTCCAGCACAGCCGATGATCTGATCACCTTTCTCCAACAAATACCACTGTGGAAAAGAACTCGGAGAATCTATACAATGATTGATGCTATCCTCATACATGATAGGATATACAGAAGGCCATTTACTTTGCAGATAGTTGATCGCTATGTCTTTGTAGGCCGGATTTTCTTTTACAGATATAATTTTCATGAGGTTGTATTTAATGGGGTGAATGAATGCTTTTCCATTGAAGCATATTGTACTCAAAACTGACGGATAATTTGCCCAGATCTTTGAGCCAGGAAAGATAGGAGCGGATCGTGCTGCCTACCAGTACGTATTGTTCAAAGTTCATCGATAATCCGTATTTGTCGAAAAGCATCTGAAGAATGTTTTCGCTATTTTGAGGGATGGAACAGATTTCGAGCAAGGTGTCGGCTATCTCGTAAATCTTATTTCGGTTGACAGATACCAGTTCTTTTATGTCAGTTGTCATTTCTGCATGCGAAGGAATAAATCGTGCAGCCTGCATCTTTTCAACAAAATCCAGTGTTTCCAGGTAACGGGCAACATCGTAAATGAAAGAGACCTGGTATTTATTCAGAGTTGATTCACTACTGATGCAATCTGCCAGGAAAACGGTATCATCAGGAGTACGAAAACCTACCATATCCAAAAAATGGCCGGGTAGGGGAATGATCTCCAGTTCACGGGGGAAATCCTTATCGGCAAAAGGCAACGTTTGGCTTTCTTTCGCTAACAGGAATTTATTCCGTAATTCTTTGCTAGGATATCCTCCATATAAGAATGATGGTTCCAATATGGGGTATTGTGTAAAAGCTGCTTCCATCCCGTTTGCAAAAACCGGACAGCCGATTTGTGTTTGTAAATAAGCATTTCCTCCAATATGATCTGCATTGGAATGGGTATTGATAATCCCTTTTATTTTCCAGTTTTGTGCAGCAGCAATCTTAATGATTTTCTTGGCCGCTTCTTTATCGTTTCCGCTATCGATTAGATAAATATCCGTATCGTTTTGCCGATAGATACCGATCTTTGCCGGTGAGTTTATATAGTAGCTTTGTTCTCCTGCTTGTAGAAGTTCATACATGGCTTTTGATTTATATTGTAATGATTGCTCAAATATACTATATATTCTATATAATGTGATTATCTGTGAGAATCTTAAATTTTATTCTTAAGGAAAAACAAAGATACTCTATTATAGAATTGATTTTTTCGTATATTTGACAAAACCAATAAGTAATCTGATCATGGACATAAAGGTATTTCTCAATAATTATCGTGAAGCATTTGGTGAAAAAGTGGATCTTCCAATCGTCTTTTGGTATTCAGAGCAACCGGTAAACTCTGTTGATAAAATCGGAGGATGTTTATTCAAATGTATGAAGGATGTCAGGGATGGGCAAACGGTTACTTTGAGTGTGGAAAATATCGGTTGTGGCGGTGGAAAATTCTATACCGGTTTTACTGAGATGCCCGAACGGATTCCCGGATTTGTGTCTTTAAAAGAAAAATACAAACAAACCCCTGAAGGTGTTTCTGAGTTCTTGGAGGAATTGCAAGTTCCGAGAGCAAAGATGGATTATCTGAATTTTGCCCGAATGGATAAAGTAGAGAATTTCGATAATCTCGAAGGAGTTCTGTTTCTGGCAACACCCGATATGCTTTCCGGCTTGGCTACCTGGGCATTTTTCGATAATAATTCACAGGATGCCGTTACTTCTTTATTTGGCTCTGGTTGTTGCTCTGTAGTCACACAAGCTGTTATTGAGAATGCGAGAGGGGGAAAGCGCACTTTTATCGGATTCTTCGACCCTTCCGTGCGTCCTTATTTTGAACCGGATATTTTAAGTTTTATGATACCGATGTCACGTTTCAGGGAAATGTACGATACGATGCGAAGTAGCTGTTTGTTCGATACGCATGCCTGGGGAAAGGTAAAAGCCAGAATGGAATAAAGAAATTCTGATATTGTATAAACCTCTATGCATTGTATTTAAAATGATTTAGTAATTTTGTTGGTGGTTAATTGAAACAGCTAACAAATAATACAATGCCAGATTATAAACATATACTTTCCTGTTGGCACAAACTGGAACATTTTTCTCCGGCTCTTCTTCCGAAAGATAATAGTGTAAAACGTTTGGGGGAGGAGCTTCCATGGATGCGTCCGTTGGAAGCAAAAGATCCGAGAAAGACGATTCAATACACTATTTATCTGGGTGTCTTTTCTCTGACATCTGTTTCCGATTTTGTAAAAGAATTCTTTAAGGATGAAAGCGTCAATCCGAATCCGGTTAATGCCAAGGTTTGTTATGCTTCTTTTAAACTGGATTGTCAGGGTATATACATACAAAATACATTTGGCCTTTCTACGATGCCTTGGGCATTGAAACAGTTGGAAGAAGATAAGGTGGAAACCGATACCTGGTCGGAGGATTTTAATCAGTTAAAATCTAATATGTTTGAGCAATTAACCGAGAACCGGAAAGAACTGGTTGAAGACTTTCTGAGTTATTTGTCAGATACCCAGACACTCGAAAATCTACAAGAAATTCAATCATTAATCATACGGAAACTGAAGTGGAGTACTTCTCCTGAAACGGATATATACATTCGTACAGAAGAAGTTTTCAAGAAAAATAACCCTTCAGATCCGGATGAATCGAATGCTGATATATTGAACAGTTTCTATATCGACGATTTGGAGCGGATAATTGCTTCTTATGAAAAAGAAGGTTATAATACAGCATTTAAGAATTATTTGAGTGCCTGTTTGAATGAAGATTTCGCTCATTCGGACCTATCCCTGCATCCTGAGATTCTGAAAGAAAGTCTGATTCCGGAAAATTACCCGGATGGTTGTTGGCCGTCTCCTTATGGGGCAAGTTTGATGCAACAGTTTGCTGTAAATACTGTCAATAAAGAGTTGGCCGACGAGAAACAAGAGGGACTATTTTCTGTAAACGGACCTCCCGGAACAGGAAAGACAACCTTGCTAAGGGATATTATTGCTGCAATTCTGGTGAAGCGTGCTAAAAAGATGGTTGGTTTTACTGATCCGGCAAAGGCTTTCCGTAAAATAGGTGAGGTACAGGTCAGTGATAAATATACTCCGTTTATTTATGCACCGGATCCTTCCATCAGTGATGGAGGTATCGTTGTTGCATCTTCGAATAATGGAGCGGTAGAAAATATCTCGAAAGAACTACCCTTAAAAGGAGAAGTAAAAGGTTATTCTGATCAGGTTGGATATTTCGGCAGGTTAGTGAGGAATGTCTGGATGAACAATATTGGGGAATAATCGCTGCTGTATTAGGAAATAAAGAAAATCAACGAAAACTGATTGGTAGCATCTGGAATGGGAATTCGGAGAAGGAAACCTATACGCTAAAGCAACAGTTAGCCGATTATAAACCCACAGAAGAAGAGTGGCTTGATGTTGTATCGTCTTTTAAAAAGAAGCTTCATGAAGTTGGGGAAGAGAAATCCCGTCTGACCGGTTTTATGAAAGACGAGGAAAGCAGAGAAAAGATTCGTATTCAGCGTGAAGATGCAGAGAACCGTTTGACCTTTGATAAGGAAGAATTTAATAAGCAGGAAAACACATCTGCTCTGTTGTCTGCTGAAATAGAAGAAGGTACGCGAAGAAGGGAAGAAATAAAGAGTGAAATGCAACTGTTGCAGTCTACTCGTCCCGGATTTTTTACATATTGGTTCAGCAAGGAAGTACGAACTCAATATAAAAAGGCTGTGGCTTCTGTTTTGTCGGAATACAATAAGCAGACAGAGACTATTTCAGAGCAGAAAGCTCGGTTACAGGAACTTTATTCAGAAATAGAGAAGCTGAAAAAGAGACAAGAGAAGAGTAAAAAGGATTATGATAAGGTAAATACATTATATATTCAGCTGGTGGATTCTACTGAAAAAGCTCGTCAGGAGTTAGAAGGAGCCTACGCTGATGCTATGTTTTGGAAACAAATCGAATCGAAGGAAACACAAGAAACCTCTCCCTGGTATTCGCAGAAACTGAAGCAGTTGCAATCCGAATTGTTCATCGAAGCGATGAATGTGAACGAGCTGTTTATACTCCGGGCAAATGCAACATCGAGTCGGATAAAAACTACATTGGATGGTTTCTTCAATTACCTGAAAACGGGTGGCGACCTTACCGTGAAGGAGATACAGGCGATGTGGAATACGTTTTGGTTGGTTGTTCCTGTCGTCTCTTCTACTTTTGCATCTATCCAGCGTATGTTCAGTACGTTGGGTGCGGCTTCTATTCCGTGGTTATTTGTAGATGAGGCAGGACAGGCCGTTCCACAGGCGGCAGCCGGAGCTATCTGGCGTTCGAAACGGGCCGTTATTGTAGGTGACCCTTTCCAGATAGAGCCTGTCGTAACAATACCGGAGCAGATTATCAATAATTTTAGCCGTTATTTTGGACTGGATAAGACGCAGATACATACTTCACTTTCCGTTCAGTCGATGGCTGACCGGGCGAATCCGTATGGCTGGATTACTAATGATACCTGGACCGGTTCACCCTTACGGGTTCACCGCCGTTGTATCGATCCGATGTTTTCCATTGCTAATGAGATCGCATATAATAATATGATGTATAATTCGACTCAGGGAGGTTCGTCTGGTTTGATTATGCAGAACGGATTTGTACAGGTTGAGGGTCAGGTGCGTGGTCGTCATTATGTACCAGAGCAAGGAACTGTCATCAAGCTGATGATTATGGATGAGATCCGTCAATTACAGGATTTACCGGATTTGTTTGTCATCTCTCCATTTTCGGAAATACCATCTGTCCTGAAAAAAGAATTGCGTCAACCGATAAAGCAAGCACTTGCCCCCTTTAAACCGATCGGAGATGATGAACTAAAGAAATGGCTGGATGCTCATATCGGAACGGTCCATACTTTCCAGGGAAAACAGGCTGCAGGTGTCATTTTATGTCTGGGACTTGATGAAAAGACAAAAGGCGCTGCTGCCTGGGCTTCATCCAAACCCAATTTGCTGAATGTGGCTTTGACACGTGCTAAATTACGGTTTGTAGCCGTAGGTGATGGAAAGGTTTGGTTGGGACAACCTTATTTTTGTAAGTTGAAAGGATTGTCCTCAAAATAAAGGGTTCCAAAAACTCAACCTCTTTACGAAGCAATTCATTTTACACCAACAGTCGAACGAAATAATCATTCGACCAGATGTCTAATTTAAAATTATAGTCATACTCGTTTCTCTGTTGGCAGGTCTTTATTCTTTGTTAGTAAACCTCATATATTTCTTTACTTCATCTACATTTTCAGTCGAAGTTAGCATTTCCAGCAATTTAAACGAAACATCTAAACCTGTTGCTGGTCCTGTCGATGTTATGATATTATTATCAATCACTATGTGTTTATCTTGAACATTTACACCCAAATCTGCAAGATATTCTCTACCATATATGTCGGATAAATCGTATGTGGTTGCGTTTCTACCCTTTAAAACACCAGATTGTCCCACAGGTATTGCGGCAGCACACACAGCAGCAATTACTTTTTTATATTTATCAAACTCACGTATCAAGTGGAGAAACTGTTGGTCAAAGGCATCTTCATAATATCCTGAATCTTTAAACCCACCAGGAATTGCTAGTGCGTCATAGTCTTCAATATTGATTTCCTTAAATTCAATCTCAGGGTGAACAATAAAATTCCATTTACATTTAATCTCAGATCTAAGTCCCGTAGTTATCAAATCAACAGGTTCAATACCAAACGCTCTGCTCCATCCAAAAACATCTGTAAATACACTCGCTTCGTATTCTTCAAATCCTTGTGCGAGAAATAATAGTACTTTTTTGTTTCTCATATATTATTCTTTATGATGGTTACCTTGATTTATATAATTGCCTTATCAGGGGCGTATTTTTAGATATCTTCTGCTCTTTTTTACTTTCTGCGGAGTTGTTTATTTTAAATGCTTCCGAATATACTTATTCACCGGTTTTTCAAAATAGCGGTACGACAGTAAGCTGCAACAGATGGTAATCAAGAGTAATATTGGAATTACTATTTGCCACGGATAATTCCATCCGGTGCTTTTGTATAATTCTATAATAAACAGGTGGATAAGGTACATAGCGTAACTTATGTCGCCACCAATTACAAGATATTTATTACTCAAAAAACGAGAAATCATCCCTTTGTTTATTGCAAAGACGTAAAGAAGCAAAGAGACAGGTAGCCAATAATATACCGAATACCGATATACTTTAGGTAGTACACCGGCCGAACCACAATAATAAAACGCAATGAATAATGCTACCGCTCCGATTTCAAACCATGTAGCCCGGTTTACACTCCAATTACCGGTACTTTTGTTATAAAGCTCGAATAGCAACATACCCACCAGGAAATCCGGTAGTCGAGTCAATGGATTCACATACCAATAAGCCCGTATCTGTTCTTCAGGAGTAAAATACATACCACAGGCGACTATTAAACCTGTTGCAATCAGTGTCCAAAACAACTTACGGGTATCGCTTAGCCATAGAGCTAAAAATGGAAACAAAAAATAGAACAGTTGCTCACACCCCAAACTCCAGGAGGGGGAGTTGAAAGCAAAGAAGTAGTCCGTCTGCGGAATAAACGGGTGAACCAAAAATAATTGTGACACTAATTTTAAAACCGTGTCCCAGTTCATAGCCAATAGAGCCCCTCCGACCAGAGGATACAACATAAGAGTGGCGATATGCAATGGATAAACTCGTGCGAAGCGGGCTATCCAAAACTCACGACGCGATATACTTTTAGATTCAAATTTTCTTTGATAATTATATGCGATGATAAAACCACTCAATACAAAGAAAAAACTTACCCCGACAAACCCTTCTTTATATAAAAAATGGGAGAAATGAGGATCGATCACATAACAATGTGCGGCAAATACCATCAATGCAAATATAAACCTTAACGAGGTAAGAGGTTTTATCATGTCTGAATTTTTATTTTTGATTATGGCTACAAAGATAATTTAAAGTAATCTCACGTCCTAACGGTTTATCTAATCATTACAGATTGTCATTTTGATAATTATCCCTTCATTTTCTTGCTTTGCATGGAGAAGGGTAGGCGAGAAATGCTCTTTGGAGGCCTTAGCAGAGGTTGAGGTTTATCATAAAGATTTTTGTAGGAGATAGAAAAGAAATTAGATAAGACAATAAAACAATCATCGTGATGATTTCAGGGCTAGTGATAGGGAAAAAGCAAAATCTGCTGCAATCTGTCAAATGAAAATGAACTGTTCAGAAAGAGCTTCTAGCTTTCAGAAAGACACGTAAACCTGGTTTTAGAGTATAATCCCAAAGATAATTTCCCAATATCTTGTAGTGTTAAAATTTTCATCACAATGATTGTCTCCCTTCATTGTGATGAGTGCGTGAAGTCATTGTGATAACTCTGTCGGGACATTGTGATGATAGGGAAGAATCATTGCAATGATTTCCGAAAGGAGGGGTTATGAAAAGAGGAAAACAGGGTGATAAGGTGGTCTTTTCTTTCGGAACAGCGATTTGAGTGAAAACCGTTGTTAGCCTGATCAGTAAAAATCGAACATTCTGAAAGCTATGAATGTTTATCTTTATCTTTTTGATTAATCCGAATAAAATAGAGGAAGAGTATGAAGAAAAGAGATTTTTATAGACAGATGCTGTTGCAGGAAGAGGATAAACGCTCTTGTGGCGATGAAAGTACGGCTGACCTGTATCGGGCAGTGCGTAATCATTTTATGTGTTTCTCGGGTGGTAAGGAATTGTGTCTGAAAGAAGTGACATCGGCTTTGGTTGAGGCGTTTCTGAAATGGTTGCGTGAAAAAGGGCTGCGTGTGAATACGGTGAACAGTTACATGAGCAACCTTCGGGCGATGTATAACCGAGCCCGCCGGGAGTGCCGGGAGAAAGCGGGAGAGTCGCCTTTTGCGGGGATTCACCTCAGACGGGAAGAGACGCACAAGCGGGCTGTGCCGGTGGAAGTGATAAAGGAAATAGCCGCTCTGGATCTGAAAAGTGAGCCGGAGAAACAGCTTGCTATAGATCTGGCACTGTTTTCGTTTATGGCTTGCGGTATTCCTTTTGTGGATATCGTGCATCTGACGGGTGAGAATTTAGTGGAGAACGGTACGGTATTGCAATACCACCGGCAGAAGACGGGAGCCTTTATCCAGATGGAAGTGACTTCGGGGATGCAGATGCTGATCGACCGGTATAAAAATAAAGAGAGGCGTTACCTTTTCCCTGTATTGCCGGAAGATGCGACCCACGAACAGTATAAAAGCTGTCTGGCGACGGAAAACCGTTACCTGAAAGAGATCAGTGTGATGCTGGATTTACCGGAGACGTTGACGACCTATTCGTTCCGTCATGCCTGGGCTTCGGAGGCGTATCGCCTGCATGTCGCTATCGGCGTAATTAGCCAGGCACTGGGGCATACGTCGGAAAAAACGACCCGTATCTATTTGCAGAAGTTTGATGTATCGGAAATAACCGAAGCAAACCGTCAGGTTTCCGAAGCGATCGGCAGCTGTTTGCGGGTGGGGTAAACCTTATTTATATAATAAGGGGAAACATCCTCTTTCTTTCTTACAATCAGTGTCTTATAAATAATAAAAAACCTGAATTGTAATGAAGTACGTGGCAAACGTAAGAAGAAAAAAGTGAAAAACCAAGGAGTGTAGGGTGTTTTCTTAAAAAAAGCATATTTATTTTGCTAAATTTCACAAGTTAACCTATTTTTTAGCCATAGAATATGATTTTCATTACAAGATGGTATAGAACAGGCCCGGACTGCCATCGTTTTTAAATCTGTTAAGAGAAAACTGCTATTTCCGCAGTACCGTTTCTACCTCTCAAACGACTCAAAAAGACATCAATCCTTCATTTTTTATCTCCAAAACTCCCTAAACGGACACTTTCGGAGAGGGCTTTTTTCACCCTCTACCCTTATTATATAAATAAGGTGGACATTTACAGGTAGTTAGTGATAATCATAGTCACAGTTCAATATTGAACAAACTGGTATTATATATTAATATGTATAGGATAAAAGGTCCACACCGGAAAATACAGGTAAGAATAATTTTCCTGTTACTGCTCAACTTCCTTTTGAGGCTGGGAGCGGATGCCCAGACTATAACCTATTACAAGGCTGAATCGTTCCTCTTTTCTTTCCGTCAGGACAATGATTTGTTCCTTGCCGATTACGGAGACAACGCCTATCAACTGGAACGGATGGGCAGTTTACTCGACATGTCCCGCGACCAAATCCTGAAAGGTGACTGCCATTTGTTGATCGTTTCGCATGTGAATGCCTATGAATACGAAGATGAAGAGGTTGTGAACGAAGCCTCACTGCGTGCGGGTCGTATCCGTGCCTACCTGAAAACCCGTTTCGATATACCCCATGATTGCGTTGCCTTTTATATCGACCGTAGCGGAAACTATCGCGATCAGATACATGTCTATAAGGTTTATAAACCACTTCCTTGGTTTGCAAATATCTCGATCCATTACAGTGAAAGCCGTTACCCGGTAGCGGTAAAGACTGCCATCGGTGAATATGGTGCAGTCCCTTATGTAGACCTGTACCGTCGTGGCGAGGCAGGAGGTTACGACCGTGAAGTGTACCGTATCGACGATCCTCTTTTCGACCGTACGGAACTGGAAGATTACCGTCTGGCTTCCGTAACGGATACGGTACGCCATAATAAACGGACAGAAGAGCCGGACATCGCTTTAGCGACCACCGTAACAACCAGGGAAACAGTACGGGTGGTGACAAAACATAAAGAGAAAACAGTTGCTCTCGCAGAAACTGGATTACAGGCGGAGAATAAAGTACAGACGGAAAAAGACCGTAAAAAACAGCCAGCTGAAACAGTGGGGATGAATGAAACTCCGATGCATCAAAACCCTGTATATCTGGCCGTGAAAACATACCTTCTTCCCTGGTGTGGTGTAGTACCATCGATCCGTTTAGGAACCGGTGAAACGAAAATAGAAACGGGCGCATTTATGCCGAACCTGGAAGTGGAGTGCTGTTTTGCCGGTCGTTGGTCGGTTGCCTTGTCGGGCATGTATTCCGACTTTGCCTATAAAGACAAGACGCGCGATCGCTGGGCTGTCTCTGAAATATCCCTCGAACCTACTATCTGGCTATCCTCTTTAGGAAGATTTACCGGATTGAATACCGGCTTGTTTACCGAATACGGAGATTTCGATGTGCGTGGGAGTGCGATCGACCTGTCGGAAGATCAGCTTTACGGACGAACGGGCTGTTTTTGGTCGGCAGGTCTGTCGATGGGGTATCGCTTCTCTCTGGTTGGTGGTTTTGGAATAGACATGCGTGTCCGTGTCGGTTATCGCTCAGTTTTCAGTGGAAAGAAATACCGTTATGATCCATTGGATAACCGTAATTATCTGGAAACCCGTTTTGCATCGACGGGGTTTATGGTCGGTTTAAAGGTTAGTTTATCATATCGTTTTCAAATCAGATAAAGGGGATAAGGATATGGAAAGATATAAAAGAGGTATAAGATATAAAGGATATAGGATGATGCAGGTTGCCATTTGGGCGATCAGTGCTGCATGGATTATGGCGGTATCGTCCTGTGCCTACCGTATGACTGACGAGGATTGGGAAAAGAATGGAAAAGTACGTTTGCTGCTTCGAAAGTCAAACAGTAGTTGCCCGGATAATATGACCTGGTATTTCTATCCGGAAGATTCGGAAAGTCCGCTAATGCGTACGGGAGATGCTTCGGGATATGAGGGTACGTTGCCTTTAGGGCGTTACCGGGTTGCAGTCTGCAATACAGGTTGTACGGGTGTCACGCTTGAAATGGAGAAGGGGTATGAGGAAGCCTGCGGAAGGGCGAAACAACTCTCTTCGTTAAAATCAAGCTCCGTACAGATCGCCTGTCCGGGTAGCTTGTACGGTACAGGTCTGGAACAGATCGAGGTGGTCGGAGGTGAAACGGTAGCAAAGGAATTATCTCCGGCAAACCTTGTGTGTACATTGGAAATGAATATAAAGGTCACAGGAGGGGATAAGGGGGATGTCGCTGCAGCGGTATTGTCCGGAAGGTTGACCGGTGTTTCATCACGGGTTCATATACCTTCCGGCAAACCGCTGTTCGATACGCCTGCTTTCATGACGTTCGAGCCGGAAGAGATCAGTCCGGGCGTTTATACCTCTTCCCTTAACCTGTTCGGGTTATCCCCGGGTGAGGAAGGCGAAAACCCTGTCGACCTTTCCCTTACAATGACCCTGCCGGACGGAAAGGAAATCACTTCATCCACGGATATAACGGAAGAAGTAAAAGATGCGTTTACCGCAACTGTCACGACACATGTGATACTGGACCTGGTTATCCGCTATGATGAAATAAGCGGTTTGACGATTACGCTGACCAACTGGAAACCGGGCAGTGACGGTTCGGGTGTGGTAACTCCCTGAAACGAAATGAAAATGATAGCAATAATAACAATAAAACACTGGAATAAAATGAAAACAGAAAAATTATTGATTATGAGTCTGTTAATAGCCTCTTTCTTAAGTGGTTGCACGAACATGGAAGAACCAGTGACGAGTGGGACGGCGGAATCGATAGAGGTGAATGCCGGAATAGCCGAGGCTACCCGTGCGGTAATCAGCGGCGGTTATACGAATGACCTGGAAGTTTCGTTCGCCCGTCTGGATAATCCCGGAACAACGGGTGCTCAATGGAATACCCCGGTTATCGATGCGGTTCGTACAGGAGGTACAGGTAACACGGTTCTCACCTTCGACCCGGAACAAACCTATCTGACGGAAGAAGGCGAGTCTGTCCTGATCGGTTACTATCCCCGTAAGGCATTGAACGGAGGAACCGCCAACCCGGTCAGTGTCACTTACACTATCACGGGTGAGGATGATATAATGGCAACAGGAGTTCAGACCGGTTCGCTGGTGAATAAGTTCGAGACTTTCACCTTCAGCCATCTGCTTACCCAATTGCAGTTCAAGTGTACAGGTTCTGCCGGAGCGATCGAAAAATGGACGGCTATCACTTCCATTAAAGTGGAGAATGTAGCAACGGGATTGAAACTATCGCTCGATAAAGCCAAGGGGGCTCAACTGACAGCAACAGGAACAGCCGACCAAACGCTAACGGTTAAAAACTGTCCGTCTACAGTTTCTGCTTTGGATGCCGAAAAACCATCGACCGGCTATCTGTTGCTTTACCCGACAGCGAATATGGGAACAGAAGATTTGCCTGTCAGTTTAGAAGTGAAAGGAACTTATGACGGAAATCCCAAAACATTGGATGTTACCGTCTCCAATATCAGCGAAGGTGTGAAAGCGGGTTATTCTCACTTAATCACACTCACCTTTACGGAAGACGGCAAAATAGCGGTAGAAACCGGTATCTCCCAGTGGCAACCGGGTAATAATGGCAGTACAATAATAACTCCCGGAAAGTAACCGTAAAGTCATGAACAACTTCATAGTAACAGCATTCATATCCATCGCTATCCTTCCGGGCCTCGCCGCCTGTTCAGACAGCAATCCTACTCCGGAGCCAGTACCGGAAACAGCGGTGTGCCTGGAAGGAGCGATCGGACAATCAACACGTGGAGTGATCGGTTCCGGCTATGAAAAGGATTTAGAGGTTTGCTTTGCCCGTCAGGAGGAAACGACTGTCCCGACAGAAATTTATGGCACGTGGAGCATATATGAAGCGGTACGAAGAGGAGGGAAGGGGAACCGTCCGATCGTGTTTGCCCAGTCCCAGTCATACCCGGAGGACGGTCGTCGTATCCGCTTGCACGGCTATTATCCGGCAAAGGGTGAAGCGGAAGCCGTTGCAGGAATGGGCAAAGTAACCTTTATAGTAGATGGTACAACGGATATCATGTCAACTGGAATCCTGACGGGTAGCGGATATGCCCCGATACAAACCTGTACGTTCCGTCATTTACTGACACAGGTTCGTTTGGTTTGTTACAGTGACCGTTCCGAAGGTTGGGGAACGATAAAAACAATTGAAGCGATAGATGTACATACATGGCAGACACTGGATTTGGAACAGGAAACGCCCCGTTTGGATGATATATCATCGGGTGATGCAATAAAGAATATCCCGGTACAGGATATAGTAAACTTGCCAGTCCCGGAGGTAACAGTCGGCGAAGACCTTCCCGAACCACAAGGATATCTCCTGCTACCAATATCTCCGATTGACGGAACAGCAAAACACCCGTTACACCTTCGGATAACAACAACGAAAGACGGCAGGGGAACCGAACATGAAACAGTTTCGGAAGTCTCTTTCCATATAGAAGGTGGCTTTCAGACAGGCAAAAGCCATGTTGTAACGCTATTCTTTACAGATAAGAGTAAAATACAAACAACCTCTGTCAGTGTGGAAGCCTGGACGGATCATGAGCAGGATGATATGCCAATATAATATGACAACTTTAAAACAAACGAAAATGAAAACAACTAAGACAATGTGGGTTATGTTGATAGCCCTCGCGGCAGCGACTAGCTGTTCAGAAACAGAAACAGAAATCGACCCTGAATCCGGTAATGACGGTCAGGTACCTTTGGGTATCACTCCCAACCTGAAAGTGGATGCGGGAACCAAGGCGGCAACGAAATCGGTGGTAAGCGGTGAAGCGATCACCTATCCTGTAGCCCAATACGCCAATGCCGATTATGTGCCCGGATTGGGTGTGTTGGTAACTAACAGCAGTGTAACCGGTTGGTATACGCCTGACGGGACAGAATATACCGGTCATCATGTCTGGTATATGGGTGATGAAAAAGGAGCGAACTGGATTTCGATTAAGGAAAAGAATGATACCTATAAATCAACGAAAGAAGCTCCTTATTATCTGACCAAAACGGTCGGAAAGGTGTATGCCTATTATCCTTATGATGCAAACCTGACTAAAACTCTTACTGCCGTCACTAGTGAATCCGACCTTAAAATTCCTGTAACGGTCCTGGCCGACGGTGAGATAAATGCCACAGCAAACAATGCAAAAAGACATTGGGAGGGAGATAAGTGGTCACAGGTAAATAATAAAACACCGGAAAACTTGTCGTTGTCGACCGAGAAAGATTACCTGTATTTTTCCGCAACAGCAGGCCGTTATGTCAACAATGGACGTGCGGACGGACAAACTCCTGTTATTCCGGATGCTGATCCGGATAATAATAATACGGATAACCCCGGTTATAAGATCAACCTGGATATGTATCATGGCATGGCGATGATCTCTTTCCGCGTGTACGATGGTGGGCACCTAAGCGATAATGATGTGAGCTTTACAAAGTTTGAGGTAAAGAACCATACCGGCGGTACGGACCTGTTTAAAGTAGGGAACGGAAAGATGGCACTGACAGACGGAACGATCACGGAAACATCCACCACTACCGGCATGGCACGCACGATAACTAATTATGTATTGATGAGACAGATAGAAGAAGGAGGGACTGAAGGAGAACATGCATTCATTGCTGCCGGAAGCGGTTCGTCTACTGTAAAAGGTGTATTGGTCTCCAAAGCTGTCAGCGCGATTATTTATCCGGTTGCCAGTTTTGGAGACAACGAAATCGATGTGGAGATCACGTTAAAGGAAGGGTCGAAAACGGCAGTCGTTTATCCGATCACCTTGCCCGGAAACAATTGGGACGCCGGAAGCAATTACATCTATACGTTTTCAGCCGGACGTAACAAGCTGACGATAATGGATGTAACGGTAGAAGCCTGGGCTGATAGTGAACAGGAAGAAATACCGTTGTAACTAACTTATATAAAAGACAAAGCCCATGAAACAGAGCTTATACATATTACCGGCTATACTCTTGTTGCTGTGTATCGGTTGTACCAAGGCGGATATTGTTTCGCCCGACCCCGGTGGCGGTGATACGGAGGAGGGCGTACCTCTAGGTATCAGGGACCTGGGCTTGTCATTGGAAGTGGAATCGCGAAGTACCGTTACGGGCGGTCCGGGAGAGGAAGACAAGAATCCGAACCCGCTCACCTCTGTCGGTGTATGCGCCACCAAACAAAACAGCAGCGGTACGGTCAGTTTCTACGAAAGCAGTGTCCGGGGGCAGTTATTTACATATAACATTGTGGCTGCACCGCCTGCCTGGGAGTTGGCGGAAGGAGAAGAGCTGCTTTACCTGTATACGGAAAAAGGGAGTGTTTACGCTTATGCCCCGTCGGAGAAAAGCGTGTCGCTTTCGGGAACTCCGAAAGTGCCGTTGATGAGCGGTGTCAAGGTACTGGACAAGCAGAAGTTTTACTTCTATGACGGCGGTCAGCCTGTGGATGCCACAACCGATGTGCAATGGGAAACCGACCAGGAGGATTACCTCTACTGCATGGCGGCAGAGCAGGTAGACCGCTGGCATCCGGAGGTTTCGCTTCTTCTGCAGCATGCGCTGTCGAAAGTGAGCTTCCGGGTCTCGGAAGAAGGTTCGGCTTTTGCCGGTTGCCTGATAGAGAAGGTGGTATTGAAAAGTAGCGTAGGCTTTAAAAAGTCAACCTCCGCGAAACTGAACCTTTCGACGGGTGGCTTGGAAGGTACGCTGACGGCAGTCGATCAACTGGTGTTTATGGCAGGTGGCGATATGCGTGGTATCGGGAGTGTGGCAGGAACGGAAGAGACCCGTAAAACGCCTGTCCAGGCATTCGGGTTGGTTATTCCTGTGACGGGTGCGGGTGTCACATTGGAACTGACGCTGGATGACGGTCGTGTATTTACGATGAAACCGTCCGAAAGTAGCGGAACTACTCCCGGCACGTTTACGGCCAAATGGGAAAAGGGATATAATTATATCTACAATATCCGTATGCAGGCACAGGGTATCGAACTGACAGATATACAGGTGGCAGGCTGGAATGATGGCGGTGAATATGATATACCGGTAGAATAATGGAACATACATAAAACATTATAACATGAAACGATATTTGATCTATCTGATAGGGTTACTGTTTTGTGGATTACTGATCGGTTGCACAGCCGGTCCGGTGGAGGAACTGCCGGAAACGGCGCAGTTGGTGGCGATCCGTTTCGGGAAGCCCGACCTGGGTATCCCGGTTGTCCTGACGCGTGCAGGTGAAACGGTGACACCGCCCCCGGAGCCTGCCTTGTTACCCGCAGGAGCGACCGTGCGTATCTGCGGCTATCTGAGGGGAGAGGTGGGTGAACCGACTGTACCGGTTCCTTTCGCGACGGCTACCCCTTCGTTTGAAGTGACCTATGTGGTGAAAGCGGACGGTTCTTTATCTCCCTGTGTGGTGGATGATAGCGGAACGGAACTTCCTGAAAATGCCGGAGAACTGGTAGTAAGGGGAGGTGTCTATGACTTTTATGCCGTTTCTCCTGCCCGAAAGCCGGTGACGGATGCCGATAATCGCTATATGATAGCCGTCCTTCCCCATAAGGAAGACATCATGACCTCTTTTGTCCGCGAGGTCACGATCTCCCGTACTTCGCGCGTAGTGAAACTGGAAACCTTCCGTAGGCAATGTGCACTTCTGGTGTTCAATGTTGCCCCTTCACCGGACAATGCGCTTCCGTTTGATGAACTCTTTGGAACAAAGTTAGTATTGACCCATATATCTTCTTCCGGTGCGAACCTGATCGTCGGTGCCGATACGGGAATCTCTCCGACCGGCGGTGAAAGTGGTGTGGAGACGGAAGTGACATTCGGTAGCGACGAATTTGTCCCGGTGGAAGAAGGTTCCGATCCGGACGATATGGGTTTGAATAAGATAAAGGGTGTTATCCTTCCCAAAAACAATCTGCCTTTCGAGGTGGAGATCGGTGTACAAAAGAATAACGAGACAGCCACCCTGAAAGCAACTATCGATAAACGGATCACTTTCGATGCAGGCAAACGGTATGTATTCACCCTGGAAGTGAAAAATAACGAAAGCCGTTTGAATCTGAGAGTATTGGCATGGAATGCCGTCCCTTTTTCCGATGGAAATGTAGGAGGTCCCGACGAACCCTATCCCGATCCTGATATCCATCAGGGGATTGGTATCGTGATGACTGTGGCAAGTTGGAAGGATATCGTCTGGAGCGGAAACGGGGAAGTCGGGGGAGGAGAATAATATAAGAAAAATACGACAATGAAACAGATAAGTGAAATAAGGAACGGACTTGGGTTTTGCCTGTTTCTCTGGACGGTCTTCCATCTTTTGCCGGGTTGCACGCAGACGGAAGTGGTGGACGAACCGCAGTTGCCTCAAGGAGGCAAAGAAGTTCAGGCGACATTTCATCTGAATGTGCTGGCGAACCGGGATTCACAGACGCGCAGTATTGCGTTTACAGCCGACGGTACGATCGAAACGGACTCTATTCCGACAAATCCGAAAGACACGGTTAGGACCAAGGCAGCCGACCAGTTGCCCGAAGGGGAGGAAAGCCGGATCGCTCAACTGTGGATCGGGCAGTATGATGCGGATGGCAATTGGATCTTCAACCAGTATTTTCCCACGATAATCGGTGGTAAGGTCGATGTCCGTCTGAAGGACAGCGGCGGAAAGAAGCACCATGTCTGGTTTGTGGTGAATGGCGGTGACCTGAAAAAGATCGATACCGAGGCGGCTTTGAAGAAACATGTACTGACGTATTCTTCCAGTGATGTAGGTTTGCCGTCAAACCAATTGTGCGGAATGACGGGGATATGGGACGGTGTTATTAGTGAAGGGGGAGTGGAGAGTATCAATGTCGATTTGACGCGGTTAGTAGCGAAGATCTCGTTTGCCTATCTGATCGGGGGAACGGACTTTTCGTTTACTCCGACGTCGGTGACCTTGAACTCCGTACCGGACAGATATCGGATTGAAGTCCCGACCGGTCAGTTGACAACAGATGTGACTTATAAAACCTATAGCGGTACCGCCAGTAGGGACGGTGCAACGATGTATTGGTACCTGCCTGAGAATATGGCAGGTACGGTAAACGGTGAGAATGCCGTGGAATCGGAGAAGAAGAAAACGGGTCAGGGAGTGACGGATGTCACCTATATAGAACTGAAAGGCGGGGCGGTACAGTCCGGAGTGACTTATGAGAATGTCAGTATCCGTTTTTATCCGGGCAGCGGTATGAATAATTACGATATCGAACGTAACTCCCATTATACGATGAATGTCACACTGGCCGGTATAGATATTACCGACGAACGTATCACGGTGGGTACGATTCCTCCGGTGGAGGTCGATCCGGGCAATATGCCTGCGGGGATAGGTGGTGAAAAAGAGTTGCAGATCACAGCCCGTCCGGGGCAGGGATGGGTAATACGTTTGCCGGGTTGGCTGTCGGCCTTGATAAACGGTAAAGACCAGGCAATCCCGGAGAGTAGCATAAGCTACCAGGGTCCTGCCCAACTACTGTTCAAGGCGGAAACAGCCAATCCCAAAGCAGAAACCCGGTCTTTTTCTTTTCCGCTTACAATAACGGGTGAAGAACAAACGATAGAGATCGTGCAGGATGGCTCCACTTTGAAGGCAGGTAGTACAATTTCTCTTGGTGCGGCTTCCGGTTCGGAGGGCAGTTCTACTTTTACGGCAACGAAAGGTTTGCCGTGGCGTGCTGTCCTGTCGGATGGTAGTTGGTTGGGTTGGGCGGAGACTAATCCGGCAACCAGCGGTAATGCAGCCACCGGTGAAAAACAGAATCTGATAGTGAGAGCTATGGCCAGTAACCCGTATGCAAAGGAACGTCCCGTAACTATAACGGTGGAAGGAGGGGAATCGGTCGGAAATTTGAGCTATACCGGTTTAACCAATGTAATCGCTGTTTCGCAGGCAGCATCTAAAGTGACTTGTCCATCCGTTGCGGTCACGGTGACAGCCGAAGAAGCAAGTAACATTACCTCATCGTTTAGTGCTACGGCAGGTTTATCGTGGCAAGTGGCAGTGTCGGAAGAAAATAAGTGGATAGGTTTGACCGGTCAAACGACAGGTACGACAACGGGTGAATCCCAAAATGTAACGTTTAATGTTCCTGTAAATCCGAACTCCAGTGTGCGCAGTGGAACAGTAGCTGTACGGGTAGGAGACGAAAGCGAGGGGCCGACAGGAACGATAGCTGTGCAGCAGGGGGCTTCGTCGCTAACAGTAGAAGATAACTCGACTCCATTGGAACCGACGGTCGGTACTACAACCACATTAGGATTTACAGGAACCAAAGGTTTGAGTTATAATATCGTTTGTCCCGATTGGCTCGAATTTACCAATGGTACTACGGGAACAACAACAGGAAGTCGGCAGGCTATTGAATATAAAACAAATAGCGTAAACAAGAATAAGGAAGTGCGTAAAGGAGATATTTTGGTAAAAGCAGGAAATATTGAAAAAGAAACTGCGGTTACTCAGAAAGCTTCGGTATTCAATGTGGAACCGCGAACGATAGAATTACCGAATACGATATCTTCTGCCGAAGCGACAATAACGGGTACTCCTGGATTATCCTGGGAATTAATAAAATCGGAAGACGGGGACGCTGCAATAACAGCAGAATCAACTAGTGGTGATGTGTCAAACGCTTCTCAATCTATAAAATTCAATGCACTGGCAAATGAAGGAGGAGCACGTTCGGCTGATTTTATCATAACGGTAACAGATGGTAATCATTCAGATACAGTTACGGTAAAACAAACCAGTGGGTTGAATACGATAACTATTGATCAGGTTCTTGCCGATGCTTATAAAAACTATAAGGAAACAAATTATTCTAAAGTACGAGCTTTCCCGTTTAATTATGATAGTGGAAATTGTGAAGATAAAGGTCCATATGGTGGGGATTACAAAGGAAATTCAGAGAAATATACAGTAGATTCTCCTTATACTATTGAGGTTGAGGCAAAGCAAAGCTCGATTATCAAACAATACATTACCGGTATTCCAATACAAATTTGTAAAGATAAAGGAGAGGGTTGGCGTGTGCCGACAATAATTGAGCTATACGCTATATGGGATAAATGTAGAGGAAATAATTTAGATGCAACAGACAATGATCCGGCAACATATACATTTGGCGATGGTTTTAATGCAGATGTTCCATATTGGAGTAGTTCGGTTGGACTTCCCTATTATTCAGTACGAACTGTAGTTTATTTTACAAATGGTGTATTAAATACAAGTGGGACTAGTTCTAACCCAGGAGCAAATGAATATCCAGTACGTTGTGTCCGAGAAAAATAGAAGATAAAAAGATGGATTGACATCGAGGATTTATATTGTTAAAAGTTAAATTATAATAGATTGATAATTATGAATAAAGCAAATTTGGTAAGTAAATTGGCTGCAAAAATGCATATTACGCAATGCCAGTCACGAGAATTTTTGAATTCCTTTCAGGATGTATTGACAGAAGCAATGAAACAGGATAGTCCTGTTATGCTTCAAGGTTTCGGGACTTTTGCCCCTTGGGTACAGAAAGAGCGTTCCGGTCGTAATCCTCGTACAGGGATTTCTTGTGCAATACCAGCACGTACGAGTGTCAAGTTCAAGCCCGGAAAGTTTTTACTTAAAGAGTTAAACACTTGAAAAGGCAGTATGTAGAGGTGCAGAGTTTTTAATCAGCAGGATTTTAAGTCTGTACCTCTAAATTGCTATTTTGATTTTCTCTCAATTAATTATTCAACGCCTATCAGATATACCCATGAAGAAGCAAAACAAATTAGAAGCATTATTCCCCAATGGGAAAGTGCCGGACGCAAGAGTCTTTAACCGGAGCCTTGACAAAATGTCGAAAGAAGGCCGTAGCCATTTCCATGAAAAGATCTACAAAATAGCCTTCACCGTTTGGTGCACCTTACCCAAGAAGCACCAGAAATTCATCAAAGAAGTAATCATCCACGACCGCCAGTCATACATCGATTTCATGCAACAAAGAACTGTCATATCCTGTCTTCGCTGTCCCCTCCGTTTCCCCGTCTTATTTATCCGAATGCTCCACCTGACCGAAGTCGTTGAATGTACAGCCCAAACCTCTATAAACCACATCGCAATGTCCGTCCTGATCTGTTTCCAAATTTGTGGCAAGGTCGGCACGCTTGCCGGACATCTCGGCAAAGATGAGATTGCCTATGAAGAGGCGTTAGTGTTAGTGGGGAAGATGACGATTGTGGAGTTTTGCGGGGTGATGAGGTATTAATACGTAAAGGTAAATAACACGATTATGGATTGTTTAGAATAAAAGTCTGATAAAAAAGCAAGTAAGAGCCAGATGAGGACAACCGATTGATAATGTGTTGTTAAGTCCTTTGTTTGGCTTTTCTTTTGTGACGGCAAAAGCCATCAATAGACAAAGGTAGGACAATGTTCAATTACCAAGTCATTACCTGTCATGAAAATGCGACAAGACTATAAGTCTTTATTTGTCTACCATTTGCGTTATTGTATATAACCTCTTATAGCTCAAAGTAAACTAATTTTGTAACGTAAACTTTGAGACAATGAGAAGTACCTTCAAGGTATTGTTCTTAATAAGTAGTTTTCTGAATATCAGCTAATTAAATAGCTTCAAAATCAGAATAGGTAATGGTTTAGAAACCACCCAACTTCACCGTTTCGCTCCAGATTTCATATTTAAAATCCTTATGATGCAAAGATGCATGATAAACTGGAATTAAAAAGTGGTTGCACGATTTTTTTTAATGGTCGCAAAGTAGGTCGCACATTTACACCTAAATTTAAGAAGTGAACAATAACTGCAATAAATAAAAAGCACTAATTCATTAAGAATCAGTGCTTTTTTTACAAACTAATAAAAGTTTAAATTTACCTTGTACACCCTGAGGGTGTCGAACTATGCTTTTAGTTTCTTGAATTTCAGGGTTTTGCGAATTCCTTTTTTCAAGATCCCACATAAAGGTCGTTTTCTATTTCATAGTTTTGCAATTATGTAGTATCGAAGCTTTTCCAATATGAACTTACCTTGTTCAAATGAAGTAAAGATAGCAGTTTCAAATTGAGTTATTAAACAATGTGTGTTTTAATGAAAATTAAAGGCAGTGTAAATTTTTTGTTAACTATCTCATATTTAGCAATTCAATGTACAAATAGTTAAATTACATACACATTACCTCCACCATTCATTTCTCTGCCTTTTGCAACAAAATCTTCCATTTTCTTCAGTAAGTACAAAGCAGTATCAATTTCTGCTGATTGAAAGTGAGGATGACCTTGTTGTGTGTGAGACAATTGATGGAGTACTACTTTTTGAAGCATTTTCATATCCGTCACAGTCTCTTTCAACCAATTTAAATTGTTACTCTGATCATATTCATTGAATTTATTTAGTAATCGTTCTTCTAAGCGATAATTAATTCCTGAATTAAGAGCATTACGTATTTCATTAAGCAATGTATAGGTATTATTTAATTTCCCATTTTTAAAGCATACATAAAATTCTTGGGGTTTTAGTTTAAATAGACTATCAAGAATTTGTGAAGTTTCATAAAAATTTCCGAATTGAGCCAAACGAGCAATTTCATAAAGTAAAGATTCAAACCGTTGACGAATCTTATTACCGAGATCATTTAAATTAGTATTTCCATTATCGCGTTCTTTTGTCAAATCTTCGGCGGTTTGTTCATGCTTGTATTTAGATAACATAGAAGTTTCTTTCTGAATATATAAAGTCTCTTCTATCCATTCTTGACCATTACCATCAGAAGAAACATACGTATTCTTCATGTAAATAAACAAATTGAAGAAACTGATGTTATGCGTCAATACAATTTTTTGAAAGCCATCAAAGTGTTTGATTATATATTTAATTATCAATCCTCTATTGCTTGCGTCAAGACTTGTAATAATATCATCTAGCACCAAGAGGTTGATTTTACCACTCTCTTTATTTAGCTCGACTATTCTTAAAAGTATAATCAACACAATCAGATGAACAGCTGCTTCATTGAAGTTATCATAAACTTTTTCTGAAGTTTCCAGTCCTCGTTTGGTTGCTTTCAATTTGAATTTATGTCCATTACCTTGTTCTATTTCTATTTCAATATCATCATAAAATTCTTCTTTCAAGATCCTATTAATATCATCAGTAAAAGTTGAATCCCAATACAAACTTAAATAGTCGATTGCTATTTGCGGAAATCGAATCGTCGATAATATTCTATCTAATGATAAATCTTGATTCTGCCGCAATTCCTTTGCTCCTATAAAGAAAGCATTGACAGATGGTCGATAATCATCTGCAACATGTAAATTGTAGCCATCTACTTCTATCTCAATCGGAATACTCAATTCCTTTGCATTACGATATTTATTGAGTTTAGTACGAATTTCAGCATTGCGTGCTTCTCCGATCAAGTGTGTTGGAATATCAAGTATCTTATCGTAGTAAAAGAAAAGTTCCAAAGCTTCACAGATTGATGTCTTCCCAGAACCATTTTCACCCAACAGCAAAAGGTGCTTGCTGTCAAGTGTTAAATCAATCCCAGCATTCCTAAATGGCTTAAAATGATTTATTTTAAAATGATTCATTAGTTTATTGTTTATTATTGAAGAACGATTGTAATAAAGTCTTAATATAATTCTCTCGTTCAGAAATTTCTTTTGCAATTACTATTTCATCCATAATCGGTTGTCTCTTATTTGAATGATATAGATTAAAATAAGAATTACTTTGTATGGCACCCGCCTTAGGCAATACCACGTAGTTGCCTAAAGAAGCCAATGTTTCTTCTGTAATCAAATGGGCTGATTTCACCTGAGCAAGTTTTACTATGGTTTCAAATTTATATCCATTTGCACACACTTCTTGGTTACTCAAATAATAGGATAAAAGTGCATATCCTTTTTTTAGCCTACCTAAAGATGACAAATCTGTATTCTCAACTGTTTGAACATATTTATTTTTCCAGTTTCCGCCATTTACAACATCGTTGATTATATCATAAATCGCAAATCTGATGGAACGTGATGAACCGTAAGAGTAACAGAAGCGAACCATATCTTTCATAAATGGCACTAGATCATCCAATTCATCAGTAACATACATTTTTGTTACGATGGCATACCAAGGATTGATATTCGTATAGGCACTCATAATGTTTAGCCAAAACGAAATCTCGCGGGTATCTTGTTTCAAGACATTGATATTCGTGAGTATGTTGATAATATGATTTAGGTCACTAACAACACTTTCGAAATCATTGTGTTTCAAAGGGGAAATTTCTTCACTCACAAAAAACTCTCTCAGATTCTTTTCTGTGGAAATAATTCCATTCTTACCTCTGATTATATGAGAATAATATCTGAATAAATCATCAATAGATATGTTGAGCCTATTGCAATCGGAGCGAATATTAATCCACATTTCGATGAATTCTTTTCCTCTATTCACACTTTTAGCTTTTGCATATAAAGTGGATTTGAAGATATCGGCATTTTCCAAA
Source organism: Parabacteroides sp. AF14-59 (assembly GCF_003479515.1). Classification (NCBI taxonomy): domain Bacteria; kingdom Pseudomonadati; phylum Bacteroidota; class Bacteroidia; order Bacteroidales; family Tannerellaceae; genus Parabacteroides; species Parabacteroides sp. AF14-59. The sequence continues at coordinate 154,842 of NZ_QUHH01000013.1, read as the reverse complement.
TTTTGCCCTCTATTATTGATTGTTTCAAATATTTTCAAAGCTTTATCTATGGCTTCCGACATACCTTGAGCTTTCAGTTCAATAGGTAACAGATAAACTTGATTAATAAAATAATTCACAAATTTATTTTTTTCATCTGATGTAAGACGAGAATAGAACTCTTTTAGCCAACTATAAATATTCAAGAAACTATAGGACAGATTGTTCTGGCATTTCTTTAAATCTACTTCTCCTTTTTTGTTTACACGGGCTATTAAGTACTTCTCAATGCCACTATCATTTAGACGCCATATTTCTTGAATGTAAGTTTCGTCATCTGTTTCAAACACTTTGGATTTGACTTTGGGGACAATCTCATTGGCATCATTCCAAAGCTCAATTTCAGTTGCAGTTTTTAATTTATTAAATGATGGCATCAAAAGAGACATGGCCTTCAGCCAAAGCCAAATTGTAAGCAAACGCTGTTGTCCATCTACTACTTCAGGTTTACTTTCATCATCCTCTTTACTACGTGCAAGTATAATATTTCCCATAAAATAATCCGCATTTTCCACATATGCTGAAGTGATATCAGAATACATTTGGAAACAAGTATCATAGTCCCATGAATAAGGACGTTGATATTCTGGGATAATATACCTGTCTTCATTGAAGAAGAGGTTTTTCAAGTTTTTTTGTTCAGCAGAAAGTGATAATGCCATAATCGATTAAATAATTAAATCCTTGTATCAAGGAGTTATAGATAAGATTTAATACTTGCAAAGTTAAGTAATCTTTTAAATTATTTCATAATGTACCTTGCGATTTATTGTAGAATTCTTTATTCATCCATCTTTATACACAAAGCATTGACCGTAATAGCTGAAAGGGCTTCCTTTAAAGGTGAAGACATCTCTATGGTTCTCATATAAATTATCTTTTTTCTTTTTATTTGTACATTCAATGCTTTGAAGTTTATTCTTAGCTCTTGCTAAAACAACCTGCCTATGTCTGTCAAGACTCTTAATTTGATTTTCAGACCATGGGTTTTTGTCAAGAATAGAAAATGCACTCATCCAACTGTGAACATTCGTATTGTTGTGATAGTTCCAAAAATTTACTCTGCCAACACTCGTGGATATCAGACGACCTTTTAGACTTTCATATATTGTCCCTTTGGAATACCTTGGTAATTTACCATGCTTATATGGCAATGTAAGCTCATTGGCAATACGAATTTGTTTTTCCATCTGCTTTTTCAGAGATGACTGGCGGATTCTTAGATTGCCCTTCCAATTAACATCAAACCCCACAAATGTAATCCAAGGATAAACGTCCTTGCCTGTTTCATTCCATTCATAAGGTCCTTTTGTCTTGCCTTTCCAGAAATCTTTCAAACATTTCTTTTCCATAGGTTTGTTGGGGTGAGCAATAAGTTTAGCCTTCTTGATAGCTTTACTATACTGTTGAAAGCAGTGAGTTACCTCCTCTTTATCCATGCCTACCAGAATCATGTCATCACAAAACCTGCAATAAAGGATGTCTTTTCCATTGATTTCATTCAACATCTCCATATCTATATAGTGCATCACAATGTTTGCTATTAACCCCGATAAAGAGCCACCTTGGGGTACGCCAACCCTTCCCTTCTTCTTTTTAGCCAACCGCCTGTCCAACAAATTCTTTTCTACCCATTGAATCTCTAAATTGTACCCTTTGCTATTCTTGACATTTTTCCAAACGGGATGTGATATCGGTTTTTTGTTAAGTATCCAGACATTTTGTAGGAAGTCGAAGCAATCTACATAGGCAAAAAACCATCTTTTCACGAACTTTACATCTGGATTACCTATTTTCCCATCTTTTTTAGCCTGTTGCAGCAAACGGATGAAACATTTCTTGATCACCTTGTGAGAAATTGTATCATAAAACTTTTGCATATCACATTCCGCCACGAACAATGACTGTCCCAAATGACTCTTACGATAGTCTTGTACATTCAATACTGCATCTAAATGTTGAAGTTTATTTCTTTCTTTACCAGGCTTTCTAAATGCATACGAACACTCCACGAAATAATCGTCAAATAGCGAAGTCAGATAACTATTTAACAAGGAAAGTACGATTTTATCATACATCGGAAAAGAACAGATGGGGCGGCAGATAATTTTCCGATCCTTGTCAACAGACTTCTTTTCTATGGCTGTTACATAAGGAGGTTCAATACCTATATTACGCACAATGGCATATTTCACTATCTCATCAGCCTTTTGACATAAATTGATATACCATTCCTCATCACATCCTTTTTTCTTAGCCCACTGGTAAGTTCGTTTTAATCGTAATTCGTTTCTTGCCACACTATCCAGATTGTAGCGTTCTTCAGACCCTATTTGATGCCATTTTTTCCGCGGTGGAAAAAGATTATAGATTTCATTTCTGACATTTTTTTTAGGTGGTAAACTTGCTTTATTGATAAACTCCCTTTTATGGTCTAAACTAGACTGCTGATCAGCTAATTTACAACGCAGCTTGATGAGTTTCATCACCACCTTATCGCGATTTATAAATGACAAATGACTTAGCATAGGCAAAAAGTATTGTTGAGACAAGCATTAATCGGAGTCATTGACCCCTTTCGTAATTGATACAGAGATAAGTGTCACTAAATAACTGTATGATAGGATAGCACCTTCTATTCATTCTTTCATACAAAAATATGCCGTAGAAAAATACCACGACCTTACTTATCCAACACGATTCCTTTCTGCCCAGCTAAGTATTTGATGGTATTGATGCTACATTTACCCTTATTGTGTATGTATGCATCCCATATTAGTTGTTCACTTTTTGTTTCATCATGTTTGTCTCCATCTAAACGACAAAGTTCGAGAAACAGTTTTTTTCCCATTTCTGGATGTACACTTGATGCTATTGCAAAGGCTACTTTGATCCAATTTTCCCAAGTGTCAGTGATAGAGAGTCCTTTTTTTTTAAGTTTCTTCAACAAAAAAATAATCAAACTGCGGTTATATATATTGTCCTTGTATCCAGTCGCTTTTCCACATACCTCATTCCAGTTCTTGAGGGGCACAACTAAATTAGTTGTTGTGGTGATTTTCTTATTTTTTGTAGGTACCACATCATTTTCTGCCTGAACATCAAAAACCTTTGCTTCTTCTTTGATGCAAATTGAACTATCCGAAGACATAAAGCACAATCGGGATATGTCCTTTCCGCTTCCATCCAATTCAATATTGTATTCGGCAAACAGGTACTTGAATAGCTGCCGAAAGGCCAAATAATGCTTTTCCTTCTGTGGAAGTTCCTGTTTGATTTCATCATAATTCAAATGTACCAACCCCTTGTATCCTCTGCCTGAAGGAGATAGCCAAAAAACCGCTATACAAGGTTCATATTTGAGTATCTCGACTACAGTTATCATTTCCAGCTCATTCAATTTGTCTATATCTATAACCATCAAAGAGTTATAGTGAGTACATTCTTCTGCTTTATGTCCATTTTTGAATGTCCCACAAAATGCAACAGCAGGTAAGCTAAGTTTAATTCGATTATACTTTTCTATATCTTCTTCAAAAAGATATTCTCTTGCTTCTGACACTTCTTTACTATATGCTCCGTTAGCTATACCACGTAATACTCGCCCTATGGACATATCACAATGTTTTGAAGCCTCCTTTTTTAAAAAAAAGGAAACCTGCATCTCCTCTATATCTTCTCTTGTACGGTTCATAATTTTCTGGGTAAGTATTCAGATTTAAGTAATTAAATGCTAGTTGACTACGAAATACTGTATTTTTTCTAGCATTTGATTTCAAAGATAAATATTTTTAGCATATCTTCCAATAAAAAACCTCATAAAACAACATCTGTGATACCTCTTTATTAAATTTTTCATATTGGGAAACCTCAGGATTATAGTTCCTAGAAACTTTTAGGTTACTAATAAGTACAATTATACTACATTAAATAAAACAAATCACTCACTCTATTTGACGATATATTGGATAACAACCAGTAACCTATCGATAATTATAATAATTCAATCTCTATACTGGGTACCAATATTTTTTTAACTCATTCATATTTCAACTTCTTCCCCGCAAAGATAGCCTCGTGCCTTACGGATTGAGCAAGGCGGCCCTTCGGGCTGATTGGATGAAAAAAAATCATCCTCGCTACGCTCCGGTATTTTCTTTCACCAAGCCTTGCACAATCCCGGCACGAAGCAGCCAGGCAGGTAAGAAATTAAAATACTGGCCCCACGGAGCCGGTCATGTATAACTTAAAAAGTTGAAAGTGTGACTGAGTTTAAAAAAGAAGTGACGGTTCACAAAGAACAAGTAATGAATCCGGTTGGAAGTGCAGGAAGCCAATCTTCTATTCCACTAACCAAGACAAATGCCTATCGGGTAACATGTATCAAAAGGACAGGGATCAATGAAGAACCTGTCCCTTTTCATTTCAGACAAGTGCGGAAGGGGTTTCATAACTATGCCCATGCGTATGGCAATGAAGGTGAGTTGAAAGAACTATATCCCGGTGATTTCAAGAACTGGGAAGCGGTGGCTTTCAGATATCCGGGACATTTGGAAGAATTAATGGAAAAGGCTGAGAATGCGTATCGTTGGAGTTCTTCCGATCCGGATGTGAGAGGTGAAACGGACATCCTGCAATATGAGAGGATATTACAGGAAGATATGCGACAAATCCCAGAAGAGAAGCATGATGAATACATATCGGCCTACAAACTGAAATTTTCTTCCCTACTGGGTAGCTTGTCCAATTGTGCCAGTACGATGATTACCGGTCCGGCCAAATTCAACCACAAGCGAAATGAAAAGGCTAACATAAGCTATGACAACAGATACAAAGAGTTCCATGAATGGCAGAACAGGTTCATAAATGCCATGCACCGGATGAAAGAAGCAGCCCGACCGGAGGAAGAGAAACAAGACGAAGCCTGGCAAATACTCAAAAAGGATATAGGACGCAGCGCAGATATCATCCACGAGATTGATACTGGTAAGAGTAAAGGCTATAACCGGGCACTGTTCGTAAGCAGCATATTGAATAAAGTAGAAACATTCGCCAATCATGGCAATGTAGATATCGTACAAAAAGCGGTTGACTTTATCAATGAATACAACTCGAAGATAAAGAAGCCGGTCATCACCGTACAAAATAAGTTCTTTAAACTCCCGGAAGTGGCACAGCGAATGAAAGATAAGTTGCAAGCCGTCCGTAAACAGGAGAGCAAGGAAATAGCTTTTGAAGGTGGCACAGTGGTTTATAATTATGAAGCAGACCGACTGCAAATACTTTTCGATGATATTCCGGAGGAAAGCAGGCGTAAGGAACTAAAATCTTCCGGATTTCGATGGTCCCCCACAAATAAGGCATGGCAAGGGCAACTGACAAGCAATGCCGTATATGCCGCGAAAAGAGTTTTAAGCCTCCCAAACATCTAAGCCATGAAGAACGAACAGTTGAAATTTGTCATTGACTCCCGGTTCTTCCGTGGATATAGCCTCACTTCCCTATCCGATGGAATCCATAGCGATTACGGAGGTGAAACTCTGGAAGAGTTGAGAATCCAGGAAAAAATCCTAATCTGGTGCCATAATATCCGATGAGATATACAAACGGAACCGGATTTATGAGCAATCCTTATGTGCCCCTTTCCGCGAAATAACGGAAGAGGGTTATTACGACTATCTGAATGTATTGCCCCCCATTCGCTACACCGAACGTTTCTTTTTCGTCGGTGAACCTTATTCCGGCAGCTTGTATCCGTTCTGCTTTACTCTTGGTGGACGTTATTTCAAAGGACTATATTCTGTAAGAGCACATAAAGATGAACTGGAAAGGATTATTGCCAGACATTATCGCCAGATTACCTTCAAAGGTAAAATAACCAAAGGACTGCCGCAAGCCATCACTGGTAAGAACGGAGAAGGGACTTTCATCACGCCTTACTCTTTCATCAATACGGAAGGCGAAGAGCGTTTCATCTGCAATCTGGTGGTCAAACGGGATGATACCGAATCTGTCCACCAGTCGAGAAAAGAACTCTCGGACATCCTGCTCAGCCTGCGCAAGCACCATTTCTTGTATTTCTCCGGTCATAACAAGCGGGATGACATAGAATCATTTCTGGACGAAGCGGAAAAGAAGGGATATACCTTATTGTCAAACGGCAGGTTCTGCCAATTCCCCATCAACCACGAATCGGTTTCATTTACCGGAAGTATCAAGGAAACTGGAGAAAGATTCTTTTACAGAATTTACGACCGGGAATTGTTCCTGCATCTGATGTATAGGCTAAGGAGTATCAAGAGAGAAACATCAGAAACCGGAAATCCAAACGAAGGGCGATGACGCTCTTGTCTATTCAAGCAGGAATGGCAGTGGCTGGAAACGGTTGCCGCCATTCTTTTTTATTATCATTAAAAACTAAATAAAATATTTATGGACTGGACATTAGAATCAGGTATAATGGGTGGCTGCCACTGCCGGGACTGCGTGTATTGGACCGGATATCGCTTTATCAACCATGAGCTGCAGGTAACGGCAGAAGGTTGCCTAACGGGTATTGGCGAAAAAGATGTGAGAGCAGGGATGCATTGGTGGTTGAGGTGCATTGTTGCGAAAGATTTGAAGATAAGAATAACGAACGTATAAAATATAAAGGATATCTGATTTAAAATAACCACTCCTTATGATTGGACGATAAATCTTGTAATGATTGCACGAATCTCCCAATGTGAAATCCGTCACATACAGCATGATGAACTTGTATCGAAAGCGGCATTAAAACAGAATCTTCTGTTTCAATAAATTTACCTATTGTAAAAATGGGTGGTAAATAACAGCCCTCATTAAATACATTCACATTAAATCCTGTAAAGTTCACCCAAGGTAAACTAGATATCGTAAAAAAATTAGGGGGTTCATTTTGTTTCGGTTTTAAGGATGTTGATTGTGAATAGTTACCCATATCTGCAATACAACTGTCATAAAATCGACTGAAAACGCGATTATAGTTAGTCCATATACTGGAAAATGTTTCATTATCCTTATTAAACACCGTATAACTTGGATTTACCTCATCCCAATAACCTAACTCTCCGTAAGAATTAATATCCATTCGAAATTCCTTATACTGATTTACAATGTTTGCAATCATATATATTTGTACAGGATATATCTTTTTATTCATTTTTCTTACAACTGCTTTTAAATTTGTAATGTCAATATTAACGGTCAAACTATATGTACAGCGTAATTCATTCATGTAGTGAATGTAATATTCCTTACGACTCCATTTTTCGATATCTATCTGATTAAATTTCATGTCTTTCATTTTTAACAAGCAAGCACATTCATCATTTTATAATAAGCTCTGGAGGAATATGGGCATGAAAACTTGTGTCAGGGAGATATTCCCTGACAAGCCCTGGAAGAAGTCACTATATGGTGTCGATTGATGCCATAAATTAGATAATATATTAATTTACAGATACAAAAATATGGAATTTGCAATAGATTTCAAAGAAAATCAAACAAATCTTGTCGTTAGTTTCCATATAAAAAGCTAATCTCTCTTTTTTCTAAATGGTTGTACTTTGAGATAGGTAGCCGAACGCCAAAACCATTCTAAAGGACCATATAGGTAATTGTTCAGCCAATACTTACTGCATATCGCTTGTATAACATATACAATCAAACCTAAGACAAATACTTCAGTAGTTCCCCAACTGCCGAAAATTGCTCCAAAGCCCCACATCGAAAACATGATTCCTCCCACAATACTTTGCGCTACATAGTTAGTTAATCCCATACGTCCGTAAGGAATGATGGCATTCAGATATTTTCCGATAGCCTTTGTCTGGAACAGAATAATGAATCCCATAGCTAAAGCTCCGGAAAACAGTATCGTATGTATGTCTTTGAGTGCCATAGATGCCAGCATTGCCGGAGTTAATTCAATACCGGACATGAGCATTCTGAAAGTAACTTCTTGTAACGGGATCAGACTGATAAGAAAGCAGGCGAGAGTAAATCCCACAAAAAGCAGTATGTTCCTTTTTTTATATGTCTCTACTCCTTCGAAGAAACGCAAACGTCCTACGACCAAGCCTAAAATAAAGAGAGCCATCGTAATATATCCACGCCCGTTCAATCCAAATTGATAATTCAGTTTTCCTACAAATCCGGTGGTCAGGTTTCTTTTTGCCGACTTAAAGAACGAAGGTTTTTCCATTGCTTCTCCCGCAGAAATCGATCTGTTTCTGACAGGCTCGTTAGAGGCTGATCTTTGCTGTGTATTTTCCACTTGCTCTGTTTTTACTAAACGATCATAACTGGTTGAAATAATACGGGGGGTACCAACTAACAGAAGCAGGGCAATCACAATCAATATCCAGTTTTTTAGAGGAAACAGCAGAACCATGATTACTCCGAAAGCTGCATATATAGATAAAATGTCGGCAGTGAAAAAACTATTACCAACGATACCTATTGCAAAAAGAATAACCATACGCCAGATAAAGCGTTTCCGAAAATCAATTCCTTTTTTTGCTCCACGATCCATTTGTATAAAGAAGCTTAATCCGAAAAGGAATGCAAAGATATTAATAAACTTGCCCATGATTACATGTTCAGAAAGCCATTGAATAGCTGTATCCAACCGGGGAAACTGTGGGTTTGATGCTGGTATACCTGAAAAAACACCAAAATGTTGTAACATGTGCATCAGTATGACACCGAGTAGTGCAAATCCTCTTAATGCATCCAAGACGTGAATCCGACTTTGGGGGGATGAAATAGTTTTGTTCTGTTCCATTTTCTATTTATTATTGATTATTCTTTGTAATTGTTCTGCTCTTTATTTGTTACTATATTTCTTTTATTCGCTCTATTGTTTTAACGATTCACCTGTAAATCGTTTCTGCAAAGGTAGGGGGTGCCGGGATACCCGTCCATATATGAATTACGGTTTTATACACCATTATTACTGATTTTGGAAATATCGGAATAAAACATAAATATATTCGGAAATAGTTCTAACTTTGTAACCAACAAAAACGATAAGCTATGAAAAATAAAGGAGAAATCATTCTTTACCATCCCGAAAATACTCTCGAAATAGAAGTTCGTTTAGAAGACGAGACTGTTTGGCTGACTCAGGCGCAAATGGTGGAATTGTTCCAGTCTACAAAACAGAATATCAGTTTACATATCAATAATGTATATAAAGAAAATGAGTTAGAAAGAAGCTCAACTGTCAAGTATTCCTTGACAGTTCAAAAAGAAGGAGATCGCTCCGTTAAGCGAAAGATAGAATATTATAATTTAGATGTGATAATATCTGTTGGTTATCGTGTTAAGTCTAAACGAGGTACTCAATTTCGTCAGTGGGCCATGAAAATAATAAGAGATTATTTGTTGAAAGGGAGTTCTTTTAATAAGCGGATAGAGCATATTGAAGAACGCATGGATACTAAATTTTCTGAATATGATCAGAAGTTTGACTTTTTTATTCGTACTTCTCTTCCTCCTGTCGAAGGCATCTTCTTTGATGGTCAGTTGTTCGATGCTTATAAATTTGCGGCAGATTTGATAAAGTCTGCTCGCAAATCAATTATCCTCATTGATAATTACGTGGATGAAAGTGTATTGATGTTGCTAACCAAACGAGATGTAAATGTTGCAGCAACAATTTATACAGCACAAATATCAAAACAACTGACCATGGATTTACAACGGCACAATGCTCAATATGAACCAATCATAATCAAACAATTCAAACAATCGCACGATCGTTCTCTGTTGATCGATGAAAAGGATATTTACCATATCGGTGCTTCCTTGAAAGACTTGGGAAAGAAATGGTTCGCCTTTTCAAAACTCAATCTTAACATTAATGATATAATGGGAAAGATCGTTTGATTTTTACCGTTTGTTCCATGCCGGATTCTTTTCCAGAATCTTTTGATATATGGGACAATCGGGGGTATGGGCCCCTTCAAGATAGCCGGTACTTAGCAGAAATTCGTTGACGATCTCACCTCCGGTGAATTTGAATGTCTTTTTGAATAATTTGGTCCATTTATCTTTGGTTTTAGGGTGATGATGGTCCAGCCAGTTTTTGAATGAGCCGTATTCGTTTTGCAGTTGTACAATGACCTGGGCATTGTGGATGGCTGCTTTTATTTTTAATTTATTCCGGATGATGCCGGAATCGGATAAAAGTCTGGCTTCGTCTGTTTCCGTGTAGTTTGCAACCTTTTCAATATGGAAATTATCGTAAGCAGAACGGAAGCTCGGTTCTTTCTTTAATATCGTCGACCAACTTAGGCCCGCCTGATTGATCTCCAGGAGAAGTCTGCCGAATAACTCGTTATCGTCTTCGATAGGGAAGCCGTAACCTGTATCATGATAGGCTTTATTAAGCTCGACGGCTGAATCCTTAGATGTTTTTACATATTCGCAATAGGACATAAATTCTGTTTTGTTTGTTATGGGAGATAAAGATAATTGTTTTTCTTGTAACTTTGTAATTTTAATAAAAATGAACCGTTGATGCCCGAAAATCAGATATTGATCATTGCGTTAAGTAACCATCCTGTTTTGGGACCTTTGCTTATTCCTTATTTTGCCAGAACTGTATCGCCGGAAGTGATCAGCGTGGAAGAGCAAGCCACGCACGCCGGAAATGAAGCGGGGTTGTCTGATATGGAGAAACGGGCAATCGCGATCGCACAGAGTTACTCGGAAAAGAAACTGATGCAGGTGTATTCCCGGCAACAGACAGTTACCGGCTTTCTGAATTCGGTGACGCCGGAGATGCTGAAGAAACAACTCCGACCGTTCATCGATAAGAAGATAAGGGAGATGGTCCGGTTGATACAGGCAAACCATTTGTCTGTATATATAAAGGAAGCAGGAAGTAAGTTGCTTTATGAACATGACCGGGTGCGCTTTTCCGGGGAGGAGGCTGAGATTTCTTTTCGTTTCGAGATAACAGACCATTCTTTTCGGTACACAGCCTTATGTCACATGAATGGAGTGGAAGTGTCTTTATTGAAAAAGAGGCGGTTTCTGTTGTTGTCATCAAAGCCTGCTATATTCCTGCTGGATGACCAGTTGTTAGCATTCAAACGTATAGAAGCGGCGAAAGTTACACCTTTCCTTTCACGGAAATACGTGGAAGTTTCGTTGGCTGAGACTGAAAAATATCTGGAACTGGTGGCACTTCCTTTGATCAGCGATTATCCGGCCAGTTCTTCCGGGTTTGATATGATCCATGAGCCCCGCACTTGTGTCCCGGAATTGTCTGTGGAGCGTTCTATCAATGATGAACCGGCACTTCAACTGCGTTTCAGGTATGGAGAACGTTCTTTTTCGCCGGGAAAAAGAAACCAGTTCGCTTATCCCCGGTTGGAACATGTTGAAGGGAAACCGGTCATTTATTATTTTACGCGTGATTTGCAATTGGAACAAACGTACATCAGCTTACTTGAACAATGGCATTTCAAGCAGATAACCGATGTACAGTTCGTTCGGACCACAGAAGCGGGTGGTTATATATTTATCGATTGGCTGCAACAACATAAAAGCGAGTTGGAAGCCTGTTTCTCTTTTGTGCAGACCGATACCTCTCTGCGGTTCTATCTGGGAGATATTTCGCTGACACAGGAAATTTCCCCTTCTCCCGATTGGTTCGATATTCGTATCACAGTTCGCATGGGTGATTTTCAATTCCCTTTTATCCGCTTCAGAAAACATATTCTGGAGGGAAAGCGTGAGTTTGTTTTACCGGACGGGCAAGTCGCCTTATTGCCAGAAGATTGGTTTGAGAAATATAGCGATCTGTTTGCTTTCGGCGATGACCGGCCCGGGGAGATTAGAGTCCGTAAGATGCATTTGGGAATTGTCTCTGCTTTGGAGCAGGATGAATCCGTATCGAAGGAATATGTGCAGAAAGAATCGGTTGCTATTCCACCAAAGATAAAGACGACGTTACGTCCGTATCAGCAGGAAGGTTTTTCCTGGTTGGTCCATTTGGCGGCGAATGGTTTCGGTGGTTGCCTGGCGGATGATATGGGATTGGGGAAGACATTGCAGGCTATTACCTTGCTGCAACATATATATGATCCGGAGGAACCTAAAGAGGTTACGATTTCTCCATCCGCTCCAGAGAATGTTACAGTCGATCAAAGCGGGCAACTTTCCTTTTTCGGAACAGATTCGCCGGATGACAAACCCTATGAGGAAGTGAAGGACAGACAGGAAGAATCAGCGGCTATTCCCGCTTCTCTGATTGTTGTGCCTACTTCTTTATTGCCTAACTGGAAACGGGAAATCCGCAAGTTCAGTACGTTGAGTGTCTATACTTATACCGGAGATCAGAAAAGGAAAGATCCCTGTAAAAACTTCAACCGGTATAATATCGTGCTGGTCACTTATGGACTGTTGCGGCGTGATATCGAGCTGCTGGAGAAGTATCGTTATACTTATGTGATACTGGATGAAAGCCAGAACATAAAGAATCCGGCTTCCATGACTTATCATTCGGTGGTCCGTCTGCAATGTGAACACCGGTTGGTACTGACCGGAACACCTATCGAAAACTCACTGAAAGATCTATGGGCACAATTCAATTTTATCAATCCCGGTTTATTGGGATCGGCAGATGGTTTCCGGAAACATTTCATCCATCCGATTACCAGGGAGGGGAATGAGAATGCCCGTAAACGTTTACAACAAATTATCCGTCCTTTCTTTTTGCGACGGACCAAACAACAGGTGGCACCGGAACTTCCGCCATTGATGGAAGAGGTCGTGTATTGCGAAATGACACCGGAACAACGCGAAGTGTATCAGAAAGAAAAGAATGCGTTGCGGAACACGATCTTGCAGGAACGTTACAAAAATTCTTTTGTCGCCTTGAATGGTATCACCCGTTTACGTCAGCTGGCTAATCATCCGCAAATGGTTTTACCGGAATATACGGGTGGTTCGGGAAAGATGGAACAGGTGCTGGATGCTTTTGAAACACTGGTGAGCGAAGGGCATAAAGTATTGATCTTTTCTTCTTTTGTCACACACCTGAAATTGTTGGCGGATGCTTTTACGCAACATGGATGGCAGTATGCGATGCTGACCGGCAGTACATTGGACCGGGAGGGCGAAATAGCCCGTTTCTCAACCCGCCAGGATGTGTCCGCTTTTTTCATCTCGCTGAAAGCGGGTGGGGTAGGACTGAACCTGACGGATGCCGATTATGTATTTATTATCGATCCTTGGTGGAATCCGGCAGCTGAGATGCAGGCGGAAAGCCGTGCCCATCGCATCGGGCAGGATAAACAGGTCTTTGCCTACCGCTTCATCACTGCCGATACGATCGAGGAAAAGATCCGCAACCTCCAGGAATCCAAGAGCGAGTTGGCTGAAACATTTATTACGGAAAACGACCCGTTCAAGTCGCTGACAGATAAGGATTGGGAAGAGCTATTATAAATAAGTGTTATTAATTATATCGTATATCTCCGTTCTCCTTACAAATTTTATGTCGGGAGTGGTTTTCGGCTATGTAATTGTAACTTTGTCGAAACAATACGGAAATATATAATATTTTAACCAAATGCAGGATAAAATGATTATTTCTATTAATGTGTCAATTATTTTGCATTAATATGAACATTGTGTTTGATAAAGTGCGTATCTTTGTGGTCGAAATAAACAAGATAGAACCAGATGGAACAACTTAAACATGAGTGTGGAGTCGCCATGGTCCGGTTACTGAAACCTTTAGAATATTATCATCAAAAGTATGGTACCTGGATGTATGGGCTGAATAAACTCTATTTACTGATGGAGAAGCAGCATAACAGGGGACAGGAAGGAGCCGGTTTAGCCTGCGTGAAGTTAGAAGCAACCCCCGGTGAAGAATATATGTTTCGGGAAAGAGCATTGGGAACAGGAGCTATAACCGAGATATTCGCCGCCGTTCATGAACATTACAAAGATTTACCGCCCGGTAAATTGAATGATCCGCTTTTCGCAAAATCAAATCTTCCTTTCGCCGGAGAGCTTTATATGGGTCACCTCCGTTACAGTACGACCGGTAAGTCCGGTATTTCCTACGTCCATCCTTTTTTACGCCGCAACAACTGGAGAGCCAAGAACCTCGCTCTTTGCGGAAATTTTAATCTCACAAACGTAAACGACATCTTTAAAGAAATTACAGCGATCGGCCAGCATCCGCGTAAGTTTGCCGATACGTATATCATGCTCGAACAGATGGGACATCGTCTGGACCGGGAGATCGAACGTTTGTACCAGAAGTATGAAGACGAAGGACTGAAGGGGATGGATATAACCCATGCGATCGAGGCGCATGTCGATCTGTCGAACGTGTTGAAACGTTGTGTACCGACCTGGGACGGCGGATTTGTGATCTGCGGTCTGACCGGTAGCGGCGAATCGTTCAGCGTGCGTGACCCCTGGGGAATCCGTCCGGCGTTCTATTATGCGGATGACGAGATCGTGGTACTGGCTTCCGAGCGTCCGGTCATCCAGACGGCGATGAACGTGCAGGCCGAAGATATAAAGGAATTGCAACGCGGCGAAGCGATGTTTATCAGTAAAGACGGCCGTTTCCGCACTTCGCAGATCATGGAGCCGAAGGTGAATAAAGCCTGCTCTTTCGAGCGTATCTATTTCTCCCGCGGTAGCGATGTGGATATTTACCGCGAACGTAAGAAGTTGGGAGAGAATCTGGTTCACCCGATACTGAAAGCTGTCGATTACGACCTCAAACATACTGTCTTTTCTTTCATTCCCAATACGGCGGAAGTCGCCTATTTCGGTATGCAGGAAGGACTGAACAACTATCTGAACAAACTGAAAAAAGAATGGATCGCCGACCGCAGCCATCTTTTGCAGGAAGAAGAACTGGATCAGATACTTTCCATGCGCGTTCGTGCTGAAAAAGTAGCGATTAAAGATATAAAATTGCGTACCTTTATCGCCGAAGGTAACAGCCGTAACGACCTGGCAGCCCATGTGTATGATGTTACTTACGGAAGTATCGAACCATTCGTCGATAATCTGGTTGTAATAGATGATAGCATTGTTCGCGGAACGACCCTGAAACAAAGTATCATCGGTATCCTGGACCGTCTGCATCCGCGGAAGATCGTGATCGTATCTTCATCTCCGCAGGTGCGTTATCCGGATTATTACGGGATAGATATGTCGCGGATGAACGAGTTTATCGCTTTCAGGGCAGCGGTGGCTTTGCTGAAAGAGCGGGGAATGGAGTCGGTGATAACGGATGCTTATTGGAAAGCCAAGAAACAACAGGCACAGGAGGACGGTACGATCGTGAATTTTGTAAAGGAAATTTACGCACCGTTCACCGATGAGGAGATTTCGGCCAAGATGGTCGATTTGCTTACTCCGGCGGGTACACGTGCCAAGGTAGAGATCGTTTACCAGACATTGGACGGCTTGCATGCTTCCTGTCCGAATCATCCGGGAGACTGGTATTTTTCCGGTGATTATCCGACACCGGGCGGTGCACGGATGGTGAACAAGGCTTTCATCAATTATATGGAAGAAGAATATTTAATCAGATAACAGTTGACAGATGACAGTTGACAGATTCGCTCTAATTGTCAACTGTCACTTGTCAACTGTCAACTCAAACATAAGTTTATGCAAACAGAAAAAACAGCAACATTGATCTTAGACGACGGGACTGTTTTTCGCGGTCTTTCTTTCGGCTGCGAGAAGGAGGTTACAGGCGAAGTAGTGTTCAACACGGCCATGACGGGATATCCGGAGAGTTTGACCGATCCTTCTTATGCCGGTCAGCTGATGGTTCTGACTTATCCGCTGGTGGGTAACTACGGTGTACCTCCCCGTACATTCGGTCCGGACGGGATCGCCACGTTTATGGAAAGTGAAAAGATCCATGCGGAGGCGATTATTGTAAGTGATTACAGTCATGAATACAGTCATTGGAATGCTGTCGGAAGCCTGGGAAGCTGGTTGAAAGAAGAGGGTATTCCCGGAATTTACGGAATCGATACACGTGCGTTGACCAAGAAACTGCGTGAGCACGGTGTCATGATGGGAAAGATCGTGATCGGTGATGCAAAGACCGACCTTACGGATTTCGGACAATACGGAAATGTGAATTATGTAGACAAAGTGTCTTGTAAAGAAGTCATTACTTATGGGGGAGGCGAAGGAAAGAAACGGGTTGTCCTGGTGGATTGCGGCGTGAAACATAACATCATCCGCAGCCTGCTGAAACGGAATGTGACTGTGATCCGGGTCCCCTGGAACTATGATTTCAATACACTGGAATATGACGGCCTGTTCATTAGCAACGGTCCCGGCGACCCCGATACCTGCGACGCAGCCGTTCAGAATATCCGCAAAGCGCTGGCAGGCGACAAACCTATTTGTGGTATCTGTATGGGAAACCAGTTGCTGGCAAAAGCAGGAGGTGCTTCCATCTATAAACTGAAATACGGACACCGCAGCCACAACCAGCCGGTTCGGATGGTTGGAACGGAGAAATGTTTCATCACCTCGCAGAATCATGGATACGCGGTGGATAACACGACGCTGGGTGCCGATTGGGAACCGCTTTTTATCAATATGAATGACGGTACGAATGAAGGTATCAAGCATAAAACGAAACCTTTCTTCTCGTCGCAGTTCCATCCCGAGGCTTGTAGCGGGCCGACGGATACGGAGTTTATGTTTGATAAGTTCGTAGAATTATTGTAACTGATATAACAATGAAAGAAGATATAAAGAAAGTCCTGATATTAGGTTCCGGCGCTCTCAAGATCGGTGAGGCGGGCGAGTTCGATTATTCAGGCAGCCAGGCGTTGAAAGCCATCAAGGAAGAGGGCATCCGGACGGTGCTTATCAATCCGAACATTGCAACGGTACAGACTTCGGAAGGGGTTGCGGACACGGTTTATTTCCTGCCCGTTACTCCTTTCTTTGTAGAAAAGGTTATCGAAAAGGAACGTCCCGAGGGTATCCTGCTGGCATTCGGTGGACAGACGGCGCTGAATTGCGGGGTGGCTCTCTATCAGAGCGGCGTGCTTGAAAAATATAACGTGCGTGTGCTGGGTACTCCGGTACAGGCCATCATGGATACGGAAGACCGTGAACTGTTCGTTCGCAAGCTCGACGAGATCGATGTGAAGACGATCAAGAGCGAAGCGGTAGAGAACATCGTAGATGCACGCCGTGCTGCTCGCGAACTGGGATACCCGGTGATCGTGCGTGCCGCTTATGCACTGGGTGGTCTGGGTTCGGGCTTCTGCGATAATGAAGAAGAACTGGATGTACTGGTTGAAAAAGCCTTTTCTTTCTCTCCGCAGGTCTTGGTTGAGAAGAGCCTGAAAGGCTGGAAAGAGGTGGAATACGAAGTAGTGCGCGACCGTTTCGACAACTGTATCACGGTTTGTAACATGGAGAACTTCGACCCGCTGGGAATCCACACCGGCGAATCGATCGTGATCGCTCCTTCACAGACACTGAGCAATACGGATTATCACAAACTGCGCGAACTGGCTATCCGCATTATCCGTCATATCGGAATTGTGGGAGAATGTAACGTGCAGTATGCCTACGACCCTGAAAGCGAGGATTACCGAGTGATCGAGGTGAATGCCCGTCTGAGCCGTTCCTCGGCATTGGCATCGAAGGCAACAGGTTATCCGCTGGCTTTTGTCGCTGCTAAATTAGGTTTAGGCTACGGCTTGTTTGACCTGAAGAACTCGGTAACGAAAACGACCAGTGCCTTCTTTGAACCGGCACTCGACTATGTGGTCTGCAAGATACCGCGTTGGGACCTGGGTAAATTCCATGGCGTTGCCCGCGAACTGGGTTCCAGCATGAAGTCGGTTGGAGAGGTGATGGCTATCGGCCGCACATTTGAAGAGGCTATTCAGAAAGGTCTGCGTATGATCGGTCAAGGTATGCACGGCTTTGTGGAAAACAAAGAGCTGCTCATCCCGGATATCGACAAGGCGCTGAATGAGCCGACCGATCATCGTATCTTCGTAATAAGCAAGGCTTTCCGTGCCGGCTATACGATTGACCAGATCCATGACCTGACAAAGATCGACAAATGGTTCCTTCAGAAACTATATAATATTATCCAGACCGCAGGAGCTTTGGAAAGTTTCAGCCGGATAGTCGATATCCCCGACAATCTGTTCCGTCTGGCGAAGAAGCAAGGTTTCTCTGATTTCCAGATTGCCCGTGCTATCTTCAAAGATCAGATGGAAGACGGTGAAAAGGCGATCCTTCAGGTTCGGCAGGACCGTAAATACCGCGGCATCCTTCCGGTGGTGAAACAGATCGATACGCTGGCTGCTGAATATCCGGCACAGACCAACTATCTGTACCTGACTTACAGTGGAACGGAAAGCGATGTGCATTATCTGGGAGATAAACGCTCTATCGTGGTGCTGGGTTCGGGTGCTTACCGTATCGGTAGCTCGGTAGAGTTCGACTGGTGCGGTGTGCAGGCGCTCAACACGATCCGCAAGGAGGGTTGGCGCTCTGTTATGATCAACTACAACCCTGAAACGGTTTCGACCGACTACGATATGTGCGACCGCCTTTACTTCGACGAGCTGACATTCGAACGTGTAATGGATATTCTCGAACTGGAGAATCCGCACGGTGTGATTGTCTCTACCGGAGGCCAGATCCCGAATAACCTGGCGATGCGTTTGGACGAACAGCATGTCAATATCCTTGGAACATCGGCCAAGAGTATCGATAATGCGGAAGACCGTGAGAAGTTCTCAGCCATGCTCGACCGTATCGGGGTGGATCAGCCTCGCTGGAAAGAGTTGAGTAGTATGGAAGATATCAATCAGTTTGTGGAGGAAGTGGGTTTTCCGGTATTGGTTCGTCCGAGTTACGTACTGAGTGGTGCGGCCATGAATGTCTGCTCCAACCAGGAGGAACTGGAACGCTTCCTGCAATTGGCGGCTAACGTCAGCAAGAAGCATCCGGTGGTAGTAAGCCAGTTCATCGAACATGCCAAGGAGGTGGAGATGGATGCCGTAGCCGATCATGGGGAGATCGTGATGTATGCGATCAGCGAGCATATCGAGTTTGCAGGAGTCCATTCCGGTGATGCAACGATCCAGTTCCCGGCGCAGAAGTTGTATGTGGAAACGGTTCGCCGTATCAAACGTATCAGCAAGCAGATTGCGAAGGAGCTGAATATCTCCGGCCCGTTCAATATACAGTATCTGGCTAAAGGCAACGAGATCAAGGTGATCGAATGTAATCTCCGTGCTTCGCGCAGCTTCCCGTTCGTGAGCAAGGTCCTGAAGATAAACTTTATCGAGCTGGCTACCCGTATCATGTTGGGCTTGCCTGTCGAAAAGCCGAATAAGAATGAGTTCGACCTCGATTATGTAGGTATCAAGGCTTCCCAGTTCTCTTTCAACCGCTTACAGAAAGCTGACCCTGTACTGGGTGTGGATATGGCTTCGACCGGTGAGGTGGGTTGTATCGGCGATGATGTCTCCGAAGCGATCCTGAAGAGTATGCTTTCCGTCGGTCTGCGTATCCCGGAAAAGAATATTCTGCTTTCGACCGGTACGCCGAAACAGAAGGTGGCGATGCTGGATGCTGCCAAGATGTTGGCGACAAAGGGTTACAATCTCTTCGCGACAGGCGGAACACATCGTTTCCTGAAAGAGAATGGCATCCCGAGTACCCGTGTTTACTGGCCGAGTGAGGAGGGTAAACAGCCGCAGGCACTCACCATGCTCCACGAAAAAAAGATCGACATGGTAGTAAATATCCCGCGTGACCTTTCCGCCGGTGAGTTGGATAACGGCTACAAGATCCGCCGTGCCGCTATCGACCTGAATACGACACTTATCACAAATGCCCGTCTGGCAAGTGCCTTTATCGAAGCGTTCTGTACGCTGACGGTAGATGATATACAGATTAAGAGCTGGCAGGAATATAGGTAAGAATGAAATGAAAAGGAGGATGTTACAGCATCCTCCTTTTGTTTTATCTTTCAATCCAGTTAATAACGGTAAGTTTCGATATTCGATCAAAATGCTTTTCATTATTAGTGACCATAACCAGATTGTTAGCACTGGCAGTACAAGCAATGAACAAATCAAAATCATCAACAAGTTTACCTGCTTTCCTTAATTTTGCTTTTTCTTCTGCGTATCTATCGATGGCTGTGGCAAACGGGATAATTGTAATTTTCTCAAGGAAAGCTTTTAGAATAGTCTCATTTGCTAGGGGATTAGAGCAACATTCTACTCCGTATTTCAATTCTGCAACAGTCACTTCGGATATACAACAATTATTCCATCCTACCTGACTAATCTTTTTATTGATATCGTATTTACCTCTGAACAGGAAAACACAGATATTCGTATCTAATAGATATTGTGCATTCATCATTCAAAGGATTCTATATGTCGTGTTCCTAATACCCGGCTGTTACGTATTTCGTTGATTAACTCTTCGGCACTTTTATCATCTTCCCATGCTCCATAAAATTTATCTGGCAAATCTTTATATTCTTCTTTTGCTTTATCTTCCAGGATAGAGTTAGAAAGTCTGGCTATTAGTTTTAGCTTTATGTCTGTACTGAGGTTTTTCAATAATCCCCAATAGGTTTCTATTATGCTGGTCTTTTCCGGGTTGGCATAAGATGCTATAGGTTCGGAAACCTTGTCGGATGGCTTGTTCTCATTTTTGTAAGGCTTTGTTGTCATAAAGATTATAGATTAAGTTGTTTATACTATGCGACAAATGTAAGTATAATATTTTACACCGCATGAGATATCAAAACTGAATTACAGCAAATGGTTTATGTAACTTTACGGAAGTTGAATCATCCTTTCGGATGGTGTGGAAACCGATGATATGGGTTTACACATAAAATTAAAATATCCATTTAAATTTATTAGCTTTAGTTGCACAAATATATGGAGAATAGTTAAGAAGTTATTTTAATTTTGTAGTTCATTGGAAAACATATCTTAAGAGAGAACAGTTATACTTATGTTATAATTCAACCAATATGAAGATAGGACTATTTATCCCGTGTTATATCAACGCGGTGTATCCGGAGGTTGGCGTAGCCTCCTACAAACTCTTGAAGCATTTGGGCCTGGACGTCGATTATCCTTTAGACCAGACTTGTTGCGGCCAGCCGATGGCAAATGCCGGTTTTGAAAACGAATCCCTGAAACTGGCTCTCCGTATGGAAGATTTATTTAAACAGTACGACTATGTGGTCGGACCGTCTGCCAGTTGTGTTGCATTCGTAAAAGAGAATCATCCCGGCATCCTGGAAAAGGCCGGACATGTTTGTCAGAACAGCAGTAAGATATACGATATCTGCGAGTTTCTGCATGATGTAGTGAAACCGGAAGAACTGCCTTCTGCTTTCCCCCATAAAGTGAGTATTCATAACAGTTGCCACGGGGTGCGCGAGTTGCATCTGTCATCTCCCAGCGAAATGAATACCCCATACTTTTCCAAACTGCGTGATTTGTTGCAGTTGGTAAAAGGCATCGAGATACTCGAACCGAAGCGCATCGACGAATGTTGCGGTTTCGGAGGAATGTTTGCCGTCGAAGAGCCGGAAGTCTCTGTTTGTATGGGACATGACAAGGTGAAAGACCATATGAGTACCGGGGCCGAATATATCACCGGAGCCGATAGTTCCTGTCTGATGCATATGCAGGGTGTCATCGAGCGTGAACACCTGCCGATAAAGACCATTCATATCACTCAAATATTAGCCGCAGGATTATGAGTACGAAACATTCAATAGCAGCTGCCCGTTTCATAGCTAACAGGAAACAGGAAGCCTGGCACGATGAGACCCTTTGGATGGTACGTGCCAAAAGAGATAAGATGAGTCATTCGCTTCCCGAATGGGAGCGTTTGCGTGAGTTGGCCTGTGATATCAAAATGTATTCCAACAGCCATTTGGATACGTTGCTGGAAGAGTTTGAAAAGAACGCCATAGCCAACGGAGCCATCGTACATTGGGCGAAAGATGCGAAGGAGCACAATGAGATCGTCGAAAAGATCCTTCAGCAGCATAATGCGCATACGCTGATCAAGAGCAAATCTATGCTGACGGAAGAATGCGGTATGAATGAGTATCTGTTCGAGAAAGGGTATGACATCGTCGAGAGTGATCTCGGTGAACGTATCCTTCAATGGATGCACCTTCATCCGAGCCATATCGTGATGCCTGCCATCCATATCAAACGCCAGGAGGTGGGCGAGATGATGGAACGTGTGCTGGGTACGGAGAAAGGCAATTCAGATCCAACTTATCTGACACATGCTGTTCGTAAGAATATGCGTGAAAAATTCCTGACGGCTGATGTTGCTATGACGGGAGCCAACTTTGCCGTTGCTTCGACCGGTGAAATTGTAGTTTGTACCAATGAGGGAAATGCAGATATGGGGACTTCATTCCCTAAAGTCCATATCGCTACATTCGGGATGGAGAAGATCGTTCCCAACCAGGAGGCTTTGGGTGTCTTTACCCGCCTGCTCGCCCGTTCCGGTACCGGACAGCCGATAACTTCTTATACTTCTCATTACCGTAAACCTCAGGATGGCGGTGAGTTTCATTTAATCATCGTAGATAACGGTCGTAGCGATATTCTGGCAAAGCCGGATCATATCCGTACGCTAAATTGTATTCGTTGCGGCGAATGTATGAACACCTGCCCGGTATATCGTCGGACTGGCGGTTATTCCTATACCTATTTTATACCCGGTCCGATCGGCATCAATCTGGGCATGTTGAAAAATCCGGAAGAGTATTCTGATAATGTTTCGGCTTGTTCCCTGTGTTTATCCTGTTCAAATGTCTGTCCAGTAAAGATAGACCTGGGTGAACAGATTTACCGTTGGCGTCAGGATCTGGACAAGATTGGAAAGGCCAGCTCGGAGAAGAAAGTAATGTCGGGCGGTATGAAGTTCCTGATGGAACGTCCGGCACTGTTCAATACAGCATTGAGGTTTGCTCCTCTGGTAAATAAATTACCTCGTTTTATGATCTATAACGGATTGAATGCTTGGGGAAAGGGGCGTGAGTTACCGACCTTTGCCAAAGAATCGTTCAATGATATGTGGAAGAAAAACAAGATACAAAAACCGTAGGGGTAGGGTTTGCCTGCCTGTAAAAACATAGGAAAGAATGAGTAGTAAAGAATCTATATTATCCCGTATCCGTAGTCATACCGGTACTCGTTACGAGCAGCCGGAAATCACATTGGATGCCATTCATTATGAAGATAAAACCGGACAGTTTTCCGAATCGTTAAAGGCTGCAGGTGGTGAGGCCGTTGTTCTGCAAGCGGGGGAAGATATCAATGAGCTGATCCGGAAACATTTTCCTGACGCGAAACGTATTGCGTCGAATCTGTCTGAAATAACTTGTGCCACTTTCGATCCAGATTCGGTATCCGACCCCAGGGGATTGAATAATACAGACCTTGCTATTGTGGAGGGTTGTTTCGGGGTTGCCGAGAATGGTGCCGTATGGATTACGCAGCAAGTAAAACATAAAGCACTTTATTTCATCTCGACCGGATTGGTGATCCTTACCAATAAGGAAGATTTGGTTAATAATATGCATGAAGCTTATAAGCGGGTGGAAGGTACAGACTATAAATATGGCTTTTTTGTCTCCGGTCCGTCTAAAACAGCCGATATAGAACAGGCATTGGTGTTCGGTGCACATGGACCGATGAATGTCTTGGTTATTTTAAGATAAAACTACTTTTTATTTGATGGAAAAGTGGTCAAAAGATCAGGACTGCACCGGCTTCGCTGTTCCAATGAAAGACAAAGCGGACGCTTATTAGTTGAGGTCTTGATCTTTTGGTCACATTTCTTTCAAGAGAAAAGCAACATCCAAATCTGATTAGGACCGAATCCATAATCTGTATCCTCTCAAATCGTTTTTCACTCTATAGATTACGTGTGTACATTATATTATATATAACTATTTAGTATAGAATGAAACAATTGGAACTCATCATAAAAGAACTAGCTCTTCCGGCTGGCTATTATGATAGACTGACAGAGCTATTAGAAGAGAAACAACTTCCCCAAAAAGAATATCTTCTGAGGACCGGACAGGTTTGTACTTTTATCGGAGTAGTGGAAGAAGGTGTGTTACGGTCATTCCGTGAACAGGATGGAGAGGAGTTTATAAGCGACTTTTATGTCCCGGGTTCTTTTGTCACCTCTTATCGGAGTTTTTTGCGGAAAGAACCGAGCGTAGGAGCTATTCAGGCATTGGAAGATACAACGCTTAGCAGTCTTTCATATGCGAATTTTGAACTTTTGACAAATGAATCTCCTTTATGGTTTAAGTTTGGAAAACACATTGCCGATACCCTGTTTGTGAAGAAATGTGTCAAGGAAACTTCTCTTTTGAAGGATTCAGCCTTGGAAAGATACCGATTGTTAGTAAAAAACTATCCCGGTATAGAACAACATGTAGCACAGTATCATATCGCTTCTTACCTGGGAATCAAACCGGAATCTTTGAGCCGGATCAAATCTCTTAACATAGGTCAATGAAATAGTCGCTCTTTCACTCTTTCTTTGCCATATAATTAAAAACATAGAAAGATGGTACAAGAAAAAGTATTCAGAAGAGATTTGTTGACAGCCTGTTTTTCAAAGCAGACCGTGTCGAGAGTTGAGATAAAAGAAGTAACTCTTCCTCCTGCAGGAAAAGCTGATTATCATTTACATCGTTGCCCGGTGGTAGGATGTATCGTTTCCGGGGCCCTTCTGTTCCAGTTGAAAGGAGGAGATCCGATGATAATAAAAACAGGTGAAGCTTTCTTCGAACCCAGGGATCAGCCGGTACTTCATTTTGATAACGCTTCGGAGACAGAACCGTTGGTTTTTACAGCCTTTTATTTGGTAGAGGAAAATGAGGACCTGATCACAATCCTTCCTGATATATCTTGATTATTCACTCTTTTCTGTTAAAGTTCGGGTAATTAGGTAAATAGTATTATTTTTGTGAAATCCTTAATCTGTATTCACGAAAATAATACTCAATATTCTTTTACCATGAGCAACATAAAAATGATGAACAGAAGAAAATTTATCCGGACAGGTGTTGCCGGAGTAGCCGGTTTGTCGCTGGCACAGGTTGGTTGGGCTGATATGCAGCGGGTACTTCCTTCCGATGTGACGGTCGATAAAGTGGAGTTAGGCAAAACAGGACTGGAAGTTTCCCGTATCGCTTTGGGTACCGGAACGAAAGGATGGAATTATGAATCCAACCAAACCCGTATCGGAATGGATAATTTCCTGAAACTGGCTCATCACGGCTATGAAAGGGGAATCCGTTTCTTCGATATGGCCGATATGTACGGTTCCCAGCCTTTCGTGGGTAAGGCCTTAAAAGAACTGCCTCGTGAAAAAGTAACTCTGATGACAAAGATGTGGACGTATGATGATGGATCGGAGAAAAGAGAACCGGTCAGGAAAACCCTCGACCGTTTCCGTCAGGAAGCCGGTACCGAATATTTCGATATCTTACTGATGCATTGCATGACCAGCGGCGACTGGCCTGAAACACGTAAATTCTATATGGACGGTCTTGCCCAGGCAAAAGAAGAGGGTATTGTGAAGGCTGTCGGAATATCTTGCCATAACTGGGAGGCTATGAAGGAAGCAGCCGATAATCCGTGGTGCGATATTATTCTGGCCCGTCTGAATCCTTTCCAGAGCCATATGGACGGAACACCCGAAGATGTGAATGTTCTTTTAGGGAAGGCCCGGGAGAATGGAAAAGGTATCATGGGAATGAAAATATTCGGTGAAGGAAAGCATGTTGCAGATGATGAACGCGAACGTTCGATCCGGTTTGCTGTTACCGGGAGCAATTTACACTGTATGACGCTTGGCCTGGAGTCGATCGCCCAGATGGATGATGCCATTGAAAGGGTAATGAGGAATGTAAA
The DNA here is from genome assembly GCF_003479515.1 of Parabacteroides sp. AF14-59. Taxonomy (NCBI): domain Bacteria; kingdom Pseudomonadati; phylum Bacteroidota; class Bacteroidia; order Bacteroidales; family Tannerellaceae; genus Parabacteroides; species Parabacteroides sp. AF14-59. The sequence goes on along the minus strand of NZ_QUHH01000013.1, from coordinate 128,770 downwards.
GAGTATCCGATAATATTTTTTGAAGATGGTAACTACCCGTTAAGTCAGGGAAGTTACCTATCTTTTTTGATTCTTTTTTTCTACTTATATAAATATGTACCTTTATACCATATCCATTCTAAAGGACCTCTTCTGTGCTTCTTTAACCATAAATTACTAAGATATGCTTGGATTGAAAATATACAAAGACCGATAAGCAAACTCCATGTTACTCCTGCCGAGGAATAGAGTCCTAGGCCATATTGATAATAGATAAAAGATCCTATAATAGAGGTAGTGATGTAGTTTGTCAGACTCATACGTCCATATGGGATAAGTATTGATTGGAATTTACGGCAAATAATTTTAAACCAGGCGATGATAAACAAAGAAGTTAGAATGGCCATCATCGAGAAGTTTGTCCACATATTCAGGATAACGTCAAGAGGTCCGCTGATTTCAGGACGGAATCCCAGTTGAGATAGATGGTTTTTTACCGGATAAAGTATAGCGAAAGACAGAAGCGATATATATAAAGTGTAAGTCCAGAATTTTTCACTTTTGTTTGTTTGTAAAAATAATTCTTTTCTCCCCAGGTACATACCGATACAGAAAAGTGATAATGTCTGAAAATATCGACCGGAATGCCATGCAAATAGATGAGCGTTTATGAATCCGGCATGTAAATTAACTTTTGCTACATCAATGAAGCTGGTTGCATTTTTAGCAGCTTCTGTCGCCTCTAAGTAATAATTATGTGACCAGGGTTTAAATACATAAGAGGGTTCACAGATTGCGTAAGCTATTTTTGATAATTCCCAAGGCTCCAGCATACAAAAAAGTGCGAGTAGTAGTAATACTTTATTACTTTTGTTATGAAAAGGAATTAGAATCAAGCCTGCTACCGCATAGCATGAAAGAATTTCTCCGGAATAAAACATAACATGCAGTAATCCGAAACAAAATAACAAAACCATCCTCCAGGCAAATCTTCCGGCAAAATCTTTCCCTCTTTTCCTATTATTTTCAAACTGGATAAAAAAACTAAAACCGAATAACAGAGCAAAAATTGCATAGGATTTGCCTCCGAAAACAAAGAAAATCTCTTCTTGGATAATTTTATCCATGAATGATAAAAACGTAGACCCTGATGTGACTGTATTACCTAAATCGAAATGATCTATATTATGTATCAATATGATACCTAATAAAGCGAAGCCTCTTAAAGCATCTACTACATCTAATCGTTGCTTTTGGAACGAATGGATTAATTCTTTGTTTTCCATGGTCTGATCTTTTTGTTTGTTATTGAGAATTTTATAAGCTATGTGATTTGTTGTATAACTATTGATTTACATCGGTAGATCAAATGTAGAAAATTTATTCAATAAAAATCTTTTTACAATGTTTTTATCCTGACTTTCAGCTTTTTTATTATCTTTGCCCCATAATTTTATAAATACACCGATGAAAATATCCAAGTAAGCCGGTTTCAGAACATATTTATGAGTAGCTCCCGATCCGAATGGGAGTAAGTTTCTGTATAACCTTCCGGCTATGTCCTGCGCTGTATCCTGGCGCATTTTTTATTTCCAGATTTTAGTTTCTAACATTTTTAAAGCAGATAGACTATGTGCATATCAGTACAACAGCTTTGCTATATCCATGCGGATAAAGAACCACTATTTCAAGATATCAGTTTGATGGTAAACAAAGGGGAGCAATTATCATTAGTGGGAAATAACGGTTCCGGTAAATCAACTTTGTTACGTATTATTGAAGGAAGTCTGAAACCCTCCTCCGGGGAGGTCGTTTGTTCTTCCAAACCCTATTATGTGCCGCAACATTTCGGTCAATACGATCAGTTGACTGTGGTACAAGCCTTGTTGGTCGAATCCAAAATCAATGCATTACATGCCATTATAGCGGGAGATGCGTCGGCCGATAATTTTACCGTTCTGGATGATGACTGGAATATTGAAGAACGAAGCCTGGCCGCTCTTTCCTCCTGGGGATTGGAACATATCCGGCTGAACCAATCGATGAGTACATTGAGCGGCGGTGAAAAGACGAAAGTGTATTTAGCCGGTATTCAGATACATTCTCCTGAGATCATCCTGATGGACGAACCGACCAACCATCTGGATGTAAATAGCAGAAAGAAACTTTATAGCTTTATCGAGTCGAGCCGTGCCACCATGCTTATTGTCAGCCATGACAGGACGCTGCTCAACCTGCTGCCTTACACCTGTGAACTGGAAAGAAGTAAGATTACATTGTATGGTGGAAATTACGACTTTTATAAAGAACAGAAAGAGGTCGCATTGACAGCCTTGCAGAATCAATTGAGCGAGAAAGAAAAAGAGTTGCGGTTGGCAAAGAAGATTGCCCGGGAAACACTTGAAAGAAAGAGCAAATCGAGTGTAAGAGGGGAGAAAGCAGCCATAAAGAAAGGCATTCCCCGGATAATGATGGGAGCCATGAAACAGCATGCCGAACAAAGTACCGTTAAATTGAAGGATATACACGATGAGAAAATGGGTTCGATCAATTCCACCATTACGGATATCCAGAACACGCTGCCGGATATGAAACAGATGAAGACGGATTTCAATTCCCCCAATCTTCATACCGGTAAAATATTGATCACTGTAAAGGATATGAACTTTGGTTATGGTCAGGATGGTTTATGGAAAGAACCGTTGAACCTGCAGGTTCGGAGTGGTGACCGTATCCAGTTCAGCGGAAATAACGGAGCGGGAAAAACGACATTGCTGAAGTTGCTGCTGGGCGAATTGGAACCGACTGAGGGAACGATTACCCGTGCAGACTTCAAATATGTATATATCGACCAGGAATATTCGATCGTGAAACTTCACCTGACGGTTTTTGAACAGTTGGAGCAATTCAACCTGTTTGCCAAACCGGAGCATGAGTTAAAAATGATCCTGAGCCGTTTCCTTTTTCCGGTCGGTACATGGGATAAAAACTGTTCAAAATTAAGCGGTGGGGAGAAGATGAGGCTTGCTATCTGCTGCCTGATGGTCAGTAATAGCACGCCGGATATATTTGTTTTGGATGAACCAACGAACAATTTGGATATCCGGAGTGTTAGTATAATAACAGCGGCCATCAAGGACTACAATGGTACAGTGCTTTTGGTTTCGCACGATCTTTACTTTGTGAAAGAAATAAAAATAAACAGGTTCGTTGAACTTTTTTCTTCAACCCCTGTTATTAAGATATAGTGTTTTTCATGGTATTAGAATTAAGTTAGATTAGGTTATCCGTCTTGTTCGTGAGAATAGGGCGGTTTTTTTATGTCTTATGGTTTATATTTGGATAGAGTCAGTATATCCTGTGCATTTTCGTTTTTCATCAGTGCTTCGGGGGTTGCATTGGTTTCATTCATATACTTCAGAATGATTTGCAGTCCTACCCAGCTTCCGATATTGCCGGGAGCATCGCTTGCCAGGAATTGTGCGGGCATATCTTCAAAATATTTTGTAGTAGCCATCTGATCCGGTGTGTACAAATGTTTACGTTCGACAATCGCTTTCCAAAGATTTGCTTCATTGTTTTTGCACCATTCCCATGCTTCGTCCGTGTAACCGAACAATTGGGCGGGAGACATATCCGGTAAGGCAGATAAAACCAGATATTTGATCTTACCTTCATAGACCATCCGGTCGAGTAGTACATTCTCTTTGCCGGTGAAAGGATATTCGGACATCAGCCAACCTGCGACATAATCGGGAACTATATGTGACGGTTGCATTTTGCGAAGTTGATAATCATAGAAAAAATCCTGGTATAGCGGATAATCCTGCCCCATATATTTATCGATGGAAATAGACAATAGGCTATCTCCGACCAGCACATTCTGATTTAAACCGGAAATGTGCATATATAAAGCCGGAATCTGCATTGCCGAAAATTTTTCATGTACCCAGGCAAATGCATTACCAAGTGATTGTTCCATCTCTGTGACCGATTCGTATTTTGCAATAGCATCCGCATAGAGCTTTTTCAGGGTCGGCTCCGAATAAAAGTTTTCCAACTTGGTGAAAAAGCCGGGCAGATCCGGTGACTGCATATTCAGAATACCTTTCCCCAGAATCTCTGTCATTTGAGGATATTGATTTAATAACTGCTGATTGAGCGTGGTGTCATCGGAACAAATCAATTCATACAACGCTTTATCGAACCGGTTAACAGGCATCGGAGTCGCATCCGTGATATTGTTTGCGTTCGTATTTTGTCCGTTACAACTACAAAAGCAGACGGTCATAAGGAATGTCAGGAATATTTTGAAATTCATCGTTCTATCTTTATGTTATATATTTACTTTTTTCTCTGTCATTTTAATACGTTAAAAAATATTACCCGCGGGGGTATTTTCATTTACCCGGTATATTAATCCGATTTACCCGGCATAGTAATGACAAATTGATAAACGGATATTTATCCGTTATATTGTGTGGAAAACTTCTTATTACTACCTTTGCAGCCCTTTTGAATATCCTTTATGCAATTTACGAATAAACAAATCTGGCAGATTACCTATCCTGTACTTATCAGTTTGCTGATGGAGCACATGATCGGGTTGACCGACACGGCTTATTTGGGTCGGGTAGGAGAGGTTGAATTAGGTGCATCGGCATTGGCCGGTGTGTATTACCTGGTTATTTATATGTTGGGGTTCGGCTTCAGTGTCGGAGCACAGGTTCTGATTGCCCGGCGCAACGGTGCTCACGATTATACACGGATCGGTCCGGTCTTCATGCAAGGGACACTTTTTCTGTTGTTACTTGCGGCGGTTTTATTTACCGCATCTCATTTATATTCTCCGTTGATCCTTCGGAAACTGATCGGTTCGGACGATGTATATCGGGCTACCATGAGTTATGTCGACTGGCGTGTGTATGGCTTTTTCTTCTCTTTTATTGCCGTCATGTTCAGGGCATTTTATGTGGGTATCACCAAGACAAAGATATTGACTGCCAACTCAGTCGTGATGGTATTGACCAATGTTGTCCTGAATTATATCCTGATATTCGGTAAGTTCGGTTTTCCTGCATTGGGAATTGCCGGTGCGGCGATTGCTTCCTCTATTTCTGAGGCGGTGTCGGTCCTGTTCTTTATTATTTATACCTGGAAGAAGATCGATTATAAGAAATATGCGATGTTCAGTTTTGTGGGGATCGATTTCAGGATGCTCAAACAAATATTGAATGTGTCTGTCTGGATTATGGTACAGCATGGCATTGCATTCGTGGGGTGGTTTATCTTCTTTGTGGTGATGGAGCATCAGGGAGAACGTCCGTTGGCTGTTACGAATGTGGTGAGGAGTATTTCTTCTTTTCTTTTTATGTTTGTGAATGCGTTTGCTTCCACATCCAGCTCTTTGGTCAGTAACCTGATCGGTTCCGGTAAATCGGATCAGGTCCTGGGATTATGCGGACGTATGATACGGCTTTGTTATTTCTTCGTGCTGCCGTTAGCTATATTGATCGCCTTGTTTCCGGATTTGGTTTTGCGCATCTATACGGATAATCCGGACCTGATACAGAGTTCAACTTCTTCTCTTTGGGTGATGCTTTCTTCCTATATATTGGCCGTTCCTGCTTTTATCTACTTTTTTAGTGTGTCTGGAACCGGGAATACACAGTCGGCACTGATGATAGATATGGCTAGTATCTTTGTGTATGTGGCTTATACATTTCTGGTTGGTATCTGGTTGCATGCCGATGTCGCTGTTTGCTGGACAACCGAACATGTTTATAACGGGATGTTGCTGATTTCGTTCTTTTATCTCTGGAAGGGAAATTGGAGGAACAAAAGGCTATAAGTTTATCCTAAACAAAACATATATGTTTTGTAATTAAAAGTCCCTTATTTTGAAATCAAAAGTCCTTTATTTAAAACTCAAAAGTCAGGTCTTAACATTTCAAAGGATAGATATTTTATCCAAAGCCTGCTGATAGATGGTCCGGTGCTTATCCAACTAACTTTAACATCCCCCTTGTTCCCCTCTCCGGGCATGGAAAAGTTATTCTTGCATTATAAAAGAAAGGCTCATCTCTTTATAATGTAAGCTATTTGCGGATATAACCGGAATTTCCTATTGCCATATTTTTTCGCATTTTCATATTTGTTGTTTAAAGGTATCCTCAGTTCTAGTGGAACTATGTTAATTTAATCCGGATTGTTAATTGTTACAAATATCCGTATTAAATAAAAATCACAAGTTACAAAAATGATATTTAATATAATAAAACTGGCACTATCCTTAATTATGTTCCAAAAATTATCCTGAAAACAACTACTTGATCAACTGAATCTTTATGTGTTAATGATGTGTAAAATAATTAATACGTTGAAATACAATGAGTAATCTCTTCTTGTGTTTGTGCTGTTAACCATAGTTCCACTAGAACTAAGAGTCAGTAACATTAATATAATTGCTTATGAAGACATAAAATGAACTTATTTAATTGTATCAATAATTAACATATTTAATTGTTAAACTTAATATCAATATAATGAATAAATCTATATACAGTAATATAAAAGGAAAAGCTGTATCCCTAACTATTCTATGTGCTTTTAGCTATACAACATCTTTCGCATCGGTTAATATAGGAGTAGATAGGGGCAAATCGGCTTCAAGTGGGATAATACCGAATCAAAGTCAGACAACCTTTAATTTAAAAGGAAAAGTAATAGATGATATGGGAGAGCCTCTTCCCGGTGCAAATATAGTTCTTGTAGGTGGTACGAGAGGTGTTGCCACAGATATCGACGGGTCGTTTGTGATCAGTGTTTCGATCGGTGAAAAACTAACTGTTTCTTATTTGGGTATGGAAGATCAGATTATAACGGTCAAGGATAAGAAAGATCTTATAATCACGATGAGACCTAAAACAGATGAACTGGAGGAAGTGACCGTTGTCGCTTTTGCCAAACAAAAGAAAGAAAGTGTTATCGGATCTATCACAACATTGAATCCATCGGAACTAAAAGTTCCTTCCAGTAACCTGACTACAGCAATGGCCGGTCGTTTGGCCGGTGTGATTGCCTATCAACGAAGTGGTGAACCGGGAAAAGATAATGCCGAGTTCTTTATTCGTGGTGTGACTACTTTCGGTTATAAAAAAGATCCTCTTATTCTTATTGATAATAATGAAGTTACCACAACGGAATTATCCCGTATTCAACCGGACGATATTGCCTCTTTCTCTATTATGAAGGATGCCACAGCAACTGCCCTTTACGGTTCTCGTGGTGCGAATGGCGTTATCTTGGTTACAACGAAAGAAGGAGCGGAAGGGGCTGCACAGGTTAGTGTCCGGTTGGAAGGCTCCATGTCACAACCTACAAAAATGGTTAAGCTGGCCGATCCGATAACGTATATGCGTCTTCATAATGAAGCCGTATTGACCCGTAACCCGATGGGGACATTGCCTTACTCCCAACAGAAAATAGATAATACGATTGCAGGAGTAAATCCATATGCTTATCCGGCTACAGACTGGTATAATGAACTGTTTAAGAAAAATACGTTCAACTACCGGGCTAACTTTAACGTAAGTGGTGGTGGTAAGGTCGCCCGCTATTATATTGCCGGTAGTTATATTTCGGATAATGGGGTATTGAATGTTGATAAAAGAAACAGCTTCAACAATAATATTAGTCTGAAACGTTATATGCTCCGTGCAAATGTGAATATCAATGTTACAAAAACAACCGAAGCTGTGGTTCGTTTGAGTGGCGCTTTTGATGATTATACCGGACCGATAGATGGCGGTGATCAACTGTTTGCTAAAGTCATGCGTACCAACCCTGTTTTATTTGCCCCTTATTATAAACCGGATGCAGCCAATCAATTTACCAAACATATATTATTCGGTAATGCGGACAAGGGCCAGTATAATAATCCGTATGCAGATATGTTGAAAGGATATAAAGATACGCAAACTTCACAGATGGCGGCCCAGTTCGAGTTGAAACAGAATCTTGATTTTATCACGGAAGGGTTGTCACTTCGTGCGATGTTTAATACGAACCGTTACGGTTACTTCGACGTTTCCCGTCAGTACAAACCATTCTTCTATCGGGTCGGTTCGTACAATAAACTGGAAGACACTTATACCCTGGCCGCTCTTAACGAACAGGAAGGACAGGAAACCCTGAGCTTTGAACCTGGGAAAAAAGTCGTTAGTTCTACGACCTATTTCGAAACAGCAGCTAACTGGGTACAAACTTATAATGATAAACATTCGGTAGGTGCCATGTTGGTTTTTACACTTCGTCAATCTCTTACTTCCGATGCAGAGACGCTTCAGCTATCATTACCTTCTCGTAATGTAAATTTTGCCGGTCGTGCGACCTATGCTTATGATTCACGCTATTTCCTTGAAGCGAACTTCGGGTATAACGGTTCTGAACGTTTTGCCAGAAAAGAACGTTTCGGTTTCTTCCCTTCAGCCGGTCTGGGTTGGCTTGTTTCCAATGAAGCATTCTGGAATGACGATCTGAAGAAAACAATTAATAAATTGAAACTGAAAATCACACATGGACTATCCGGTAACGACGCGATCGGTAGGCCTGAAGATCGCTTTTTCTATATATCGGAAGTGAATATGAATAGCGAAGGTAAACAGTCTTCATTCGGTACATACGGTAATTTTGGAGGACGAACATTGAATGGTGTCCAGATATCCCGTTATCCGAACGATGAAATAACCTGGGAGACTGCCCGGAAAACAAATTTTGGTGTGGAACTGGGACTCTTTGATAAATTAGAATTTCAGGCCGATTATTTTATGGAATCCCGTTGGAATATTTTAATGTCACGTGCTTCCATTCCAACAACTATGGGACTTCAGGCTGATGTGATGGCAAATGTGGGAAAGGCTAAAAGTGGCGGTATCGACCTGTCATTAAATTATAACCATATGATCAATAAAGATGCATGGTTGACAGGTATGGCCAATTTTACTTATGCAACCAGTGAGTTTACTTTTTATGAAGAACCGGACTATAGCAATACTCCCTGGAAGTCGAAAATAGGAACTTCCCTGAATCAGAATTTCGGTTATGTAGCAGAACGTTTGTTTGTTGATGAGGAGGATATTCGTAATTCGCCTGTCCAGTTTGGTAATTATATGGCCGGTGATATTAAATATAAGGATATTAATAATGACGGTAAGATTACCGAATTGGATATGGTACCGATGGGATATCCGACAAGTCCGGAGATCGTTTATGGTTTCGGTTTGTCCGGTGGATATAAACAATGGGACTTGTCCTTCTTCTTCCAGGGGTTGGCACGTGAATCGTTCTGGATCGATACTTCATCGGATAAAGCGGATAAAGGTGTCCTTCCTTTCCTTGACGGACAAAATGCCTTGTTGAAAGCATTTGCAGACGATCACTGGTCGGAAGATAATCGTAATCTGTATGCCTTGTGGCCCCGTTTGTCTTATGAAGCCGTAGAAAATAATCAGAAACCGTCTACCTGGTTTATGCGCGACGGTTCATTCCTGCGTTTGAAGTCATTGGAGGTAGGATATACTGTTCCGGCTAACGCGGTCAAAAAAGCTCATATAAAGAACCTCCGTATCTATTTCAGCGGTACGAACCTGTTAACATTCAGCCCTTTCAAATTATGGGACCCTGAAATGGGCGGAGATGGCTTAGGCTATCCGGTTCAGCGTGTATTCAACCTGGGAGCTCAGATCTCCTTCTAAATATGAGAGTGGCAACGAATTTTATCTTATTTGATTCAATTAATCAATAAATTAGTTTACATGAAAACATTCTATAAAATACTAATGTTTGCAGCATTACTACAAGGACTTATTTCGTGTGACGGTTATCTGGATTTAGTACCGGATAACGTTGCAACGGTTGAGTCGGCTTTTACGAATCGGGCAGCAGCCGAGAAGTTTTTATATACTTGTTACAGCTATCGTCCGCAGTGGGGTGATTTATATAATGATCCGGCGATTAACGGAGGTGACGAGACGTGGCAGTTTTATCCGACAACAGGCGTATTACCGACTTTTACAGCCTCTTATTTGCAGCGTGGTTTCCAGAAATTGGATAATCCTTATCTGAACTTTTGGGATGGTCTGCAAGGTGGTAAAGGTTTATTTATCGGTATCCGCGATTGTAATATTTTTCTTGAAAACATTACTAATACTGTCGATCTGGAATCATACGAACGTGATCGCTGGATAGCAGAAGTAAAATTTCTAAAGGCATATTATCATTATTATCTGTTGAAATGTTATGGCCCGATACCTATTATAGATGTAAACCTTCCGGTTTCTGCCTCACCTGACCAGGTAGCTGTTTATCGGGATCAAGTAGATGATGTAGTGACTTATGTGAATGATCTGATCATGGAAGCATTGCCCGATTTACCGGATTATAAGGAAATGGTCATGAGTCTTGAAGCCGGTCGTGTAGATAAACAAATAGCTCTGGCTATTCGTGCCGAGATGCTGGTGATGGCTGCCAGTCCTTTGTTTAATGGCAATACGGAAATGGCGGGGCTGGTAGATAATCGCGGAACGGTTTTGTTTAACCAGACTTACGATCCTGAAAAATGGAAAATCGCGGCAGAAGCTTGTAAAGAGGCGATAGAATCCTGCCATAGTGCCGGTAAGAAACTCTATACGGATATTGAGCCGATCACATTGACTCAAAACCCAGTCTTTCAGTTACAGACCATGCTACGCCAGGTCGTTTGCGAACGTTGGAACAGTGAATTGATATGGGGAGGAACAAACAGTCAATGTAATGACCGTTCCAATTTTGCGACTCCTCGTGTTTTACGTGTTAATGCAGAAGTGATCAATACAATCAATGCTCAATGGGCTCCGACGATTAAAACAGTAGAAAGTTATTATACCTCCAATGGTGTCCCTATGAGTGAAGATAAACAATGGAGTAAAGAAGCCTGGTATAATAAACGCTATGAGTTGCGGCCGGAACCTTCTTCCGGTGATGAGAAATATTTTGTCAAGGAAGGGCAACGTACCTGCTATATGCATTACAACCGTGAACCTCGTTTTTATGCAAGTATAGGCTTCGATCAGGGAATCTATTATGGGAATGGCAAAACAGATTTCGAATCATGTAATTATACTAACTTTTTGAATTTAGGCTGGTCTGGTTTTCAGGGGGGGAGTTCCTATTCCATAACCGGGTATGCACCGAAGAAAATGGCTAGTTATAAAAACGGTGTTACTGCCAATAATATTTCATCACCTGAATTTTATCCTTTCCCTGTTATCCGTTTGGCCGATCTTTATTTGCTCTATGCGGAAGCGTTGAATGAATATTCCGGTCCTTCGACAGAAGCTTACGAATACATAGACCGGGTTCGTGAACGTGCCGGATTGGAAGGTGTAGTAGACTCATGGAGAAAATATTCCACTGATCCGTCTAAACCATCTACAAAAGAAGGGCTACGCAGCATCATCCACGACGAAAGGACGATCGAGTTTGCTTTTGAATCCAAACGTTACTGGGATGTTCGTCGTTGGAAAGAGATCAATACTTACAATGTACAGCCTCAGGGATGGAATATCATGGGTGAGACACCTGAAGACTTTTATAAATTGCAGAATGTGGCGGAAGTTCCTGTAAAAGTGACGGTGAAAGATTATTTTATGCCTATCCGGGAAACGAATATTGTTGCGAATAAGAATCTTATACAAAACTACGGATGGTAGAGAATTCTATATTTAATACATTATAATAAGACGAATATGAAAAATAAAATTATACTGTCTGTTATGACACTAGGTTTGATCACCTGGTCATGCAGTGAGGCCCCGGTAGGGCAACAACCTATAGATTCTATTGCTCCGGGGGCCGTATCGAATGTAAATGTGAAAAATATTCCCGGAGGGGCTATTCTTAGTTATACTTTGCCGGATGATGAAGATTTACTGTATGTAAAAGCTCTTTATGATCTGAAAGATGGTGTGGCTGAGGCTAAAAGTTCTCTTTATAACGATACGATCAAGGTGGTTGGTTTTGGTGATACGGAACCGCGTGAGGTTTCTCTTATTGCGGTGGATCGGAGCAGTAACGAATCTGTGCCTGTGAAAGTGACTGTCAATCCTGAAGAACCTCCTGTAATAACAATCGGTAAAACACTTGATTTGGTACAGGATTTTGGTGGTGTACAAGGAAAATGGACAAATACAAACCGGGATGAAGTGACTGTTCATATTGTGCGTGAAGATGAATACGGAGATTATCAACCTTTGGAAACATTTTATACGACGGTTGTAGAGGGTAGCGGAGCTACCCGTGGTTTGGATACTATTCCAATGAATTTCGGAATTTACGTAAAAGATCGTTGGGGAAATGTTAGTCAGACGCTTTATAAAGAATTGACGCCAATGTTCGAAACTTCATTCGACAGGAGTAAATGGGCCGATGCGAAATTGCCGAACGATATTGGTGAAACACAAGGTTGGGGAATGTCCCGTATATGGGATAATGTGTATGGTAAGGGGGATAATGGGTTCAGTTCTCCCGGTGGAACCGGAATCTGGCCTCAATCGATCACTATCGACATGGGGACGGTAGGTAAAATAAGCCGTCTGTTACTTTATCAACGTGGTGATGTCTATGTTTTTTCTGAAGGAAACCTAAAACAGTTTGAAGTTTATGGAACTAAAGATTATGATCCTACGGGTAATTGGGATAGCTGGACATTGTTAGGCTCTTTTGAATCTGTAAAGCCTTCAGGGCTTCCATTGGGGCAGCATAGTGCAGAAGATGATGATGTAGCCCTCACTTCCGGCGAGAATTTTATTATGCCGTTGGATGTTCCGGCTGTTCGATGGATTCGTATAAGGGTTCTTAGGACTTGGACTGGTGGTGATAATTTCCAGATTGGAGAATTGTTTGTGTTTGGAGATAACAGATCCGAATTATATCAATAACTATAAAAAGAACAGTTTATGAAATTCAATAAAGTATATTTTGCATTACTGATGCTGTTGGTGATCGCTGGCCAGTCATGTACGAAAATGAATGATCTTACTGACAGGTATCTTGACGAAGGGGAGATCGCTTACGCTGCAAAAGTGGATAGTGTGGGAGTTCAGGCCGGTGAGAACCGGATTCAATTGAACCTTCATATAAAAGCACAACGTATAGATAATGTACGTATCTACTGGAATAATTATGTAGACTCGGTCGATGTCGAGATAGGAGGGCGAACCGGAGTTTTTCCTGTTATGCTCGATGATATGCCGGAGAGCGGGTATCTGTTCCAGTTAGTCAGCTTCGATAAGTTCGGTAACCGTTCGTTGGAATATGAAGCTACCGGATCTTCTTATGGCGAGAACTATAAGAACGGACTTTCTAACCGAAGTTATACAACCGAATTTACCCGTTACGATATGAGAGGCGATTCGATGGTGATCTATTGGGGAGGAACAGTCAGAGGGGCTATCGGTATGGAGTTGCAATATACTGATATTTCCGACAAAACGGTCCGCATGGAGGTTCCGGCTGATGCCACTACTACAACCCTACATAAGTTAAAGGGAAATATAAGTTACAACTTACGCTTCTTACCGGAGGAGAATGCTATAGATACTTTCATGTCTACATCTAAGAGTATACCGGTTTATTATGAACGTCCGATAGACAAATCGAATTGGAAGATTGTCGGTTTCAGCTCAGCTTCAGCTTCCCCGGAATGGCCGGCAACGAATGCTATCGATGGTGATATTAATACTCCTTGGCATACGGAGCATAACCCGACGGCTCCTTTCCCTCATTATTTTATTGTAGATATGGGAGAAATGGTTGATATATCGAGTTTTGAAGTATATCGTCGTATGGATGATTCGGGTGGTGCTCAACCGACTCACCAGATATTCTATGCAGAATCATTGACTGATCCGTCAGACAGTAATGATGCGGGATGGAAGGATTATGGTGTTTACTCTTTAGATAATGTAGTCGATATCCCTCAATTTTCAAGGGCGGCTAATGTTGTTAAAGCACGCTATTTCATGTATTATGTCGCTTCGAATTCTCGTTCATCGTATGCTTATATTGGTGAAATAGGGGCTTATTCTCCGGCAGGTGATGGCTTGATTCATTAGGTATTATTCTTTTTTTTATTTACTAATCCGGTGATCAATAGTAATCAGAGTCACATTGATCACTGTTGACACCGGATTTACCATATGCTATTCTGTAATGTAATATATTATGAAGAATGTGAAATTGTTTATAAACATAATTGTTTCAATCCTATTGTTTACTTATTTACTAATTAGTAATATTGTGACAAATGGCAGGAATTGGTTATATGGGAGTGATAAATTTGTGGATTATATTTCTATGTTTCTAATTGTAATAGCAATATTTTTGACTGTTTATTATGGTAGAAGTATATATAATCTGTATAAAAATGGACAAAGATATCGAGCTCTATTATTATTTATCCTAACTGTTATGTTGTTAGTGTTTTTGGGATGGCCCTTTATGTTATAGTACTAAGTATTTATAAATTATTAGTTTATGGATGCACTATCATGAATGATATTATAAACTATTCAATGACTGAATTATCTACTGATTTGAATTGCTTAAATTAGAAAATTGTAATCGTGATTAGAATGTTATATATAATATTTTTATACGCTTGAAAAGTTATTGAACTATGAAAACATACTGTAATGTATAGAAAATAGAAGGTGTGTTCTATCTTAAGTTTATTGCAATGGATAAATAATATGTATAAAATTCTAGTGTGATGATATTGAATTAAGTATGAAGTTAATTAATCTATTTTTAATTTTGAGTTGCTTTTATTCTTGTACAACCAAGAATGTTAATACATATGAGATGTTGGAGTCTATTCATGTCATTGATTTTGATACTTTGAAAATGATCTCAAAATTTCATTTGTCTGAAGCAGTATATAGTTCATCTTTCATAATACCTGAACTAACTGATCAGTCTATGTTTTCGTTTGTAGATAAGCTCGAAGTTGCTGATAGCTTGATTTATATTTTGGATACTTACAAAGCAAAGGCAGTTTTTGTGTACGGTATGGATGGTCGTTTTTTAAGAAAAATAGGAAGTATAGGGCAAGGACCTGGAGAGTATTTGAATATTTCGGATTTTTCAATTGATAAAAAGGGAGGAAATATATGTCTTTTTGATTGTAATAAACAAAAGATTAATGTTTATGATATTCATACCGGAAAATATAAATATGCAAATTATATAAAGATTGAGTCAAATGTTGAATATATAGATTATATAGATAACAATCTGTATGTAAGTTCATATTATTATAAATAACCAGATCCTGATTTTTTACTTTTTAAGTTAGATCAAAAAGATTTCTTTATAGAGGAATCTTATTTTTCTGCAAAGAAATATAATAAAGGATCATATGCGGCTGATTATGGTGGAAGATCTGAGTTTTATAATACTCCAAATGGCGTTCGATTTATTAAAAACTTGTCAGATACGATTGTAACTGTAGATTCTAAAGGTATTTGGCCTTTTCTTACTTTGAGATCAAAAAATCTATTGACAGTGAATGATGTTAAAAGTAAAATGACTTTTTCACATGATTCGAGAGAACTAAATCAAGGTTTTATGATACAATCAGTATTTACTAATATGAACAAAATATACAATATAGATGAATATATTGAATTTGGAGATTATATTATTTTTTATATAACAATAGATAATGGTAAAAATGATGTTACTAGAATAGTCTATAATATGAAATCAAAGCAATCTAGGTTATTCAATTTTGTTTATGATGATGTGACCTTTAAAAAAATAGGATATCAACCTTCGATTAATTTTGTCTATGCTGATTCAACAGCAGTCTATGCATATTTCCATCAAGAGGAAATAGATAGGTTACTGTTTTGTATAAATGAAGGTTGCACAGAAGAATTTAAAACAAAAAATAAAATAAGTACTATCACCGAAAAATCCAATCCAATCCTTATACGTTATGAATATTTTTGAAAATGGACGCCAGATATGGTGGTAAGTTTTATTTACCGCTTTATCAAAACTGTCAATCGTAACGACAAGTCAAAGAAAACCATTTTAGCATTTACATTCTGTGTTATATGGCGTTCTGCTTTGGCCAGTTCTTCCATTATATCGAATACATTCCGTTCGTTGACGAAAGGGGCAAACTTGACGGCAAAACCAGCTTCGTCCATATTCATATAATTCAAATCCGGAGACTGAAAACGATACATAAAGTTTTCGCGTATCAAATGCTGGCAATATTGGAGGAAGTTCTTTTGCCGTTCCCGTCCGATACCGGCCAGAATATCTCCCATTGCTTTCATTCCTTTTACATTTCGTGCCCAGGAATTACGCATCATCGTTTTAAACTGTTCCAGATAGAAACTGTTCTCTTCGCTGAGGCTGATCGCTTCTACTGCCTTCAGATAATTGCCGTTGGCCAGATGGGCAACATGTTTGGCATCGTCGGCTGCCAAACCGAATTGCATCATCATAGCTGTTGTTATCGCTTCGGGATGGATGGAACGGACATTAATCCGTTGTGCCCGTGAGAGAATTGTTCCCAATACCTGATCGGGTATTTCCGAGACCATCAGGATAACTGTATTTAAAGGAGGTTCCTCGATAACTTTCAGAAGTTTGTTAGCACAGGTCGGATGTAGTTTTTCGGGTAACCAGACCAATAAGATACGGTAAGTCGCTTCATATATTTTCAGGTTCAGTTTACGGATAATCTCGTCGCTTTCCTTTGAATAGATGATAGCTTGTGAGTTACCGGCATCTATATAATCGAGCCAGCCGTCTATATTGAAATAGGGACGGTCTTTCAGGAACCCGCGCCACTCGGTCAGATAATCGTCGCACACTTCTTTTTTCTTTTCTTTCTTGGCAACGATAGGAAAGACAAAATGTAAATCCGGATGTGCCAGTTCATTGTATTTCAGGCAGGACGGACATGTCCCGCAGGCGTCAGTCTCTGTCCGGTGAGTACAATTCAGGTAACGGGCATATGCCAAAGCCAGAGGAAAAGCTCCTGCACCTCCCTGTTCTGTAAATAACTGGGCATGTGGAACAACACCTGTTTGTGCTGAATGGATAAGTTGTTTCTTTATTTCTTCCTGACCGATTATATTTTTGAAATACATGAATGCTCCTTTTGTATTGTTAGAACAAAGGTACGAATAATCGGGAAAAATAAGAATATATCGGTATGATATAGCTTCAGACCAAATGAATAAAGTATAGAAGAGGTAGATAATCCTTTAATTCTTTGCGTAAAATCTTTAGAGCCTGCTGGATCCGGTAGTCTATAGTTTTACTGGAAACTCCTGCCTGTTCAGCTATCTCCTTGTAGCTCATGTGCTGGAACCTGTGCATGACGAATGCCTGCCGGTAGCTGTCCGGTAGTTTGTTAATAGCTTTTTTGAGCAATTCTCTTAGTTCGGTAATCTGGTAGTAATCGGTGTCCTGTAACATTTCCTGCATTTGCTCAAAGAAAATGGTATCAGCTTTGTTTTTTGCCTGTAGACTGGCTATTTTATTGATGGCTCTATTATATATAATCTTGAACAGGTATTGGCTGAGTGACTTTTCTATAACCAGCTCTTTGCGGGATTCCCATAACCAGAACAGAACATCCTGAACGATCTCTTCTGAATCTTCTAAAGAAATAAACTTGTGGCAATAAGCACACAGCATTGGGTAATATTTCCGGAATAAGAAGGTATATGCTTCCCTGTCCGATTGACGTAAAGCTGACAAAAGAAGATTATCATTCTGGTATTGCTCTTTATATATACTCCCTTTCATATGTTTTTCTTATCTAAGAGCAAATATCATAATTTTTTTTTGAAAAAAGTCAATTTCTGTTTAGGAACTCATCTGATCTCACCTGTCATAATAATAAAAGGAGATTAAATGAGCGAGAATAATATAAATATTGTAGAGGAGTTACTTCCCCGCTATTGTGACGGAAATGTTTCAGCAGAGGAGAAAGAGAAAGTTGAAATCTGGATTCGTCAATCTGAAGAACATTATAAAATTGCTCAGCAGATACAACTGATATACCTGGCTTCGGATACTATTGCTATCATGGATCAGGTAAATACAGATAATGCTTTAGATAAAGTCGACGGGCGTATCCGAAGAAGTCAGCTGAAGACGTTGTTTATGTGGGGACAGAGGGTTGCTGCGATATTGTTCATTCCGTTGTTGGCAGTTTATCTGTTGGAAGTACTTATTCCTGAAAAGCGGGATATCCGTATGTTGGAAGTCCGGACAAATCCGGGAATGACAACCAGCCTGACATTACCGGACGGCACAAAGGTGAATCTAAATTCCGAGTCGTTGCTGGTATATCCGGAAACGTTCGATGGGGATTTCCGTTCGGTCCGGTTGGAAGGTGAGGCTTTCTTTGAAGTTGTAAAAAATCCGGAAAAACGGTTTGTTGTAACGACTCCTCACAATGCCAGGGTCGAAGTATTGGGAACTTCTTTTAATATGGAGGCTTTTAAGTGGGATTCTATTGTTTCGACCACATTGATCAGTGGTAAAGTCGCTTTTATTTCCAGGTCCGGACAGGTGAATATGAAGCCGGGGGAAAAGCTGGTTTATAATATACAAGCAGACCGGGCGAGCATATATCAGACAAATGGAGAAGCTGAAATATCCTGGAAGAATGGAATGATTATTTTCAGGAAAACCCCGTTTGAAGAGGCTTTACGTATGTTGACAAAAAGGTTTAATGTGGATTTTGTAGTGTCGAATAATAAATATGTAAAAGACTTTTATACCGGATCGTTTACCAATCATCGATTGGAACAGATATTAGACATATTCAATGCTTCTTCCGGAATTAAGTGGCGTTATATTCCGTCGGAAAATCAATTGGATAGGAAAAGTAAAGTAGAAATCTATTAAAAACAGAAGCGTATGGCAAACGGACCCCCTTGAAACAAAAACATTCGGATAAATATTGGCGTATTCATCCGAATGAAATGAACTAACTGAGAGAAACCTGTTTGGCGACAGGTTCGTTTCAAATCATTTTTTCCTTAAAAAAAGTACACAAAGTTATGCAAAAATTATCTATTACCCAATTTCTATGGGTGACAAAGTCACTCGGGTTAACCTTAAAAAAGATTCCATTGGTTATGAAACTGTTTTTTGTCTTTTTGATAAGTTCAATTAGCTTACTACATGCCTCTGGTAGCTATGCACAAACTGCCCGGATTAGTTTGGATACTAAAAATCAAACAGTGCAGGAAGTCTTGGAACAGATAGAAGCTAAAAGTAATTTTTCTTTCTTTTATAACAATCGTCATGTCGATTTGAATCGTAAAGTATCGGTATCTGTCGATGATGCTGATATATTTAAAATACTGGATACCGTTTTTTCCGGGACCAATGTCGGTTATTCAGTTGTGGAAAATCGAATTGTGTTGTCTGTAAAATCGTCAAATCCTATTATATCCCAAAAAGGGAAGAAGATTACAGGGACGGTGGTCGATGCTGCGGGTATCCCTATTATCGGAGCAAATGTAATGGTCAAAGGAACGACCAATGGTGCTGTAACGGATATAGACGGACATTTTTCTTTAAATGTAGAAAAGGGAGACTTACTGGAGATCTCTTATATCGGCTATCTTTCATCTGAAATAAAGATTGGTAATGAACAGTCGTTGGCTGTTACATTAAAAGAAGATACCAAAACATTGGATGAAGTGGTAGTTGTCGGATATGGTACACAGAAAAAAGGAAACTTGACAGGATCTATCGCAACGGTTAAAAGCGAAGAAATGACCGTTGCTCCGGTTTCCAGTACTATAAATAGTTTAGGTGGTAGATTACCCGGATTAGTCTCTCAGCAGGCAAGCGGACAACCTGGGGCGGACCAGGCAACTATAAAAGTGCGTGGATTTGCGGATAATGCTATTTGGATCGTGGACGGAATAGAAACTGATTTTAATCGGGTCGATCCGAATCAGATCGAGTCTATCAGTATATTGAAAGATGGTTCCGCTTCAATTTATGGAGCTCGTGCCGGTAATGGTGTTATTTTGGTAACCACAAAGAGAGGTGTTGTCCAAAAGCCGACCATTGCTATTAATTCATCCATTACTTTTCAAGGCATTACTACTATGCCTAAACCTGTATCTTCGGGTGATTATGCTACTTTGAAACGGGAAGAGTGGCTTCAGTCAGGTAAACCGGAATCGACTGCTCCCTATACGGAAGAACAGATACAGAAGTTCTATGACGGTACGGATCCGCAGTATGTAAATACAGATTGGTATAACGAATTGATCAGAAACTGGTCTCCGTTGAACCAGCATAATATATCGGTACGCGGAGGTAGTGAGAAGATTAAATATTATGGTTTTTTGGGCTATTTAGGCCAGGAATCTATTTGGAAAAATAATGGTGGAGATTATAAGCGTTATAATTTACAGTCGAATATCGATGCCAACATCACAGATCAGCTATCGTTGCAGTTGGACTTGTCTTTCATAAAGTCTGATAATATGACGACAGTTCGTGGCCAGTCCGCAGGGGAAAATACGGTTTGGCAGGATTTTTGGAATACGTTGCCTATTTATCCGGCTCATTTGCCAGATCCGACGAGAATCTCTTATGCTGATGGAAAGGGAACAGGGGGTGCACATGTTACATCCAATACTGATTTATCCGGATATACCAAAGATGAAAAGCTTACTTTAACCGGTACAATCGCTTTAAAATATAATATTAAATGGGTAAAGGGACTCTCTGCTAAATTCTTTGTTAATTATTATGACGATATTAAATTCCAGAAGAGATTTAACAGACCATCTTCCTTTTATAGATATGATGTGGCGAGTGATACATATATCAGTGCAGGAGGATTGGGAAATTCGGCCCAATTATCACAACGGGATGATCGGAGTAAGATGCTGACTAGGCAGTTCTCTGTTAATTATGATAATACGTTGGCGGAAGATCATACTTTGTCTGTTTTGGCTCTGTATGAAGCGATTGATTATTCGGGAAACTGGATGTCAGCAAGTAGAGAAGATATGCTGACTCCTTCCATTGAGGAATTATTTGTCGGTAATACTGAAACAATGAAAAATGACGGAGCCTCATCGGAGATGGGACGTAAGAGTTTTGTCGGAAGATTTAATTATTCCTATAAGAATAAATATTTGTTGGAAACAACATTAAGAGCGGATGCCTCGGCTAAGTTTGCTCCCGGACACAGATGGGGCTTTTTCCCGAGTGCTTCATTAGGATGGAGAATCACAGAGGAATCCTTTATGGAAAATGCTAAATCTGTATTGGATGACTTAAAGGTTAGGGCAAGTTACGGACGTTCAGGTAATGATGCTGTGGGTAACTTCCAGTATCTATCCGGTTATAAGCTGAATGGATATTATCTGTTGGGAGATAAAAGTATGTCCGGTATTGTGACAACAGGCTTGGCTAATCCTATTTTGTCCTGGGAAAAATTTGAAATATGGAATGTCGGTCTGAATTATTCATTCCTGAATCAGTTGATTTATGGAGAAGGGGATGTTTTCTACCGGAAGAGATCTGGTATCCCGGCTAAACGCTCTATGAGTTTGTCTCCTACATTTGGTGCTAGTTTTCCTGATGAGAATCTTAATAGTATGACAGATAGAGGTTTTGAATTTATTGTCGGTAGTTCAAAAAACTTTAAAGATTTCAGCTATAACATCAGCGGTAATATTTCGTGGTCCAGAGCAAAATGGGATCATTATGAAGAGCAGATGTATACAGATCCTGACCAGAAAAGGATAAATCAGAAGTCCGGACAATGGATAGACAGACAATTTGGATACGTATCGGACGGATTGTTTACTTCTCAGGAAGAAATTGATAATTTGGGTTTTGATCAGGATAATAAGCAAAATGCATCTTTACGGCCGGGAGATATTCGCTATGTAGATGTAAACGGCGATAAAGTGTTGGACTGGAAAGACCAGGTTGAGATAGGTAAAGGAACGATGCCTCATTGGATGTATGGACTGAATGTCGATCTGAAATATAAAGATTTTGATTTTGCGGCTCTTTTCCAGGGTGCTTTCGGATATAACAGCAATATCACATTATGGCATAATACATTAACATTCCCACAGGAGCTGTATGATCTTCGTTGGTGTGAACAAAATAATGTATCTGATGCTCTTTATCCTCGTTTAGGTGGTGCTGCTACCAATGGTTATACATCTGATTATTTTTATAAAAAAGCAGGTTATTTACGTCTGAAATCGTTGGCTATCGGATATAATTTGCCCAAAGAGCTTTGTACGAAATTATTTATAAAGCAATGCAGAGTCTATTTTGCAGGTACCAATTTGTTGACATTCGATAAGTTAAGAAAATATCATATTGACCCGGAGGCCCCTTCCGGACAAGGCGGATATTATTATCCTCAACAAAAAACTCTTTCTGTAGGTGTTAATTTGTCATTCTAATAAAAAGTCTAATCGTATGAAAAAAATATTTTTGTCATTAATGATAATCGCTTCATCTTTTGTTTCCTGTTCAGATGTTCTGGACAAAACTCCATTAGATATCATCTCTGATGAAGCTGTATGGAATGATGAAGCTTTGATTGAAGCTTATTTAGTTCAATGTTACTATCACATGTCTTATTTTGGAAATGAAAGTGGTGGTGCAGGTTGGCAAGGTGATGGCTATTTCCCTGCATTCGTTGTGAACCATGTTTCTGATGAATGTTTGTCTCAATGGAGAGATTGGGGAGAAGCTATGACCGGATATAATTATAAGTTTGGCGGACTAAAAATTGATGGTGGTTTGTTGGACTGGTGGGGATATGATCCTATCCGTAAAATCAATGAATTTATAGAAAAAGTCCCGGAATCTCCGTTAAATCAGGATCTTAAAGGTACTCGAGTTGCAGAAGCTCGTTTTTTGAGAGCTTTTTCTTATTTTGCCATGGCAAAACGTTATGGTGGTGTTCCCTTGATTTTGAAAGCGCAGCAGTTGACTGATCCGGAGGAAGAATTATATCCTAAACGGGATACGGAAGAAGCCGTCTATAATTTTATTATATCTGAAACAAGTGAAATAGCTAATGAGTTGCCGGAAGAGGCCGGAAGCGGAAACCTGGGACGTGCAACGAAATATGCTGCTTTGGCTTTGAAGTCGCGGGCAGCTTTATACGCTGCAAGTATTGCACAGTTCGGTAAGGTGCAATTGGATGGAGTAGTGGGAATCCCTGCAGAAAAGGCAAAGGATTTTTATCAGATATCTTATGATGCTTCCAAGGAGATCATAAATAGCGGAAAATTTGCTTTATATGATCTGGATGCGGATAAAGTAACAAACTTTAAAAATATATTTTTAGTTAAAAATAATAGTGAGGTTATCTTTGCAAAAAGACACGATAGTTCAAACGGTTTGATAACAGGTGGAAATGGATGGGCTGTTGATTTCTTTCAGTGTCCTCGTCCCCAGGGTTGGAACAGAGGTAACCTGGACGGTCCTTATCTGGAGTTGGTGGAAGATTTTGAGTATGTGGATGGTACTCCCGGAAAACTGAACCGTTCAGAAGTGGAGAATGGCCTGTGGACTATGGATAAGTTGTGGGGGAAAAAGGATCCTCGTTTCTTTGCAACGATATATACACAGGAAACTCCGTGGAAAGGTAGCTTTGTGGATTACCATAATGGCTTGCTTTTACCGGATGGGACGATTATGACGAAGGATTCTTACAAGGGAGTGTTATGTACAGGCGATCAGGATCTGGAAGGTACTTGTTTTGGTGTAATGAAATATTTGGATGAATCTCATGATAACATGGCAGGAACAGAGTCTGCATGGGCTACTTCTTCCCAGGATTTCTTATTATTCCGTTATGCGGAAACCTTACTGAATTTAGCGGAAGCTGCTTATGAATTAGGTAAGAATGGTGAAGCTTTGGATGCTATCAATCAGATACGGGAACGTGCCGGAATTGCCTCGCTGAAAGAGATCAGCCAGGATAAGATACGTCATGAAAGAAAAGTCGAACTGGCATTTGAAGGACACCGGTATTGGGATGTCAGACGTTGGAGAACTGCAACCACTGAATTATCAAGAAGTTTTTCTGGTCTTCGATATATATTAGACTATTCTAGTTATACAGATGATGAGAAAAAATATAAACTGGAAATTCTGGATAATATCGACGGAAGTGTTTCTACACCGTTGTTCAAAGAGGAAAATTATTATTTGCCTATAACTTTGAGCAGAACGTCTAGCAATCCTAATATGGTGGAAAATCCAGGATATAAATAAATATTAATAAAAACGGTCAGTTTCAGTTAATGGATCTGGACTGATCGTTTTTGTGAAAGAAAAATAAGATATGAATCTAAAAGTAATTATTTGTTTGATTATGCTGGCTTTTACTGCAACGGGTATGAGTCAGGCGAAAGATGTAAGTGATGAAATTACAGTAGCGTGCTATTATTTCCCTAATTATCATACACGTGATACTACCGATTTGCGTATTAGCCGTCAGCATTTTGAAAACTGGTCGGAATGGGAGTTGGTAAAGCATGCTAAACCTCGCTTTGATGGTCATTATCAGCCTAAAGTACCAGCATGGGGATATACTGACGAAAAAGACCCCAAAGTGATGGAGCAGAAAATACAGGCTGCATCGACGCATGGTATCGATGTGTTTATTTTCGATTGGTATACCTATGAGGGGAAACCTTTTTTAAACCGTTGTCTGGATGAAGGTTTTCTTCACGCATCGAATACTGATTCCATTAAATTTGCTCTTATGTGGGCAAACCACGACTGGATGGAATTATATCCTTATACTGCTGGTGATAAACATGATTATTTATATGACGGAAAGGTTACCTCTGAAATGTTCGATCGTATTGGTAATAATTTGATCGAGCAATATTTTACTAAGTCAAATTATTGGTTGATAGATGGGAAGGCTTATTTCTCTATTTATGATATTCAAAATTTTATTAATAGTTTCGGTTCTTTGGAAGCTACGATAAAAGAAATGAAAAAATTAGATCGGAAAGCTATTGATGCCGGATTGAAGGGGATACATTGGAATTTGGTAGCTTGGAGTACAGCAATTTTGCCCGGTCAGGATGCTCCGCTGAACAATAGAGAATTATTAGAAAAGTTGAAGTTCGATTCTGCGACTTCTTATGTCTGGATTCATCATGTCGGATTGCCGCAGGTTGAAACCGATTTTAATTATGTCAGGAATAAATACCTGGAACATTGGGATAATGCCGTGAAGGATTATGGAGTCCCTTATTATCCGAATGTAACTATGGGATGGGATCCAAGTCCGAGAACGAATCAGGAGAAGGAGTGGAGTGGTAGTAATTACGGCTATCCTTATACGAACACGATGTCGAATAATACTCCGGCAAATTTCAAAAAAGCTTTACAAATGACCCGGGATAGATTATTGGCAGACCCTGATGGCCCGCGTATTTTAAATATCAATTGTTGGAATGAATGGACGGAAGGTAGTTATCTGGAACCTGATACGAAAAACGGAATGTCCTATCTGGAAGCTGTAAAAAGTGTTTTTAATAAAGAATAGAAAATATGAAAAATCGATTGTGTTTATTATTTGTGTTTTTGTGTTGCTCGATCCTTTTGTTTGGACAAGGAAAGAAGCAGAAGTATGATATAGCAGCATTTCTCTATCCGGCGTATGCTTCTGACGATCCGCGTTTACGTCCGTTCTGGCCGATGGGAATAGGTGAGTGGGAGACTGTTATGACAATGCAAAAGAGAAATCCCGGACATTATTGGGACCGCAAACCTCTGTGGGGATATATTAATGAAGCAGATCCTTCGGTTATGTCGATGGAGATAGAACAGGCAACAAAGCATGGTGTAAATGTTTTTATTTTTGACTGGTATTGGTTTGACGGCCGTCCGTTTATGGAGACAACTTTGGATAATGGTTTCCTCAAAGCTGATAATGTGGATAAAATGCAGTTCTACCTGATGTGGGCGAACCATGATGTGGTGAATGTCTGGGATACCCGCCTGGCCAGAGTCAAAGAAGATAATGTGATCTGGACCGGCAAAGTGGACCGTCAGGAGTTTGAAAAGATCTGTAAACGTAATATCGAGAAATATTTCAAACATCCTCAATATTATAAGATAGACGGAAAACCTGTTTTTATGATTTATGATATACCACAGTTAATAGCAGGTTTGGGAGGAGTCGAAGAAACAGCAGATGCTTTGGAATGGTTTAAGAAAGAAACGAAAAAGGCTGGGTTTCCCGGACTTGAGTTGCAGATAACGATGTGGTCCATTAATATGAACTATAGTGGGTTCGATGCTGGAAAAACAACGAATCCGGAGAATTCATTCGTAAAGAAATTAGGATTCACTAGCGCAACTCATTATCAGTTTGCTCATTTTACGAATGTAAATGAAGATTATAATGTAATTATGGATGCGGTTGAAAAAGAATGGGAACGCATTGATTCTTCTTATGACTTTACTTATTATCCTCATATAAGTGTGGGATGGGATAATAGTCCCCGTACAGGTGTAAGTGCAGTTGTGAAGAATAATACACCCGAAAATTTTGAAAAAGCACTTCGTCGTGCTAAAGCTTTTGCCGACCGGCATCCGAAGCAGAAACCGCTGATAACGATAAATAGTTGGAATGAATGGACGGAGACTAGTTACCTGATGCCTTGTAATGTATTTGGGTATGGTTATTTGGACGCAGTAAAGAGCGTGTTTGTGGATGAAAAATAGAGAATAGTTATTTTAATTGAGGTTATAATTTATGAGATATTATCTATTGAGTGCGTTATTCTTGTTGAGTTCTTACGTGTTTTCTCAGCAGAATAAGCAAAAGTATGATATTGCAGCTTATATCTGGCCGGCTTATCAGGATGATCCGCGCTTTAAAGAGATGGGTGTTTTCCCGGATGGAAAGGGAGAATGGGAAGCTATCTATAAGGCAAAACCGAAATTTGAAGGGCATCGGCAACCCAGGGTTCCTTTGTGGGGATATTTGGATGAGGCGGATCCGAAAGTTCAGGAGAAAGTTATCGATACAGCACTTGAATATGGAGTTAACACATTTATATTTGACTGGTATTGGTATGATGACAAACCTTTTTTGGAGAGGGTCTTGAATGATGGTTTCCTGAAAGCCGGGAATAATGAAAAAATGAATTTCTATTTAATGTGGGCTAATCATACACATACTACTTATCTGGATCCTAAGGAACCGGATAAAAGTAAAGTGTTTTGGAAAGGAGAAGTGGATTTTGATATTTTCGATCGTTTTACGGATCATATTATCAAGGACTATTTTATGAAGCCTAATTATTATAGAATAGATGGAAAGCCGGTGTTTGCTATTTATGAACTGGGTACATTCATTAATGGTTTGGGTGGCATGGAAGAGGCAAAGAAAGCATTAGACCATTTTAGAGAGAAATGTAAGAAAGCAGGCTTGCCAGGTGTTCATTTGCAGGCTATTTTGTGGGGTGCCCTTCCGGCAACATTATCGGCTGTTCCGGGAGATAAGTCGGAGACTCAGGAGAATACAGTCAAATATTTAGGTTTTAATAGTTTGACCAATTATCAATGGTGCCATTTTGTCCCGGCTAATCAGGATTATGCCTCCTGGGGAGAAAAAGCTGTTTCCAAATATAAAGAATTCAGTGAAAATTTTTCTATCCCTTATTTTCCGCATGTCTCTATCGACTGGGATAATAATCCTCGTTTCCCCGGTGGTCCACAGCCTGCTGTATCAGGAGTTACGCCTCAAAAATTCGAGAAATTCCTTTACAAAGCCAAAGAGTTTGTGGATAAACATCCGGATCAGACTCCTTTAGTAACGATCAATGCCTGGAATGAATGGGGAGAAGGAAGTTACCTGGAACCGGATACAGAATATAAATATGGCTTTTTAGAAGCTATAAAAAAGGTTTTCAAATAAAATAATGCAATTCAGGCCAAATGGACATTTAGGGAAATGTTTGTTTGGTCTGAATTGTATTTACTTCTACTTATAGTGAAGATCAATGTATCGGTTGTATTTTTTCAAAGATACATTTTGCGATATAGAATAACAGTAAAAAAGGATATACTGCAACATCCATGGCAATGAATAATACGTATTTCATTTCAGTCTTATTTAAATTTTATATGTAAGACAGAAATCTGTCAAAAACCCCTATCGGTATAAGACATTATTTCTTACTTTTCTTTAAGATGCTCAGAAAGATAAAAAAGCTGCATCCTGCATTCTATTGGATGTAATTATTTATGAATTAGTCTTTGTGGAGGGAAATTTTTTAGGATGGGTGAAATGTCCCTCCCGGTAATAACCCAAAGGGACATTTTACTTTTATATTCTGTTATTGGGCCATCAGGTAAGATTTGAATGTTTCAAAATCTTTACTGAGCTCAATACTTTGTTTTGTGCCCTGCATGAAAGCCTTCAACTTAGCCGGGATTTCTATATCTGTTTCCAGAATACGGTCGACGGTTCCTTTAAACTTAGCCGGATGGGCTGTCTCAAGGAAAATACCGGTCTCGTCTGCATCAAGTCCGTTCTGTATCAAAGCCTGGAAACCACAAGCTCCATGCGGGTCGAGCAGATATCCGTCATTTTTATATACATATCTGATCGTATGTTCGATCTCTTCATCGGTAAAGCGGTATCCGTTGATGCGCTGGCATATTTCTTTATGTTTATCGTTATAGATATCGAACAAATCCATGATACGGGCAAAGTTACTCGGATCGCCGACATCCATGGCGTTTGCTATGGTTGCAACAGAAGGACGTGGAGTGTAAACACCTGTTTTCAGATATTCGAGGAATACATCGTTGCGATTATTGGCGGCGATAAAGCGCTTAACAGGCAATCCCATCCAGTTGGCGAAAAGACCGGCAGTGATATTTCCAAAGTTACCGCTGGGGACAGATATCACCAGATTATCCGCTTTACCTATTTTATCTAATTGTGCATATGCATTGAAATAGTAAAACGATTGCGGCAGGAAACGAGCTACATTGATCGAATTGGCAGAGGTCAGTTTCATGTGACGGTTCAATTCATCATCCATAAAAGCTGATTTTACCAATGCCTGGCAATCATCGAAAGTACCGTCTATTTCCAGGGCTGTGATGTTTTGTCCGAGTGTTGTGAACTGGCATTCCTGAATCGGGCTTACTTTTCCTTTCGGATAAAGTACATACACATGGATACCCGGCACGCCTAAAAATCCGTTGGCTACGGCACTTCCGGTATCTCCTGAAGTGGCAACCAGTACATTGACCTGCTTCAAGCCTTCTTTCTTAATGAAATATCCCAGCAAACGTGCCATAAAACGGCCGCCAACATCTTTGAATGCAAGTGTCGGACCGTGAAAAAGCTCAAGGCTATAAATGTTTTCACTGACGTTTACTACCGGTGTTTCAAATGACAACGTATCTTTTACGATTTCGTTTAATGTCTCCGTTTCAATATCTTCACCGAAGAAAGCTTGTGCTACTGTACAGGCTATTTCGTGGAAAGACTGATTCTTCATATTCTTGATTGTCGCTTCATCCAGACGGACAATACGCTCGGGCATATATAACCCTTTGTCTCCTGCAAGGCCTTTTACAACGGCTTCTTCGAGAGTAGCCAGGGGAGCTTGTTTGTTTGTGCTGTAATATTTCATAATAATTCTCTTATAAATTCATCTTTTTCTAGTACGCCATATTTTCCGTTCAGTACACTGAACTCATCGAAGCGGGTGACTGCATCCGGTTCCTGTCCGGGTTTATAGATCAGAAAAGGAACGGGGGTGTTGGTATGGGTACGGATGGAACAAGGGGTCGGGTGATCGGGGAGTACGGCGATAGCTACCGGTTCATCCCATTTTTGTAGTTCTTCGTAGATGATACGGATCGCCCGTTTATCCAGATATTCGATTGTTTTTATTTTCAGTTCTACATCTCCTTCGTGACCGGCTTCATCGCTTGCTTCCACGTGGAGGTAAACAAAATCGTTTGTTTTCAATGCTTCAAGGGCAGCATATGCTTTCCCTTCATAGTTTGTATCGTATAGACCGGTTGCGCCTTCCACGTTGATGACTTCCAGACCGGCGTAGACTCCGATACCCCGTATTAAATCGACTGCCGAAATAACAGAACCTTTCCCGAAGCCGTACATTTCCTGCATGGTCTGCATAGCAGGACGATAACCGGGAGACCAGGGCCAAATGCTGTTTGCGGGATCTTTTCCCGCCGCTATACGTTTTAGGTTGACCGGATGATCTTTCAATAGTTCCTGCGACTTCAGGATCAGGTCATTCAATAGGTCGGCTGTCTCTTTTGCTTCCGGTGCTTCCGGTTTGATCATCAGCGGACGGAAGGGGTGTAGAGGAACATCATGGGGCGGGGTACAATCCAGCCGTTTATCGCCGTTCTTGATGACCAGCAGATGGCGGTATGAAACACCGGTATAGAATTTAACTTTGTCGCAACCAAGTTTTTCGTTGAGGTATTGGATTAGCTCGTCGGCTTCTTCGGTAGAGATATGTTCGGCAGAATGATTCTTCAGGATCTCTCCCTCAACACAAATAAGGTTACAGCGCATAGCCATCTCTCCAGGTTGCAAGGTGACGCCAATGCTTGCTGCTTCCAATACGCCGCGTCCTTCATATACTTTAGGCAGGTCGTATCCCAATACGGCCATATTGGCAACTTCGCTTCCCGGATGGAATCCGTCGGCAACGGTTTTCATTTGTCCGGTGACTCCCAAGGCTGCTAGTTTGTCCATATAGGGAGTGTCTGCATATTGCATAGGGGTTTTGCCTCCTAATGCCTCGATTGGCTCATCTGCCATTCCGTCTCCTAAAATAATAATACTTTTCATCTTTATCAGTTGACAGTTGACAAGTGACAGTTGATAGTTTGGGGAACTGTCTAAGTCAACTATTTAGTTTACTTGTTTTTACAATGCTGATCGTTAATCTTATTAATTCTCTGCAATCATTGACGATTGAAGTATATTCTGAATAAGTAAGATATTGAGTATCTTTAAGAAGCATAATCCAGTATTCGCTTTCATTGGCTTCTTTTAAAGCTATATTTACTTTATTAATAAAATCGGCACGTGACTGAGCATGTTCGCTTTCCTTCAATAAAGCTCCAATAGATGTACCACTACGTAAAAGTTGTTTTGATAAAACAAACTCTTTCCGTCCACACAACACTTTATAAAGCTTAACAATACGTATGGCAAATTTATAAGCCTTCTCTCTCGTAATACTTTTTTCCATAATTAATAATGTTTTGGTTGTTTATTATTATTTTAACTGAAGACACCTAACAAGTGACAATAACCATCTCGATCTGTCAACTGTCACTTGTCAACTGTCACCTTCAATTGCTAACGTATGTTGGCAATTGATATGATATCGGCGAAAACACCTGCCGCCGTTACATCGGCTCCGGCTCCATAACCTTTTATTATCATAGGATACTCGTGGTATCTTTCGGTAGAGATCATAATGATGTTGTTGCTGCCTTCCAGTTCGTAGAACGGATGGTGGCTATCCACTTCCTGCAAACCGATTTCACAGGCACCTTTCTCCATCTTGGCAACAAAACGGAAACGTTTACCTTCGGCTTCCAGTTGCTGGCGTTTGCTTTCAAATCCGGCATCCAGTTCCTTTACTTTGCACCAGAAGTCGTCAAGCGAACCTTCAAAGTATTTGTCCGGAACAAACAGATTGCGTTTTACATCTTCCTGTTCAACCTTATAACCGGCTTCGCGTGCCAGGATTACCAGTTTACGCAATACATCCTTGCCACTCAGGTCGATACGGGGATCAGGTTCTGAATAACCTTCTTCTTTTGCCATCAGGATCGCTTTGCTGAAAGGTATATCTGCACTGAGTGTATTGAATATATAATTTAATGTACCCGAAAGAACTGCTTCCAGCTTCAGGATATGGTCACCGCTGTTTCTCAGGTCGTTCATCGTATTGATGATAGGAAGTCCGGCTCCTACGTTTGTCTCAAACAGGAATTTGATACCGCGGTGACGGGCTGTTTCTTTCAGCTTGATATAATTGCTGTAGGAAGAAGAAGCTGCGATCTTATTGGCTGCCACAACCGAAACGTTATTATAGAGTAATGTTTCATACAGGTCGGATACTGCCGGGGTTGCCGTACAATCCACAAATACGGAATTAAAGATGTTCATCTTCAGTATCTCGTCTTTCAGGTGTTCGGGAGAACTTTCTTCTCCGTTCTTCTTCAGTTCGTCGATACAGTTTTCCAGGTTCAGACCTTCACGTAGGAAAAGAGCGCGTTTACTGTTGGCGATCCCTACCACATTCAGCTTCAGACCGTTTTGTTCCATCAGTTTAGGTTGCTGAATGCGTATCTGTTCCAGTAGATTACCTCCCACTGTTCCTACTCCTGCAATAAACAGGTTCAATACCTTATATTGTGACAGAAAAAAGGAATCGTGGATAGAGTTCAATGCCTTGCGCAGGTATTTGAGCTTGATGACGAAAGAAATATTTGTTTCGGAAGCGCCTTGTGCACAAGCGATCACGCTGATACCTGCACTACCCAGTGTACCGAACAGTCTGCCTGCAATACCCGGTGTGCGTTTCATATTTTCTCCGACGATGGCGACTGTCGCCAGATCTTTCTCGGCAACCGTATCGTTCATGTCTCCCTGGGCACGTTCAAGGGCAAACTCTTCGTTCAGGACTTCTACTGCCAGGTCTGCATCGGCATTACGGACAGCGAAGGTTGTATTGTTTTCAGAACTTGCCTGTGATACCATAAATACACTGATACCGTTTTTAGCCAGTGTTTTAAAGATACGGTAGTTGACGCCGATCACACCGACCATACCTAAACCTTGTACGGTGATCAGGCAAGTATCATTGATAGAAGAAATACCTTTGATGATGGCTTTTCCTTCTTCCTTTACTTTTTCCTTGGAGATATAAGTACCCGGTGCTTCCGGATTAAATGTATTCAGGATGCGGATAGGAATATTTTTATGATAAACCGGGTAGATCGTCGGCGGATAGATCACTTTGGCTCCGAAGTTACACAACTCCATAGCTTCGGTAAATGTCAACCGGTCGATAACGTATGCAGAACTGATCACACGTGGGTCGGCTGTCATAAAGCCGTCCACATCCGTCCAGATTTCCAGAACGGAAGCATCGAGGGCTGTAGCCAGGATAGATGCGGTATAGTCGGAACCTCCGCGTCCCAGGTTCGTTACTTCTCCGTTTTCTGTGCTCGAAGAGATAAAACCGGGAACGAGCGATACTTTCGGCAGCGGATTGAATGTCTCTTTGATCAGTTGGTTGGTTTTCTCGAAATCTACAGTATGCTTATTGAACTGTTTGATTGTCTTGATGAATTTCCGGGAGTCGAATAATTTGGCATCTTCAATCACATTGGATACGATCAAAGAAGAGATACGTTCCCCATAGCTGACGATCGTATCGGATGTCTTGACCGACAGATCATTGATCAGGTACACACCTTTGAAGATATTTCCCAGTTCGTCCAGCAGACTCATCACTTTTTTCTGTACCTCGATACGTTGCATCTTGTCCGGGATAACTCCCTGGATCACGTCCAGGTGGCGTGTTATGATTTCGGAGAATTCTCTCTCGTATCCTACATCGCCTTTGGCTGCCATGGCAGATGTTGCCAGCAGTTTGTCGGTAATGCCGCCCAAAGCAGATACGACAACGATTACAGGCTCTTCAATGGCCTCTACTATCTTCTTAACACTCAGAATACTATTCACGGAACCTACGGACGTTCCGCCGAATTTCAATACTTTCATCTTTTTATAGTTGACAGTTGACAATTGACAGTTGACAATTGCCCGAAAAGGACTTTTGTAACATGTAAAAGTCAACTTGAATTATTAATATGGATAACTTGATAAAGTGAAAAAAGGATAATTGACCATTAGTGACATTTATCTGTCAACTGTCACTTGTCAACTGTCCACTGATGCGTAGTGTTTAAATTCTAACCCCCCAAGGGGTCATCAATGCCCATGTATAATATGCTATACCTGCAATCATTCGGTTCTATTTCTTGTTTTTGTTGCTTATTGCAGGGGCAATATTACACATTATTTTTCAAATACAAGCAATTTTTGTGCAGAAAGTGATAAAATCGTGGAAAGTTGATAGGAAAATAGAGTGGATGATTACTATTGTTTAGTTGTTTTCCCCCTTTTTACTTTCCTGAGCCAGAATACAGGAACAAGACAAAGTAACGTCACGATAAATGCAATATAGAAATCGTCATTGATGCCGCCTATATAGGCTTCCAGGTCGAGGCGTTCGAGTATCAGTTGTTCGGCAAGTGATTTGGCGGTTCCCTCCGTTGCCCCGGTTGTTTGCAAGGCGAAGGCACTTAGTTTGTCGATGGTCTGGTGGTATATTTCTCCCGTATAATTCAGTGCTTCGCTGTACCGTTGGGTGTGGTAACTGGTACGTTGCGTAAGTACATGGCTGAAAATAGCCACACCGAAACTACCACCCATCTGCCGGATGATGTTGGTAAGGCTAGAAGCCTGTGCCATCATGTCTATGCGGATATTGGCAAGCGAAAGTGTCAACAGAGGCGTGAAAAGTATTCCCATACCGATACCACGGAGATACAGGCTCATCATGATATACCATTTCTCGGTCAGGAATGACAGGAAGATGTTGAGATAGAAACTTAAAGCCATCAGGATCAGTCCGCCTGCGATCAATATTTTAGGATTTATCTTTTGTCCCAGGGCGCCTGCGGTAGGGGAGCAGAAGCCCTGAATGATCCCTACGGGAATGAAGAACATACCGGCCTGGAGGGCTGAATATCCCAGATTATTTTGCAAGTAAAGCGGAATCAGGAAGGTACTTCCGAACATACCTACCCCGAAGATGAACATCATCACATTTGCCAGGGTGAAATTCCTGTCTTTGAATATGCGCAGGTTGATCAGTGGATATTTTACAGTCAGCTCTATATAAATGAATAGAATGAACATAATGGCCGATATCCACATCGAACTTAATACGATGGGACTGTTCCAGCCCTGCGTATTGGTTGAAGAGTTGACTTCCGACAATCCGTACATGAATAAAGGCAGAAAGATACCGGAAGTGATGAATCCGGGAATATCAAAAGGCTGTACTGTCTCTGCTTTGTATTCTTTTTGTAAAACGACAGTGACGAACAAAGCTATTATCCCGACCGGCACATTTACATAAAATATATAATTCCAGTTCAGGTTATCAACCAGATAACCACCGATAGAAGGGCCGAACGAAACGGATGCCGCAGATGCAATAGCCCAGAAGCCGAGTGCAGTGCCTCGTTGTTCCGGAGGGAATACATTACTGACAATAGCCATGCCGACCGGCATGATAGCCCCGCAGCCCAACCCTTCGATTACACGCCAGAAGATCAGTTCTTCGATAGAGGTAGAGTTCCCGCACATGAAAGAACCGAAGGTAAAAACCAGCAGAGAAAGGAAATAAATGCGTTTATATCCGAACCGGTCGGATAGCCATGCCGCAGCCGGAAGGATACTCGCAATGGCCAGCATATACCCTGTCAACACCCATTCGGCTGTATTGATACTGGCACCGAGTGTCCCCATGATGGCTGGCAGTCCGGTATTTACCACGGTCGAATCCAGTACGGCCATAAAAGTCCCGATCATGATATTGCCTAATACCAGCCATTTGTAAGCTCCGCTATTTGTATTTTCGTCTTTCCCCATTATTGTTCCTTGATGATCTTAACGGTTGCAGACATACCTGATACCAGTTTGGGCATTCCGGTCTTTTCTTTGCCTTTTTTTACGCTGTCGATGGATATTTTTAGAGGGATGCGTTGGGCTACTTTCGTATAATTCCCGGAAGCATTATTCGGAGGAATCAATGAAAACTCGGATGCTGTATTCGTTCCGATATAGAATATTTTTCCGGTAAAGGTAAGTCCGGGATAAGCATCCAAGGTGAAATCGGCAGATTGTCCTAAACGAATCGTTTTGAATTTAGTTTCTTCCAGGTAAACGGCTACCCATAGGTCTTTCCCTTCATTAATGGTGAAAAGCGTTTGTCCGGGCTGGATCATATCGCCCGGCAATGACCATCGTTTCGCTATTACACCATCTGTCGGAGCTATAATGCGGTAATAGCCTAGTGAAACACGGGTGGATTCAATAGCGGCATCAGCCGAGGCGATCGCTGCTTCACCGGATGCGATCTGTGCACGTGATACCTTGATCTGGTCTTTGGCCATATCCACTTTGATGCCTGTACTTTTCCAACTGTCTTCCGCATCCTGGAATGTTTCCTGCGAAACGGCGTTGGTGCTGTATAATTTTTTATCCCGTTGATAGTTTACTTCTGCCTGATGGTAAGCTATTTCAGCCAGTTGAAGGTTTTTGACAGCGGTGTTGAGGTTTTCTTTTTCCAGTTTCAGGTTAGCTATCATTTGTTCACGGCGGGCAACGGCTTCCTGTAACTCTGCGATAATGCTGCTGCTGTCGAGTTCGGTAAGGATCATACCGGCTTTGACCGTATCGCCTTCCCATGCATATTGCCGGACCATCGGCCCCATGACTTGGGCAGCGACGCTTACCCGGTAACTGTCGAGGTTGGCATCGTCGGTCGAAATATATTTACGATAGTTCCACCACCATAGAAAGGCAATAATGACGGCGATAACCAATATGACAATAAGCCATATCATACTTTTGCTGGGCGTTTTCTTAGAGGTACTTACACTATCCATAGTTTTGACGTATATTTTACTGCTTAAAACAAATAAAATATATAAAGGTTCCGGTTATAAGAGTGATTAACAAGTTTGTGCGAAAGCTTTTTTAGCGATTCTCCTTTTCCAGGTCGGCCCGGCTTTTACTTTGAGTCACTAAATAAACCCCAACAAAAACAAGGACTGCCGACAATGCTTTTTGGAAGGAGAAAGTATCTTGTCCCACCATAACGGTAATCAGCGAAGCAATGATTGGCTGTACATAATTATACATACTGACAGTTGTGGGGCGAATGCGTTTCAAAGACATCGGGATCAGCAGGTAAGGAATAAATGTAGCACCTATCAGGACGAAACTGATGGCTCCAATCTCTTTCATGTCGAATACTTCCCGTTGGAAGGCGGGTGTCTCAAGCACATGCTGGAAAGTGAATGGCAACAATACGAGCGTGGAAAAAAGAAACATCCACTTCATCATTGTCACGGCCGAATAGCGTAAACTCAAAGGTTTGGATAAGACCAGATAGATCGAATAGATAACCGCACTGGTTGTGATCATCAGGTTTCCGGTAAGGCCACTGGCCTGTCCGGGGCTATGCGTGGATGCTAATATTAAGGAAACGCCTCCGCAACATCCTAATAATACACCGAATGCTTTCATCTTTGTGATCGGCTCTTTCAGGATAACGGCAGCCAGCAGCATGACGAAGATAGGGACAGCCGTCGCAATGATGGACGCATCGACCGGTGATGTCCGGTTGAGTCCGACGATAAATAATCCCTGATTGAAACCTACGCCACAAAGGGCACAGATAAAGAGCATGCCGAGGTCTTTCATTGTAACCTTTTCCCGTTTAGTAAACAACGAGGCAATCCAAAAGAGCAGGCAGGCGGACCCCATTCGCATAATGGTAAGTGCCTCGGGTTGCACATGAGCCGGTAACAGATATTTGGAAATGGGCATATTGATAGCGAACATTATATTTGCTATCAGAATCAATATATGGCCCTTTAGTTTTTCTGAGTTCATCGTCTTGCTGCTTTACTGAACGCAAATGTAATCATAATACTTACATAACTGACTTCTGTCTGCATGAATTGTAAATCGGGATTCAAATATAATCCTTATCTTTGTGTTTGAAAAAGAACAAACATAATTAAAGATATATATGAAACCAACCCGTATCATTGAGATCTGTGCCAATTCAGCTCAAAGTTGTGTGGAAGCCGAAGCAGGAGGCGCTAAACGTGTGGAACTATGTGCCGGTATTCCTGAAGGAGGTACGACTCCCAGCTATGGCGAGATCAAGACAGCTCAGGCATTAACCTCTTCTATCGATATAAATGTCATCATCCGGCCGCGTGGCGGTGATTTTCTGTATACTCCGGCTGAGATAGATGCCATGTTGCTGGATATTGAACTGTGTAAACAGCTGAAAGTTCATGGAGTTGTTTTCGGATGCCTGACAAAAGAAGGAGACATCGATGTCCCTCTGATGCGGAGATTGATAGAGGCTGCCAAACCGTTGTCGGTAACTTGTCACCGGGCCTTTGATGTGTGCCGTGATCCGTTCGCTGCACTGGAGCAACTGATAGAGTTAGGTTGCGACCGTATCCTGACTTCCGGCCAGCAGTCGGATGCTGTAAAGGGCATTCCTCTGATCGCCGAACTGGTAAAACGTGCCGACGGACGTATCATCATCATGCCGGGTTGCGGCGTACGGGAAAATAATATCGCACAGATAGAAGCGGAAACGGGAGCGAAAGAGTTCCATACTTCTGCCCGCAGCATCGTTTACAGCCGGATGGAATACCGGAATGAGAACGTTCCGATGGGAAGCAGCATTGTTTCTTCGGAATTTGAAACAGTGGAGACGGATCGTAAAAAAGTGGCAGCTTACCTGTAATAGAAAATGAAATACCGATTGTCCTTTGTTGCCTTTTTATTGTTTACCAGTGCTTTTTGTAAGGCACAACAGGATT
The DNA here is from genome assembly GCF_003479515.1 of Parabacteroides sp. AF14-59. Taxonomy (NCBI): domain Bacteria; kingdom Pseudomonadati; phylum Bacteroidota; class Bacteroidia; order Bacteroidales; family Tannerellaceae; genus Parabacteroides; species Parabacteroides sp. AF14-59. The sequence goes on along the minus strand of NZ_QUHH01000013.1, from coordinate 89,932 downwards.
CTATTGTCCCCTTTGACAAAGCCTACAAGCGGGTTTATAATATAACAAAGGTAACAGGAGCAAAGCCGGTTATGGACGGGCGCTTGGATGAAGATTTCTGGATGAAGCAGGGAGAATGGTCTGACCGTTTCGTCCAGATCATCCCTTATGAACGGAAGATACCGGCTTCTCCCACCCGGGTAAAGCTGTTTTATGATAATAAATACATTTATGTTGGTGTCTATTGTAAAGATAGCCATCCGGAAAAGATGATCCGCTTTATCGGCAACCGCGACGATAATAGTATGGGAGACCTTATCAGTGTGGCCTTCGATACATATCATGATTACCGGGCGGCTCCGGAATTCAACATCAATCTGGGAGGAAACAAGACCGACCTGGTCGTTACCGATAAGCTGAATGTCAATCTGAGCTGGAATGCCGTATGGGAAGGAAAGACCCATATCGATATGGCCGACTCCAGCTGGACGGCAGAGTTGCGTATCCCGTTCAGCCAGTTACGTTATAACCAGCTTTCGGACGATGGGATATGGGGACTTCATGTCCGTCGCATTATCCGCCGGAACAATGAGGTGCAGAACTGGAGTATGATCCCTTTGAAGAATAACGGTCATGTCTTTTCTTTCGGGGAAATGCACGGAATGACCGATCTGCCGAAACCGCGCGGAATAGAATTTCTTCCTTATGTAATGGGCAAATACCGGAATGAACCGAAGATACCCGGCAGTCCTTATCAGAAAGGACATAGCTGGGGAGGTAATATCGGGTTGGATGCCAAATTCGCTCTTTCCGATTTTACGTTGGACCTGACTGTCAATCCTGATTACGGACAGGTGGAACTGGACCCTTCGGTGATGAACCTGACTGCTTATGAAACTTTTTATGACGAGAAACGTCCTTTCTTCCTGGAAGGAAAACATATCCTGGATTTTGCCAACGGTAGCGACATGATGTTCTACACCCGCCGTATCGGTGCTGCGCCATCTTATACTCCGTTGGGTATTGATAATATAAATAGTTTCGCTGACAGCAAAGACAATGTACCGATCATTGGTGCTTTGAAACTGACGGGAACGAACAGGCACGGTGTAACCCTGGGAGTCGTGCAGAGTGTAACAGCCCGGTCTTCCGCCAAAGTAACCCGTAGCGGGATGGAGGATGTCGAAGTTGTGGAACCCCTGACCAATTATACGGTGGCACGTGTCCAGAAAAACTGGAAAGGAAACAGTTTGCTGGGAGGAATGCTTACCTCTGTCAACCGTGCACTCGACCAGCCTTACCTGGAAGATTTTATGGTGCGTAATGCGTTTACGGCCGGAGTTGATTTTACGCAGTATTTCAATAACCGCCTTTATTATATAGATGTAAAAGGAATGTTCAGTTCTTTGAACGGCAGCAAGGAGGCGATAACCGTTCTGCAAACGAACCCGGTTCATTATTATCAGCGGGAGTCTGCTGCCGGTTATTTAGGCGTGGACCCGGAGCGTCGCTCTTTGAACGGGACCGGCGGTTATGTGAAGGCCGGACGTAAAGGGAATGCCAAGTGGGCTTTTTCCGAAACATTCAGCTGGTCGTCTCCCGGCTTCGACCTGAACGATATGGGATATATGAAGGAGACGGACAACCGGACGAACGAGACGGAAGTGGCTTACCGTCAAACGGATATCTGGAAGCATTTCCGGTATAATGCGTTTACGTTGACTCAGAAGAACCAATGGAATTATGGCGGAACACCTTTCAGTAACGATGCGGCCCTTCGTTGGCAAAGCATGACGATGAACCGTTATGAGATGGATATGAAAGAAACATTTGTCTGGAACCGCCTGGACAGCCGTATGCTTCGTGGTGGTCCCGACATGCGCCTGAATCCTTATTTCCAGACTTCGGTTAAAGTGAATACGGACAAAGCCCAACGGATGATGTTTATGTTGAAATATGAAGGAAATCATAACCTGGACGGCTATAACCGTTTTAATACGCTGTCGCCTAGCCTTACCTTCCGTTTAGGCAACCATGTTTATTTATCGGGACAGGTAGATTATGCCTGGAATACGGACAATATGCAGTATGTCGGCACATTGAAATCGTCGGCTGCCTCATCTGCTCAGGATGATCCTTCACTGATCTACCTGATGGGGCATATGGATCAGAAAACATACGGGGTAACGATGCGGTTACAGGTGAACGTGACACCGGATATCTCTATCCAGTTCTACGGTTCCCCGTTTACTTCTACAGCGAAGTTCAGCGATTTTAAAGAGGCTGCCGATACGAAGTCTCATACTTATGACAAGCGTTTCCATATCTTTTCCGGAGATGAACTCAACTATGCTGACGGAACTTATCATATCAAGAGCGAAGGTCGTGAAGCCTCCTTTAAGAATCCGGATTTCAGCTTTAACGAGTTCCGCTCCAACCTGGTGGCGCGTTGGGAATATTTGCCGGGTTCTACCTTGTATTTTGTCTGGGAACACCGCATGTCCAACCAGGAAAGCCGGAAGATAGATGGCTGGGGTAGTAACCTGGACCGTATGTTCGGACTTCCGGCAACCAATACTTTTATGCTGAAGATGAATTACTGGTTCAATTTGTAACCGGATTACTTCAGCTATACAGATTAAATAGTATCTTTACAAAAACAAAATAAAATAGAGCATCATGGAAGAAGCACCAAGAAGACTTTATCGTTCGAATAACGGAATGATTGCCGGAGTTTGCGGCGGCATAGCCGATTACTTTGGCTGGGATCCGACACTGGTACGCGTCGGTTATATCCTGTTGAGTATATTTACTGTGTTTTCCGGGGTAATAGCTTATTTGATACTCTGGATAGTTATACCTAAAAAAGGACTATACGAATAATGAATTTCGAGTTATCTTCACCATTCAGCCCGACGGGGGATCAGCCGGAAGCAATAGCGGCTCTTTCGGAGGGCATTCAGAGTGGTGTGCCTTTCCAGACGCTCCTCGGAGTAACAGGTTCGGGAAAGACATTTACTATTGCCAATGTGATCAAGGAGGTGCAGAAACCGACCCTGATCCTAAGTCATAACAAAACACTTGCTGCACAGCTGTACAGCGAGTTCAAAGCCTTTTTCCCGAATAACGCCGTAGAGTATTTCGTTTCCTATTACGATTATTACCAACCGGAGGCTTACCTGCCTTCTACGGATACTTATATCGAGAAGGATTTGCAGATCAACGAAGAGATAGACAAACTGCGTCTCCGTACCACAGCTTCCTTATTGTCGGGACGGAAAGATGTGATCGTTGTTTCTTCCGTATCCTGTTTGTACGGTATGGCGGACCCGACAGCCTTTGCCGAGAAGGTGACGCATCTGGAAAAAGGTATGCAGATCGACCGCGATAAACTGTTGCGCCGGTTTGTAGATGCTTTATATGTGAACAACAAGCTGGAGTTTAACAGTGGTTGTTTCCGTGTGAATGGCGATACGGTCGATATTTTCCCGGCCATCGAGTCATTCGACGGCGTAGCTTACCGTATTGAATTCTGGGGAGACGAAATCGACCGTTTGTCTTCTTTCGACCCGAAGACAGGGCAGGAGATAGATGAGCAGGATGAGCTGAATATCTATCCGACAAACCTGTTCGTGACTACACAAGAGCGTATCAATGCGGCGATCGGCCAGATCGATGTCGATCTCGGTACACAGGTGAATTTCCTGAAAGAGATCGGCAAGCACTATGAAGCGAAACGTTTATACGAACGTGTCACTTTCGACCTGGAGATGATCCGCGAGCTGGGACATTGTTCGGGCATCGAGAACTATTCCCGTTATTTCGACGGGCGTATGGCCGGTGAGCGTCCTTATTGCCTGCTCGATTATTTCCCGAAAGATTTTATGTTGGTGATTGATGAAAGCCATGTGACGATACCCCAGATACGAGCCATGTACGGAGGGGATTATTCCCGTAAGAAGAACCTGGTGGAATATGGTTTCCGCCTGCCTGCGGCGATGGATAACCGTCCGCTTATGTTTGATGAGTTCGAGTCGCTTACTCCGCTGGCCATTTATGTCAGTGCGACGCCAGCCGATTATGAGTTGGAGAAGAGTGAGGGAATCGTTGTCGATCAGGTGATCCGTCCGACCGGACTGCTCGATCCGGTCATTGAAGTTCGTCCGACATTGAACCAGATCGACGACCTGATGGAAGAGATAACCCTGCGTTCGGCCAAAGATGAACGTGTTTTGGTAACGACCCTGACCAAACGTATGGCGGAAGAACTGACTGCTTATCTGACCCGGATGGGAATACGTTGTAATTATATCCATAGCGATGTAGATACATTGGAACGTATTCAGATCATGGACGATTTGCGGAAAGGTTTGTTCGATGTGCTGATCGGGGTGAACTTGCTTCGTGAGGGACTGGACTTGCCGGAAGTTTCTTTAGTCGCTATTTTGGATGCGGATAAAGAAGGTTTCCTTCGTTCCCACCGCTCCCTGACGCAGACAGCCGGACGTGCTGCCCGTAATGTGAACGGAAAAGTAATTTTCTATGCAGATAAGATCACGGCCAGCATGCAACTGACAATGGATGAGACAACCCGCCGCCGGGAGAAACAGCTTGCCTATAACGAAAAGCATGGGATTACCCCGAGGCAGGTTATTAAGACGAGTGTATCTCTTCTGGGTGAGAAACAGCAACCGGCCACAGCAGAACCGTATGCTTATGTCGAACCGGAACCAAGCCTGGTTGCCGATCCGGTGGTTAAGTATATGAACCGTCCGCAACTTGAAAAAGCAATCGAACGAACGAAGAAGCAAATGACGGAGGCTGCCAAGAAGCTTGACTTTATCGAGGCCGCCCAGTTCAGGGATGAATTGATTAAGTTGGAGGAGTTACTGAAAACGAAGGTATAAAGGGGAAATCTCCTCTTATGGATGGGGAAAATGATGAGAATATGAGTCAATATATAGAAATAATTGAACCTATCTGAGCATAAGTCTCAGTCATCAATAAGACATACTTAGTTACAGGTTCATTTGCCGTCTGCTTCAGCTGACGGATTGGTAAATGATCTATCTCATTGGACTTTAGTCCCATTTTAAACAGTCTTGCTATTTAAGAGAAATGCGGCTAAAGCCAAAAAAGGGATACAATCTGTAGACCGTTGGTTAAAACCAACGGCAAATGAACCTGTAATAGTCATGTCACTTTGATTATAGGATAGTTCAATTCTGATAATAAATGAATATATGAATAAAATCTTTTTATTGTTTTTTTTCTGCTTTTTCTTTTTCCGTGGACAGGCTGCTGATAAGCTATACTGTACCGATGAGGACCGCGCTGTCTTTGACCGCTATCTTTCAGAAATGACTCCGGTGAAGTCGTTGCCAACCGGAGAGTTAATGGTTAAGACAGCCCGTTTCTTCCTGGATGCGCCTTATGTGGCAGCCACATTGGAAAAGGAACCCGAAGGCCTGGTGATCAATCTTCGCGAAATGGATTGTATGACATTGGTAGAGAATGTTGTCGCTTTAACGAAGACTATGCAATCAGCAACCCCGTCTTTTGATGAGTTTTGTAAGAACCTGCAAACGATCCGTTATCGTAACGGGGAAATCCATGATTATACCGACCGCTTGCATTATACGACAGACTGGATCTTTGAGAACCAGCGAAAAGGAATAGTAAAAGATGCTACCGGGGAAATAGGAGGAGTCTCCTTGCCTGTCGACGTATCCTTCATGTCTACACATCCGGATAGTTATAAGCCTTTGAAAGAGCATCCGGAACTTGTTGCCCGGATCGCAGCAAAAGAAAAAGAGATCAATGCCCGTCCTTATTATTATATTCCGGAATCGGATATAAACAAGTTGGCAGAAGGAATAGAGGACGGAGACATCGTCTGTTTCGTCACGACTATCAAAGGGTTGGACATTTCTCATGTCGGCATTGTTTGCCGGGTAGGGGATGAACTGACCTTTATCCATGCATCTACTACGCAAAAGAAAGTGATAGTCAACGAAGCTCCTTTACAGGAATACGTGGAAAGTATCAAGCGTAACAGCGGTATAATGATCGTCCGCCCACAAATGTCCTATTAAAATAGTTCGAAGGCAAACTTGAGGCCGATATTCTGGTATTTCCATCTATCGAATCCGGCGAAGGCGGCAACGTTGAAAATATGGTTACCGAAACCATATCCCACCTCTGTGTAACTCGGCAAAACAGGTGTCCACAGTTGGCTGAAATAAAACCGTTCAGACAGAATGTACTTAGATGTTTTCTTCTTGAAAAGTTGTGACAGGATGAAGGGACTTTCGTACATAATATGTCCTTGCACATATTTGTCGGATGCATTGAACCAGAAACTCCTTAGCTGGTTGAATACTCCTCCGAATTCATCTCCCCACGATTCCGGGAACTGGCGGCGTGAGAAATAACGGAAATCGGCAAAGTAAATAGATTTGGGATTCAGATAAATACCTCCGCTGATGTGATAATTGAGTTTTCTGGACAAACCGAGTGCAATGCTTTGGTGAATATCCGCTTCGATCCGTCCGTAATCGCCGGAACTTTTACCTACTCCGGGGATTGCACGGGCAAATTCGACTGAGATGGTCGGATAGTAGGAATACAGATATTCTTTGCGATATCCGTCCATCCAGTAATACTGGCGTGGCGTATAGGAAATGCCGACGACGGGAGTAAAATCATGATAGTTCTCATTGATGATATCTTCAACGCCTTCTCCGGGATTGGGTATCTGGCTTTTCTTTTTTACGGGTATGCGGCGGTGATAGGCTGCACCTGCCCAGACTTGAAAACCGTTGAATAACTCAATATTGTTACGGATCTCTGCATAATAATGTTTAAAGTATTCCAGATTCAAATCGTCAAAATTGAATGTGGAGTCTTTCAACTGCTCGTTTATCTCTTTCATAATGGCTGAAGAGTAACTCTGGTTACCATTACCGATCGAGAGGCTCAATATGCCTTTTTTCTCCGGCAGATATTCCCAGTCTCCGGACACGGTGAAAAAGATTTCTTTCCGTTTGAATACGAAACCGATATCCGGGCGGAAGCGGATCTGACGGTCTTTGTCGAATGTCTTGCTGATGCGCAAACGTTGTCGGTAAGTAATACCGTTATGTCCTGAATATCCCAACTGGAAGGGGTTGAATATCCCGGAATATTTCAGACGGGTGGTCTTGTAATCCATACTGATCGTATTCGTGAACTTCTCCGTCAGTTTCAGGTATTTCGTGATATTGGCAGTGTCTATTCTTTGCTCATTGTTATCACTGTCTATATGGTATAAGGATTGTTCTTCTTTTGTTAAAGGAATATCCCGTTCTTTGTTCCAGAAAGCAGTGTCTGTGATAATTGGGACCGTATCTGAAGATAACTTATAATATCCGGTCAGGTCCAGTGATCTCTTTTGTTGAGTTTCATTATCTTCTTCCACCCATTCCACCGCTTTATAAGTGAATGAAGAATGATAGCTGGTAGCAATGGCATTCCCCAGAACATGGTAACGCAGATATAGACTCGCCTTATCGGGAAGGATAAAGCGTCGGTAATCGCGTCCGAATGTCATGACCAGGTTGAATTCGGCGAAATCGAAACGTCCGTTTACATCTATTTTGTCGATGATCCAGGACTGGTCACGGATATACAGGTCGCCGCAGATAAGTTTCTGGCTCCATAACTTCGGCATGAAGCGTATTTTATAAATCTTCAGTCCGCTGGTATCGCTTACACTCTCCAGGTCGAATGTATAGAATTTGGATGCTTGTTTGGTCATGGGGGTGATGATACCCTCGTTGTATATGGTGGAGGAATATACATTCAGGTTGAGGAATCCCAGTGCTTCCTGTTGCTTTTTGCTGTTGGGAATACTGTTTCCGTTTACAGCCCGGAAGTTATGCAGGAAATTGTTGGGAGCGTTGAACTTGGAATCGCTGATCATCTCGAAGATCATATCCTTATTTTTCCGGTCTACAGGGAAAAGATGATGGGCGAAACGCATCAGAAAGTTTTGTTTGAGTATTTCCGTCCGTCCTTTTATATATATTTCCGCTTCGTACCGGGAGAGGACATGCTGGTATTTTTCGGCGTTTTTAATCACCTCTTCCATAATGGAATCCGCTTTTACAGACGATTCTGTTTTCTCCTTTAAGTCGGGCAACACCTTATTTCTATAATTGCTATCCGCTTTGGCGAGAGCATTTATAGTCAATAAAATCAGAGTAAATATCAAAACGTATCTTTTCAACAAATTATCACCCCTTTTGATGCAAACGTAACGAATAAAATTGAAATGAGTAGCAAAAGAAAGTAAAATGTATCCGGGAACACAATTTATAGTATCAAATATTTTACTATTTCAAAAGAAAAGTTGTACATTTGTGCTTCATAAGTATGTTATAAAACAGTCGTGGTTAAGCAACAAAAAGAAGAGGTCGATCTGTCGGCCAGTTTAGCAGAAGTATGGAGAGTTCTGACCGAAAAGGAACGGGACATTCTCCGTAATAATTCGACGATCCAGCATTTCAAACGTAACGAGTTGATCTATTGCGAGGGCGACGAACCAAGGGACATGATGTGCTTACTGAGAGGCAAAGTGAAAATCTTTAAGGAAGGTGTTGGCGGTCGTAGCCAGATCATCCGGATGATTAAGCCTGTACAGTATTTTGGTTACCGTGCTAATTTTGCTCAGGAAAATTATCTGACGAATGCGTCTGCATTTGAGGCATCTGTTGTTTGTCTGATACCGATGACAGTGGTTACTGAGCTGTTGATGGGTAACCCTAACTTGGCCATGTTCTTTATTCGCCAGTTGTCGTTTGACCTGGGGGTTGCGGATGAACGTACCGTTAACCTTACGCAGAAGCATATCCGGGGTCGTCTGGCAGAATCTTTGTTATTCCTGAAAGATAGTTATGGATTGGAAGAGGATGGGGCTACTTTGAGTATTTACCTGTCGCGTGAAGATTTGGCAAATTTGTCGAATATGACCACTTCCAATGCTATCCGTACTTTATCTACTTTTGTAGCTGAGCGCATCATCGCTATCGACGGTCGGAAGATCAAGCTGATAGATGAGGATAAGCTGAGGAAGATCAGTAAAATGGGATAATAAGAATAATACATTAAAAAAGGAGCTTCGGGAATGAGGCTCCTTTTTTTGTGTCCGTATGTTTCTTTAGGGGCATTATATCCCCCTTTTTCTTATTGGAATCTTATTTCCTGATCGCCTCACGGATACGTACTAACCGGGTTAACAGACCTTCCAGCAAGTCTAACTGTAACATGTTCGCTCCGTCGGATTTTGCTTTAGCAGGTTCCGGGTGAGTTTCGATGAATAGTCCGTCGGTTCCTACGGCGATAGCGGCCTTGGCTATTGTCTCGATCAGGGCGGGCAGACCGCCTGTTACGCCAGATGTCTGGTTGGGTTGCTGTAAGGAATGGGTGACGTCCATGATGACCGGGTAACCGAATTCCTGCATTTGCGGGATTCCGCGATAATCGACAACCAGGTCTGTGTAGCCGAATGTCGTGCCTCGTTCGGTGATCATAACGTTGTCATTTCCTGCATCGGCCACTTTCTGTACGGCAAACTGCATGGCTCCCGGAGAAAGGAACTGGCCTTTTTTGATATTGACAATCTTTCCTGTATTGGCGGCGGCAACCAACAGGTCGGTCTGACGGCACAGGAAAGCAGGGATCTGGAGGACATCGACATACTCGGCGGCCATGGCTGCTTCGTGTGTTTCATGGATGTCCGTTACGGTCGGAACGTTGAAAGTTTCGCTGACCTTGCGTAAGATCTTCAGGGCTTTTTCATCGCCGATCCCGGTAAATGAATCCAGGCGGGAGCGGTTCGCTTTGCGGTATGAGCCTTTAAAGATGTAGGGAATATTCAGCTTCTCGGTGATACCCACAACCTTTTCTGCAATGCGCAGAGCCATATCTTCCCCTTCGATCACACATGGACCGGCCATCAGGAAGAAGTTGTCTTTATTCTTAAAATCGTTAACTGTTATCATAATCGTTATGTTGTTTTATTTCAGTTTTTATCAAATTTGAACTATCCTATAATCAAAGTGACATGACTATTACAGGTTCATTTGCCGTTGGTTTTAACCAACGGTCTACAGATTGTATCCCTTTTTTGGCTTTAGCCGCATTTCTCTTAAATAGCAAGACTGTTTAAAATGGGACTAAAGGCCAATGAGATAGATCATTTACCAATCCGTCAGCTGAAGCAGACGGCAAATGAACCTGTAACTAAGTATGTCTTATTGATGACTGAGACTTATGCTCAGATAGGTTCACTTCTTTCTAAAAAGGAATTATTCTTGTTTTAATAACTCCAATGTCCTTTCGATTTTCTCTTCTGTTGGCAGGATTGCATCGACCCAGTGGATGGTGCATCCCCGGCGTTCCATTCCCCGGAACCAGGTCATTTGCCGTTTGGCGAACTGGTGAATGGCTATCTCTAATTGAGAAACCATTTCTTCATAAGAAAGTTCACCTATAATATATAATGTAAGGTATTTATATTCCAGACCGTAATAAATAAGGTCTTCCGGCTTGACACCCGAAGCAATGATACCTTTTACTTCATCCACCATGCCCTCGTCGAGGCGGGCACGCAGTCGCCTGGATATTTTCTCCCTCCGTAGCTCCCTGTCGATGTCTATGCCGATGATCAGACTATCTATCGGATCATACTCGTTCGCATCCGGAGCCTGCGTTTTATAATATTCTTCAATCTCGATGGCACGGATCGCCCTTTGTGCCGAATCGACATCCGTCTTATTGTGCAACACCTTGTAAGTCGTCAGGATCTCTTCCAGTTCAGCCAGTGATTTATTCTTTAACGACTCTCTTAATTCCGGATTCTGCGGAACATCCAGCAGTTTGTATCCTTTCAATACAGCTTCGATATACATCCCTGTGCCTCCGCAAAGGATCGGCAATTTCCCTTTTTCCTGTATCGCCCGGTAAGCCCGGAAGAAATCATGCTGATATTCGAATACATTATATTTATATCCCGGATCACAGATGTCGATCAGGTGATAAGGAATCACTTTGCCGTTTACGGTATAATCAGCCAGATCTTTACCCGTTCCGATATCCATGCCGCGATAGATCTGGCGGGAATCGGCACTGATAATCTCCGTATCCAGCCGGTCGGCCAATGCTGCTGCAAAAGGCGTTTTGCCGGAAGCCGTCGGTCCAAGTATCGTTATAAGTTGATATGTTCTCATAGGGTAGCAAAGATAGTGCAAACCGAGCGCAGAATAAAATGAAAGATAATAAAAAAAGCCGTCCCCTTTGCAGAGGACGGCTTCCATATACTGATTTGTATTTGATTACTTACCAGCGATAACGCGAGCCATTTCACAAACTTTGTTTGAATAACCCCATTCGTTGTCATACCAAGAAACGATCTTAGCGAAGTTATCATCCAAAGAGATACCTGCTTTAGCATCGAAGATAGAAGTGTTAGAGCAGCCACGGAAGTCAGTTGAAACAACTGCATCTTCTGTGTAACCCAGTACACCTTTCAATTCGCCTTCAGAAGCTTCCTTCATAGCAGCTTTGATGTCATCCATTGTAGCAGCCTTTTCCAGAACTACTGTCAGGTCAACAACAGAAACGTCAGAAGTCGGAACACGGAAAGCCATACCAGTCAGTTTACCGTTCAATACCGGCAGAACTTTACCTACAGCCTTAGCAGCACCTGTAGAAGAAGGGATGATATTTTCAAGGATACCACGGCCACCTCTCCAGTCTTTCTTAGAAGGACCGTCTACTGTTTTCTGAGTAGCAGTAGCAGCGTGAACTGTAGTCATCAAACCTTTAACGATACCGAACTTGTCGTTCAATACTTTAGCGATAGGAGCCAAGCAGTTAGTAGTACAAGAAGCGTTAGAGATGATGTCCTGTCCTGCGTAAGTTTTGTCGTTAACGCCATAAACGAACATAGGAGTAGCGTCCTTAGAAGGAGCAGACATGATAACTTTCTTAGCACCAGCCTGGATATGTTTGCGAGCTGTTTCGTCTGTCAGGAAGAAACCAGTTGATTCAACTACAACGTCAGCACCAACTTCGTCCCATTTCAGGTTAGCAGGATCCATTTCTGCAGTCAAACGGATTTTGTTACCGTTTACTACCAGGTTGTTACCTTCTACAGCAACTGTACCATCGAAACGACCGTGTACTGAGTCATATTTCAGCATGTATGCCAAGTAATCAGCATCCAACAAGTCGTTGATACCTACGATCTGAATATCATTGCCGAAGTTCTTAACTGCAGCGCGGAACACCATACGTCCGATACGGCCGAAACCGTTAATACCTACTTTAATCATTGTAATAAAACTTTTATGGGTTTATTAAAAATATTACATAAAATCCAATTAACAGCCACAAGGAGTTGCACATGAAGCCAATATCGTCAGCATTGCGGTGAATGCCATAAAGAGAATCAAATTACGTTTCATTTTTATCCTTGTTTTTAACGACTGCAAATTTAGTCCTATTTTTTTATTCTTCCTTTATAAAAAGGAGAAAAATATGTCCTCTAACATAAATTAAATGTTAGGAGTTATTTCTTTTTCTTAAACAGAAGATTCGTAAACCAGCTTTGTGCCTTTCGGATTCCCCATGTCAGCAAAAAAGGTCTGGCAACATCCCAGGCAACCGGGAGTAGTCCTTGTGCTATGCTCAGATAATCCGAGAAACCCATCGGGGTAACCGGCTGGTCGTTTGTCGCAGCAATTGCGTCGGAAGATTCTGTCTTTTTCGATTTAGTGTTTGGAAAGAGTAAGGTAGTAAAGCCGGAAATCAACAGACTGCCTGCATTTTCCTGAATATACGAAAAGTCGTCATTCAGTTTTTGTTCCTGTACGACACATTGCCTCCGGATCTGTTCTTTGTCAAAAATCAGCTTCTCCAGCGGTGTCAGCGGCTTGTTTTGTATCTGTTGTTGCATCGTCTTTTTCGTCGTTACCGTTTAATGCTGCAATCACAACGTTGAGAACGGTGTTGCAGATTCTTTGTTTGTTCATTATAATGAGTCCGATCAACAGGAGATATAATACCGCCACAACGGCGAACCCGGCTCCCGAAGAACCGAACATATCACCCAGAAAGAACCCTAACGCCAGGAATATGAACAGGATGGCAAAGAAAGCCAGAAACAATAAAATTAAGCCATACGAAAGAACCGCGATCAATTGCCCGCTTCTCTCGTATGTGCTTAACTTTAAAAGTTCAAGCTTTAATTCTACGTAAGTCGAAACATCTTCTTTCAGCTCACGAAAGATTTTTCCTGAATCTTTTTCCATAAATGATTATTCAGCTACGATTTCTTCTGTAGCCTTTACAACTTCAGTCTTACCTTCTTTGTACTTGGCGAGAGCGGAATTAAAGCCTTCTTTTACTTTTCCAACTACACCGTTCAATTCTTCCAGTAACTGTTCTCTCTTATCGGTAGCTGCCAAATATCCGACTGCTGCACCTACTGCAGCTCCAACTACCAAACCTAGTAATAATTTAGAATCTACATTTTTCATAACTCTTACATTTAAATGTGTCTACTAATGTAACGATTTTATGCGGATGATAGTTTACTTCTGCATTAACTTTTAATGTTAAATAAAGTTACTGCTTCTGTGTCTTGACGGCCACCCAGTTGTTTTTCTCTGTATGAGAAATGAAATTCAAGCCGTTTCTTTTACATTCTTCTTCGATGGCGGGAATGTCTTGTGTGTAGAATCCGCTCATAAAAAGTAGTGCTCCTGGTTTCATGCAGCTGGTATAGTGACGGATATCATTCAAAAGTATATTGCGGTTTATGTTGGCAAATACAATATCGAACTGTCCGAAAGCCGGGATTTGTTCGGCTCCTCCCAGTACGACTTGTATATCTTCGGTATTATTCAGGCGGACATTTTCCAGTGCATTGTTGTAGGCCCATTCATCGATGTCGATGCCCACTACTTTGTTGGCTTTCTTCATTTTAGCGAGGATTGCCAGGACAGCTGTTCCGCATCCCATATCCAGCAAATCTTTACCTTCCAGGTCGAGTTTGAGCATCTCGCTGATCATCAGGAAAGTCGTTTCATGGTTGCCTGTCCCGAATGCCATTTTGGGGTCTATAATAATATTATATGTATAACCTGGCTCCGGTTCATGGAAAGAGGCGCGAATGATGCATTCGTTTCCGATGCGGATGGGTTTGAAATAGTTCTTTTCCCATTCTTCGTTCCAGTCCTTGCTCTCGATAAACTGTTCGGAGTAATGGATTGTGACGTTTTCCAGTGGAAATTCTTTCAGTTTGTCGACTAATGCCTTTACATTATATAATTGATCGGAGATATAAGCCTGCAGGCCGTCTTCGTTTTCGGTGAAACTTTCAAAACCTATTTCTCCCAGTTCGGATGCCAGTACATCGCTGATGATTGTTGCCTCGATAGGCGATTCGTATGTGAATTTCAGTTCGTAATAGTTCATATTTCTATTCTTTAGTCATTTGCAGGGACAAAGGTATCGAATATATTTAAATCGTGGTTGTCCGCCGGATCAATTCTGCTACAAGGCAAAGACTGTTTCCTGTTTGTCTATAAACTATTTTTTATCTTATGAAAAAGTATTTCCTGGCATGTGAATAACTATCGGTTAGGTGTACAGGTTATCCTATATATAGTGTACTACTTATCCTATATATGGTGTACATCTTATGTACGATAAGTAGTACACCATATTAATAGTTGCTAGTATATAAAGATTTAGATACTCAGCTATAGGCAAATACTTCTTTGTCGGGTAACGAATAGTTGTTCCTGTGCCTGGTGAAGAAAGGCTTAATTTCTATTGTCTGTACCCCGTTTTTAGGGATAGATAGTCCGTATTGAATAAAAAATGTTTATTTTTGGGGACAAATTAAGATGGTTTAAGTAAAAATTGTCCTGACATTATATATGTTTGATGTTTCTTCATTATATAAACTGAAAGAAGGGAACCGGAAGGCTTTTAATGATATGTTTCGTTATTATTATCCCCGGGTGATGGCCTATGTAGCTACTATCGTGGAGCAGGAGATGGCGGAAGATATTGTTCAGGATGTTTTTTTGAATGTGTGGGAAAACCGTAAAAAAATATATGTAGGAGAAGGATTCCATTCTTATTTGTTCCAATCGGCTTATACGCGTTGTGTCGATCATTATCGGAAAACACAGTCTGCCGGAAAATATTTGCTTCAGGCAGAGAAATCCGTATGGGAGGAGTATGCTGATTCATTGAGATCGGATGCGTCTGTTCTGGAGGAGATTTATTCAAAAGATTTTTATAAATTATTACATAATCTGCTGGGAGAATTACCTTCCCAACGCCGCGAAGTCTTCATTCTTACTTATATAGAAGGGCTTAAATCGAAAGAAGTGGCTGAGCGACTTCAAATGCCCCAACGTACGGTAGAAAGTCATATTTATTTGGCGATCAAGTTCCTGAAAGCACATATGTCTAAGCAGGATTTCTATTTGTTTTCTCTTCTGTTTCTTTTCCGGCAAGGAAATTTTTAAAAAAAGATTCTTTTGCTCCGTAGTTTCTTTCTCTCATACGTTTTGCTGATATAAAGGATAAAAAATGGATTTCGATTACGGACTTTTGGCAAAATATCTGGCGGGCAATATCTCTTCCGACGAAATGCAGGAGATGTTGGCCTGGGGTAATTTATCTCCGGATAATAAAACAATATTGTCGGATGTGATGCGTCTGCGTGTGTCCTATCATTCGATGTATTATAAAAGTCCGGATCGTATTGAAGAGGCTTTGGGAAAGGTAAACGGTAAGATTGACCGATCGAATCGTTTTCAATTAATGCGTAACGTGTTGCAATATGCAGCTGTCTTTTTGGTGCTGGTGTCCTGCTTTTATGGAGGTTACGAGTATTTTCAACCTGAAAAACAGATATGTATTGTAGTTAAGCCCGGTCAAGATGTGAAAAAAGTTATGCTTGCCGACGGAACTTGTGTCTGGTTGAAGGGCGGCTCGACATTGAAGTATCCGGTATCGTTCTCTGACGAGAATCGTCAGGTCTCCTTGCAAGGAGAAGCTTTCTTTGAAGTCTCAAAGAAAGCAGGAGCAGTTCTCGCTATTTAATGTTTTTACCGGATATGTGAATATCCAGGTAAAAGGTACTTCCTTTGATGTAAAGATCGATAATGAAAATAAGAAAGTTGAGACAGTTCTGGTCAGTGGTCAGATAGAGCTGTTGGATATTAACCGGAATAAAGTATTGGATGTTTCTCCCGGAGAGAAAGTGACTTATAACCAAAACAAGAATGAATACACCTCGGAAGCTATAGATGTAAATATCTCGACAGCCTGGCGGTTAAGGCAGTTTGTGTTTGAAAATGCCACCCTGCGCGAAATAGTAAATAAACTATCCGTAAAATTTAATGTGAACATCAATATCGAGTCTTCGGCTCTTGCACGGCGTAAATTTCGCTGTGTGATCAATGAGGACGAAGGACTTGCCGATATCCTGAATCTGTTGGGATACCTCGCGCCGATCCATTATAAGGTGGAAGGAAAAGAAGTTTTTATATATGAACAACCCCAAAAAGCAATGCCTATGATAAAATGACCGAGAGTAGAAAAATGAACACACAACAAGAAATCTAACTGAAAAATTAGTACTAACATTATTAAATCACATGTATGATTAAAAAAGTTTCTATTGCGACATTAGCAATGTTTTTGTCTGCAGCATCGTCTACGATGGCGATAAACGATGCGCAATCTTTGTATGTGAATCTGGAACTGACGCTGAATAGTACGACAGTCGGTGCAGTAATACAAAGTATAAGTGAACAGACTGGGTATGAATTTTCTTATGATGAAGCTTTATTAAATAAGAAAATCTCCAACGTATTTGTTAATTTAAAAAACGAACACATAGAAAAAGTGCTCAAAGAGGTTTTTAAAGATACCGGTATTTCTTACAAGATTGTGAATAACCGTGTGTTTTTGAAAGACAATAGTGTGAAAAGGAATGTTCGCACAGAACAGGTTGTAAATGAAGTGCAACAGAAGGAGAGGAGAATATCTGGTGTCATTGTCGATGAAGAAGGAACATCGATCATTGGTGCAAACATTACTCTCGAGGGAAATAGCAGTGTTGGAACAGTAACAGATGCTAATGGGAGGTTTGTCTTAAGCAATATTTCTGCCGGGGCTACTTTACTTGTCTCCTATATAGGCTATTTAGAGCAGAGAATTCGGGTGGAAGATGGGAAGGTCTCTTATCAGGTCACATTACATGAAGATACCCAAAAGTTGGATGAAGTGATCGTTGTCGGATACGGTGTAGAGAAAAAAATAAATATGACCGGAGCTATCACTAATGTGAAGACAGAAGAGTTATCTACAATTTCAACGACCAATTTATCTAATACTTTAGCGGGTCGTGCACCGGGATTGACAATTGTCGGGAGTTCAGGTTTCATGGGAGCAAGTTCAGAAATCCGTATGCGTGGTGGGTTCGGTGATCCGTTATTTGTTATTGACGGAATTATCCGGGATAAAGCGGCATTCGATGCACTTGAGTCGAACGAGATCGATCAGTTGAGTTTTTTAAAAGATGCTGCAACAGCTTCTGTTTATGGATCGAAAGCGGGTAATGGAGTGGTCCTGGTGACAACTAAGTCGGGAGCGGATAGTATGGGGAAACCCAAATTTGAATATCAGGGATCATATACGTTTAATAAACCCACTCGTAAGTTATTTACAGATGAGATGAGTGCTTACAAAGAGTTGGTTTATCAGAATTTAGTTGCTGAAGCTAATGGACTGGCCAGACCTAATAATGACGAAGAGATGGAATATGCTAAGACGCATGATTATAATGTGAATGACCTGATTTGGCAAAATCCATGGAATACAAAGCATTCTATTAGTGCGACAGGTGGTACTGAAAAAGTTAAATACTACGTTTTAGGAAGTTTTATCAGAGAAGAAGGATCTTACAAGAATCTGGAAAATAATAAGTATTCGTTCCGATCTAATTTGACCGTAAATCTGAGTAAGTATATATCATTGAATGCAAATGTTTCCGGCTACCAGAAAGACGATAGACGATTCAATTGGTCTGGAAGTGGCGATGATAGTGAGGATATATTCGACTTTTATAGAACTACGTTTAATTGTTTGAGGACGGTTCCGTCTTATGCGTATCTGGATGGTACTCCGGCAAACGAAAAGACTGATTATCCTGTTTATCCGGATGTCAGTAATTTTAAAGGATGGAATGTTGCAGATGTGATATTGGGTGATCGTTATATCAAAACCCGCAGACGGAATGTAAATGGTATTTTATCATTAAATATTGACTTGAGTAAGCTTTTACCCGGATTATCAACAAAAGTAACTGGAAATTACATAATCAATGACTATGCTCGTAAGAAATATCTTACTCATCAGAAAGCCTATAATTTTCAATCGGCTGATCCTAATAACCGTTTTGTTCCGGGACCATTGGATTTGAATAAATATAATATCTTCACGTTTGGTTCCAATTATGAGAATCTGACTTATGGTTCCCGCCAATTCTGGAATGAGCAGTTTGACTGGACAGTGAACTATAAAAATAAGTTTGGCAAGCATGAAGTAGGCGGAATGATCACTTTTGAACAGGCACAAAGTCAGGGTGAAGCCATCTATGCAACAGCGAATGATCCGCTGACGGCTTATGACCAATGGTTTGTGTTTTCGACCGATCCGGAAAGACGAACGGTTTCAGTAAATGAATCGGAGAATTTAGGCTCGCATTTGTCGTGGATCGGACGTGCTACATATAATTATGATTCCAAGTATATAGCAGAGTTTTCATTCCGTTATGATGGAAATAATAAATTTCCAAAAGAAAGCAGATGGGGCTTTTTCCCCTCGGCCTCACTTGGATGGCGTATCAGTAAAGAAGCCTTTATGGAGAGTGCTTCTAATTGGCTTGATGACTTAAAAATACGTGCTTCTTACGGTACTACCGGTAACGATTTGAATACGTCGAATGCGTCGATCGGATATTTCCAGTATATAGAAAGATACACTTCCGGTAACAGTTATATGTTTGGCAATGGGTTAGCTAATGGTATTCAATCAGGCAGTATGCCGACTTATAATTTGACCTGGGCTACATCATCGACTGTCAATGGTGGTTTGGATTTTACATTTTTAGGTAATAAGTTAAGTGGTACTATCGATGGATTCTATAGAAAGGAAACTGATATTTTGGGTTCAAGAACTTCTTCTTTACCTAGCACCTATGGTGCATCGTTGGCTCCTGAAAACTATGCTGAACGTTCATGGAGAGGTGGAGAATTCACATTAAGTTGGAGAGATAAAGCTAAACACGGAATAAACTATTCTCTTTATATGAATATAGGCTATTCCAAAGATCGCTGGGATGTATTGGATGAATCGGTAATTTATATGACAGGTAATCTGAAAGACTTGTCTTTGGTTGGAATGTCGGCAGGACGTATCACGGGTTTGAAAGTGGATCATTTGTTGACAGATCAAGCAGAAGTGGATGAATTGATCGCTAAAGGATTTAAGCAGTATGGACGTGATCCGTACCTTGGCGGCCTTTTATTTCAGGATACTCGTGGTGATGGTTATGCTCCGGGACCGGATGGTAAAATTGATGGAAATGACTCATATAATTTGCTTTCAACAAACGGCACGCCTCGTATTAACTATGGTTTTGGAGGTAGTTTCAGTTGGAAGGGAATAACTATCGATATGCACTTCCAGGGAGTTGGCAGTTATGACCGGTTGGTAGGCTGTGAGGCTACGCAGGGTATGCCGCAATATGGTGGTAATACACGTCCGTATTATCCTATCTGGACAAGTGATAAATGCTGGAGTCCGGACAATCCCGATGGAGTTTATCCTCGTGTAATCGGTAAGAACCAATATGAATCAGGCTATGGTAATACTGATTTTTGGATGCGAAATGGTGCGTATTTACGTTTGAAGAATCTTAACGTAGGATACGATTTGCCTAAGGTGGTTCTTCGTCCGTTGGGACTGACCCATGCCCAGGTATTTATGAACGCAACCAACTTATTCTCTATCTCTGCGATGAATGAGTTCATGGATCCTGAACAAAAATATTACGATTCATTCCCTTTGATGAGATCGTTTACATTTGGTCTTAACTTCTCATTTTAAAATTAAAAAATATGAAACTGAATAAATTAAAACAATCATTGGTTGGTTTGGTAACTATATTGCTGGTCAATGGATGCAATAGTTTGGATATATCAAATTTGTGGAATTATGATGCGGACCTGGTTTGGAATGATGATAACCTGGCAACAGCGTATGTGACCGATCTCTATGGCGATATTTTCAGTGGATGGTCTACAAGTGCTGATAATACAGCAGAACAACAAACTGGTATTCCGTTTATGTTAAGTACTATAACGACATCGGGGAGTGGTTATAAACGATGGAATTATACTAATATCCGTAATATTAATTTAGGTATCGAATATCTTGCGGAGGGAGCTTGTTCCGAATCCGTTAAGAATAGTCTGACGGGTCAGATGCTATTTATGAGGGCCTATGAATATGGTGAAATGGTCGTTTATCATGGAGGTATGCCCTATATTACCAAAGCTCAGGATAAAGATAAAGACGACCTGTATGTAACTCGTAATTCTACAGCGGAATGCTTTGATTTGATAATAAAAGACCTGAATGATGCTATTGCACTGCTTCCGGCAAAAGCTACGGGTAATAATTATGGACGTATAGATCAGTGTTTTGCTAAAGCATATAAGGCAAAGATGTTGCTTTATAAAGCTTCTCCGCAGTTTAATCCGAGTAACATGTATGATAATAAATATTGGAGCGAAGCTTATACGGCTGCAAAGGAGGCATATGACTTCTGTATATCCCAAGGAATTAAATTGACTGCTAATTATGCTGATAACTGGTTAGTGGACGGTAATTCAGAGGTCGTTTTTCCTATTATATACAGCAATCCGGATAAGACTGCAGGATGGGAAAACACTATTCGTCCGTCTTCTTTGAGTCGTAGTAATGCCAGTAATACACCTACCTGGGACATGGTAAAAGCTTTTCCTATGATGGATGGAAAGAGGTTTGATGATCCGGATGGCAAGTATTATGTTGGTGAAGAATCCGAGTTTTTACAGAAATATTGGAAAAACCGTGATCCTAGATTTGAGGATTGTATCCTATATAATGCAGATTTGTATCCTGTATCAGGAACCGCTTCAGGATATCGCCAATACACTTCGGTGGGTATAGCGGTTAGAGAAGATTCCTATGGAATCAATCCGAATGTAGGTAGCACTGCCACACAAAATGATGCAATCAGTGGTATGTATGTGCGGAAAGGATCTGATCTGTCTTTAAGTCAAGATTTGGTATCGACCTATGACCATGATTATCCATTCATGAGATTAGCTGAAGTCATGTTTATCTATGCTGAAGCAGCCAATGAAACAGGTCACGAAGATACAGCCATAGATATGTTGAAGCAGATTCGTAAACGGGCTGGTATCGAAGCTGGAGAAAATGGTTTGTATGGATTGAAAGTCAGCAGTCGTGAAGAGATTCGCCAGGCTATTCTTGATGAACGTAATGTAGAATTGTGCTTTGAAGGGCATCGTTTTATGGATCTGAGAAGAACTCGTAAAATGATGCAATTGAACGGACTGCAAAAATATGGAATCGAAGCTATCGCTATCAATGAGGATGGTACTGAAATGGATATTGCTGAAGCTACCCAAAAAGCCAAGACGTATTCATTGGTTCCTGATAATTTTAAATATATACTTAGAATGGTACCGATCAGTGCCATTGCCGAAAATAAATTTTTGATTCAGGAATCTTATTATTTCTTTCCGATCCAGGAAAGTAAAATATTAGAAAATCCGAATCTGGAACAAAATAATAACTGGGGCGGCACATTCAATCCTACTATGGAATAATTGAACGGATAATTTTGAGGCGGAAGGTTTATTTTTTAACTTTCCGTCTTAACTTTGTACTGACTAAAATAAATTTCTACATTATGAAAGTAAAGCATTGTTTGGTGGCAGCAGCCTTGTTGTTTGCCTTTACAACGGCACACGCCGCTGATAAAATCACGATCGGTGTCATCCAGTATGATCTGACTGATATCGATAAAAGTTTCAAAGATCTGCATGATCAGGGATTCGGGTCCTGCGAAATCAGTTACAGGAAAAATACGCTGACGAAAGATTTTGCTGAAAAGGTAAAAGAGGCTTCGAAGAAATATGATATCAAAGTGACTACTTTGGTTGGTGTGCCCGGTAGTAAAAGTACCTGGAACTTCCGGAAGGGACCGGCAACGATCGGACTGGTGCCTACAGACGAACGGGCAGAAAAGATCAAAGTGTACCATGAAATGATCGACTTTTGTGCGATGGCTGATATTCCGGCAATGCACTCCCATTTCGGATTTATTCCGGAAGATCCTTCTTCCGAACAATATAAAGATTTTGTCAAGGTAATGCAGGACCTGGCGAATTATGCGAAAGAACGCAATGTCCTGATCTATTTTGAAACAGGGCAGGAGACACCGACAACATTGATCCGTGCCATAAAAGATATAGGAACCGGAAATGTGTTCATCAATTGTGACCTGGCAAACCTGCTGATGTACGGAAAGGCTAACTCTTTGGATGCCGTGAAACAGTTCGGACCTCTTATCAAAGAGTTTCATGCTAAAGACGGAAAATATCCGGACCCCGATAACCCTTATGAATTGGGGGCGGAAGTACCTATCCCAACCGGAGATGTTAATTTTCCAGCAGTTATTGCCGAATTGAAGAAACAGGGTTTCCAGGGAGCTGTCACTATCGAGTGTGAGTTGAACGGTTCCCAACATGATTATGTCATAAAAACTCGTAAATATTTGCAAGAGTTATTGGATAAATAATATCTTTGTGAGACGTTAGAGGGAGATTTTGCTTTCTAACGTCTTTTTTAATACGGAAAAAATTACAATTGCTAATCAATATTATACATTAATTTGTACTATGAGAACAAACAGAAGGGACTTCCTTAAAACCCTTGGGGGAATTGCGGCCTTTACGATTGTGCCGCGTCACGTGCTTGGAAATGGCTTTATCGCTCCAAGCGACCAGTTGACAAAAGGTATTATAGGTACAGGCGGAATGGGACGTGGTCATGTGAACTATGCCGGGACACGTCTGGTTGCCGTTTGTGATGTCGACAAGAAACATCTTGAACTGGGGAAACAATTGGTGAAGGATAAGATCGCCGCTTATCATGATTTCCGTGATCTGATACTCGACCCTAACGTTGATATCGTGCATATTGCGACGCCTCCCCACTGGCATGGTATTATGTCGGTAGAAGCTGCCAAAGCAGGAAAAGATATCTGGTGTGAAAAACCGATGACACGTACGATCGGTGAAGGTAAACGTGTGATGGAAGCGGTAAAACAGAACGGACGCATGTTTCGTCTGAATACCTGGTTCCGTTTCGCTGACCCTTTCTACGGACTGGGTACTCCCGTTAAACCGTTGAAGAAACTGGTTCAGAGTGGTCTGCTTGGCTGGCCGTTGAAAGTAACGATCAGTAAACATACCGGTTTCGACTGGAAATTCTACTGGGTAGGTAAAGAATATCTCGAACCGCAAACAGTTCCTTCCGAACTGGATTACGATATGTGGTTAGGCCCGGCTCCTTATAAACCTTATAATGCACACCGTGTTCACCAGACATTCCGCGGATACTGGGATTATGACGGTGGCGGACTAGGTGATATGGGACAACATTATATCGACCCTGTACAGTATTTCCTCGGAAAAGATAACACAAGCCCTGTGAAGGTGGAAGTGGATGCTCCTCAACAACATCCGGATGCCGTAGGAACATGGCGTTCTATTACTTATACATACGACGACGGTTGCCAGATCGTTCTTTGGGGTGGCGACTTCGGCGATCCTAATACGCCGTATATCTCCGGTCCGAACGGTAACGTTTATAAGAATTTTGTATGTGATATCCCTGATTGGGAAAAGAAACTGGCCGATTTCCCGGAACCTGAACCACAGGTGACCGACTTTATCGAGTGTGTAAAGACACGCCAGCCTTTTGCCTTGAATGAACGGAATGGATTCCGCTCGTCTACGATCGTGAATATGGGTGCTACCGCACTTCGTCTGAATCGTACGTTGGAATTCGATCCGGTGAAACTTGAATTTGTGAACGATGAGGCCGCTAACCGTCTGCTCGACCAGCCGATGCGTGCGCCCTGGAACATTTAATTAGGGGTTAATATACTAAATCAAAAGAGAATAAAATGAGAAAAGCATATATATCGATTGCCAGCTTGCTATTATTCGGCAGCGTACTGATGGCTCAGTCTCCGGCAAACCGTACAGCTAAAACAACTGCGGCAGATGTACTGGCCCAGATGCCTGCTGAGAAACAGGCTGAATATAATAAACTGATCAATGAC
This sequence comes from Parabacteroides sp. AF14-59, assembly GCF_003479515.1. Taxonomy (NCBI): domain Bacteria; kingdom Pseudomonadati; phylum Bacteroidota; class Bacteroidia; order Bacteroidales; family Tannerellaceae; genus Parabacteroides; species Parabacteroides sp. AF14-59. Next base: position 65,391 of record NZ_QUHH01000013.1, on the reverse strand, counting down.
CTGAAAGGTACCGGTGAAGAAGGGGTACTGATGTTGGTCAACATGATAAACGCTCCCGGAAAGGGTAGCAATGCACAGGTGGATTACGCTTTGAGCGGCCTGACGCATTATGTGATGGCGAAAGGAGAAGAAAGCGCCCGCCTGGCAACAGCAAATGCATATCTGAAAGCCTTAGATATGGTGAACGAACGTGAAACCAAAGCATTTATCATCCGCCAGCTTCAAATCCTGGGACAAGACGAATGTATCGATGCGCTGTCTGCTTATCTGGGTGATGAAAGCCTGAGTGGTCCGGCTGCACGTGCATTGGCTGCTAATGGCAGCGAGAATGCCGGCAAGGCTTTACAAGCCGCTTTAATGCGCCGTATGGGTACTCCGAAGACACAAAAAGATATTATCGTTGCGATCGGTGAGGCACAGGTGGAAGGAACGGAAGATCTTCTGAAAGCGTTAGTGGGTTCGGGAGATGAAAGTATGCAGAAGGCTGTCCTGCACTCATTAAGTCGTGTGGGAAGCAAGGCCTCTATCAAAGAACTGGCTGATGCTGCAGCGGCTGCCGGATATACAATGACGAAGACAAATGCGAACGAAGCATATATCGCGTTGCTGAAACGCGTAGCTGCGCAGGGAGATGTAAAGGAAGTGGAAAAGGCTGCCAACGATCTGTTGAAGAAAGCTACCAAAGCCGGACAGACTCAGACCCGTGACGCAGCTTTGCAGATCCTGTTATCGCTGAAGAAAGAAAACAGTACTAAATTATTGCTTTCAGCTCTGAAAGACGGCAACAAGGAATATCGTAATGCAGCATTGAACTATGCATCCGATTTTGCAAATAAAGAAGTATATATCGAAGTGATGAAGGCGATGCAGAAAGCAAAACCGGAAGTGAAAGTGGATGTTATCAACTGGATCGGCCGTGAAGCTAAATGCCCGTCTAAACATGATGTGATCAAGAATCTTGAACTTCGTTTCGATCTGACAGCTATGCAGGTTCTGCTGGGTCAGTTGAAAGACGCGAACTTCGATGTGAAACAGGCAACTGTCTGGACAATGGTTAAGATAGGCGACAAACAGGTTATCCCTGCTCTTGCCGATTTACTGACAAGCGACAATAAAGATATAATCCTGTTGGGACAGGATGCATTGGCTGCTTTCGGTGGTGATATCGACCAGGCTGTAGCACGTGCTATCCCGTCTGCTACGGATGCCGGAAAGATTGCCGGTGCTGAATTGCTGGCTATGCGTAAAGCGACGGCCAACCTGACGACGGTACTCGAACTGATCAAGTCCGGTTCACCGGAAGTGAAGAAAGCTGCTTATACAGCTTTGAAAGATGTCGTATCGGAAGGCGACCTGGTCAATCTGTGCGGAATGCTCGAAACTGCAGATGCGTCTGCCGTGGCTCCGATCCAGCAGGCTGTGATCTCCGCGATCTCTTCTATGTCCCCCGCAAAACAGAAAGAAACGATCAGCCGTCGTATGCTCCAGGCCGGCGACAGCAAAAAGTATTTGTATTATACCGTATTGGCTACAACCGGTGAAAAAGATGCACTGGCTACTATCGTAGATGGTTTCCGTAAGGGATCGGGTGCTGCCCGCGATGCTGCTTTTGATGCTTTATTGAACTGGAAAGGTATCAAAGCGGCTGACGAACTGTATGCCATCTGTGCGGATGCTCCTTCTTCCGCTTATTTCGATCGTGCTCTGAAAGCCTATGTGAAGTTGGTTTCTAATCCTGCCTTTACCGGCGAGAATCGCTTATTGAGTTTGCGTAAAGCGATGGAAATTGCTAAAACAGATGAACAGAAGAATATCATCCTGAAACAGATTGAACGGACAGGAACATTCCTGGGAATGTTGTATGCCGGTGAATTCCTGGATCAGAAACCTGTTCAGCAGGCAGCAGCCAACGCAGTCATGAATATTGCTTTAGGAAATAAAGATTATACAGGAACCAATGTACGTGAATTGCTTAACAAAGTAATGCAGGTACTTGACAATCCGGATGCCGGTTATCAGAAGGAAGCGATCAAGAAACACCTGGCTGAAATGCCGCAGGGTGAAGGTTTCGTTTCTATCTTCAACGGGAAAGACTTGACAGGCTGGAAAGGCTTGGTAAAGAATCCTATTGCCCGTTCGAAGATGAAACCTGCCGAGTTGGCAAAAGAACAAACAAAGGCTGACGAGGTTATGCGTAGTGGCTGGAGTGTGGAAAACAACGCTCTTGTCTTTAACGGAAAAGGTGACAACTTGTGTACGGAAAAGCAATATGGCGACTTTGAAATGTATGTAGACTGGATGCTTGATCCGGCTGGTCCTGAAGCGGATGCAGGTATCTATCTGCGCGGAACACCTCAGGTGCAGATCTGGGATACTTCCCGTGTCAATGTAGGTGCCCAGGTTGGTTCCGGCGGTCTGTATAATAACCAGGTGAACCCGAGTAAGCCGTCTAAAGTGGCAGATAACAAGCTGGGCGAGTGGAACAGCTTCTACATCAAGATGGTTGGCGACCGTGTAACTGTAATCCTGAACGGAGAAAAGGTAGTGGACGACGTGATCCTTGAAAACTATTGGGATCGTAAACAACCGATCTTCCCGATCGAACAGATCGAATTGCAGGCTCATGGCAGTAAAGTGTACTACCGTAATATATATGTAAAGGAACTGGAACGCAAGGAACCGTTCAAACTGTCGGCAGAAGAACAGAAAGAAGGTTTCAAAGTCTTGTTCGACGGTACTAACATGCACCAGTGGACTGGAAATACAGTCGACTATACGATTGAAGATGGTTGTATCTCTATGATACCCAGTAAGAGTTATGGTGGAAACCTGTATACAAAGGATGAATTCGGAAACTTCGTTTATCGTTTTGAGTTCCAGTTGACTCCTGGAGCGAACAACGGCGTAGGTATCCGTACTCCGATGGAAGGCGATGCTGCTTATGTAGGTATGGAGATCCAGATACTGGACTGCGAACATCCTATCTATAAAGATATTACCAAGTATCAGCACCACGGTTCCGTTTACGGTATCATCCCAACGAATGCCGATCACCACAAAGCATTCAAGCCGGTAGGTGAATGGAATGAAGAGGAGATTGTTGCTAACGGAGATAATATCCGTGTAACAGTGAATGGAGTGGTGATCCTGGAAGGTAACATCCGTGATGCCGTTAAGAACGGAACACCTGACGGTAAGGAACATCCGGGCTTGTTCAACAAGAAAGGACATATCGGATTCCTGGGACATGGCTCACCTGTGAAATTCCGTAATATCCGGATCAAAGAATTGAAATAACAGATTCTTATCTGAAAGGAAAGCGGAGCTCGGTTTACCGGTCTCCGCTTTTTTTATTTTAACGTAGAATCTTTGAAAAGCCTTGAATATAAATGAACTTTAATTTGCTGGAATGATTTTTAATACCGAATTTTGTGTTCATACTAGTATGAGTAATGTATGGGTACAGATCAGTATAAGTTATTATTGGATACGGCACAAGTTGGTTGGTGGGAAATTGATTTCAAGAGAAAGTGTTATATCTGTTCAGATTATTTGATCAGTCTGTTAGGCTTGAAAGACAATGCTATTCCGACAGATGATTTTCTTGGTTTGATCCGCGAGGACTACAGGGCCAGGATAGCGAATGAGTTTGCTTATTTTAAAGAAGTAGGCATTTATGAGCAGATTTTCCCGATGAAGACCTGTTATGGTCTTCGCTTTGTACGGACAAAGATCTGTAAACGGGAGATCGATGCTACCGGAAAGATCTATGTACTGGGTATCCTGCAGCTAGTTCCTTTTAGTGAAACGGAAGAAAATAAGCCAGCCGTAAATAATCAGGTGGACAGTCTTCTCCGTCACCTGAACACCATATCCCGCGCTTTGCATTCTTTCATCCAGACAAACGACTTGTTGACTTCTATCCAACTGGTCCTTACCGAAATTTTGTTTTCCATCGACACAAAGGGACGAGCCTGTATTATGGAATACAGTGACGACAGAAAAACGATTAGTTGTACCTACGAAGTGTGTAGTGACGGCGTTTCGACTGTCCGTTCATCGCTGCAGAATATTCCGGTTTCCACATTGCCGTGGTCGACACGCCGGATACGGAATCTGTACCCGGTGATGATCAGTAATCTGGATGAACTACCGGCAGAAGCGGGCGAAGAGAAAAAATACCTGCAGCGGAGAGGCGTACTTTCCTTTATCCTGATCCCTTTGATCATTAAGAAAAAGGCATGGGGTTATATCGGCATCGATATCGTCGACAAATATCGTATGTGGAACCTGGAAGATTACCAATGGCTTTCTTCCATCGCCAATATTATCAGTATCATAACGAAGATGGCGCGTATCAACGAGGCGCTCGACCGGGGTGAAAAGTTGTTGCGCAATATTTATACGAATATACCTGTCGGGATCGAACTGTACGACAAGGACGGATTTCTGATAGATATGAATAATAAGGATGTAGAGATCTTTGGTTTGAACTCCAAGAAAGATGCGTTAGGGATCAACATCTTTGACAATCCGCTGCTTCCGCAGGATGTACTGGACAAGATGTCCAGGAAGAAACCTGTCTCGTTCCGGTTGAATTATTCTTTTACGGATATCAGATCCAACAAATATTACCCAACCAGGAAGAACGATTCGATCGACCTGATAACAAAGGTCAGCATGCTTTATGATAATAAGGGTGAGTTGATAAACTATCTTTTTATCAATCTGGATAATACAGATAAAACGATTGCTTACAACCGTATTGAAGAGTTCGAATATTTCTTCACATTGGTCAGTCGTTATGCGAAAGTGGGATATGCCAAATTCGACCTGCTGACTCGCGAAGGATATGCGATCAGCCAGTGGTATCAGAACCTTGGTGAAAAAGATGGGACGCCTTTACCTGAAATAATAGGAAACTATAAAAGTGTACATCCGGAAGACCGTGCCGTGATGCTGGACTTTTTTGATAAAGTAGTGAGGGGAGAAGCTACCAGTATCCGTAAAGAGCTACGTATCAAACACGAAGACGGATGGAAATGGATACGTGTCAATGTGATGTGTACTTCCCAGTTGAGCGATTCAGACAAGATCGAAATGATCTGTGTGAATTATGATATTACCGAGTTGAAAGAGACAGAGCAGCAGCGGGAAAAGGCGGAAGAGCTGGACCGATTGAAATCGGCTTTCCTGGCAAATATGAGCCACGAGATACGTACTCCGCTAAACGCGATTGTCGGCTTTTCGACCCTGTTGACCGAAACGGAAGACAAGGAAGAGCAATTGCAGTTTGTCGAGATAATCCAGAAGAACAATGAACTTTTATTGCAGCTGATATCCGATGTGCTCGATCTGGCGAAGATAGAAGCGAATACGATCGAATTCAAACCGGTAGATATACAACTGAAAGACTTTTTGGAAGATTTGGTAAAATCCATGAAAATAAAACTTCATGGAGGTGTGGAGCTTTGCAGTCAACCGGGTCTGGAGCCTTGTATCTTCACGTTCGACCATGTACGGTTGAGCCAGCTCTTTTCCAATTTTATCAATAATGCGATCAAGCATACGGAAAAAGGCTTTATTACATTGGCTTATGAACTTCGTCCGGATGAAATCGAATTTTCGGTTACTGATACGGGAGAGGGCATGAGTAAAGAAGTCCAGTCGCACGTTTTCGACCGTTTCTATAAAGGGAATGACTTTAAGCAAGGGACAGGTCTTGGACTTTCTATCTGTAAAAGTATTGTGGAACAGCAGAAAGGTAAGATCGGAGTAAGTTCAGAAATTGGCAAAGGTTCGCGTTTCTGGTTCTCCTTACCCCGATAAAAGATTTTATTCCTTTTCTCCGTAAGCCAGGTCTCCGGCATCTCCCAGTCCCGGGATGATGTACGAATGATCATCCAGCTCATCGTCGAGAGCAGCGATCCAGATGGTTGTTTTGTCATCCGGCATTTTCCGTTGCAGGTATTCTATCGCTTGTTTGCTGGCGATGATGGATGCCACATGGATATGCGCCGGGTGTCCTTTGGTCAGTAATGCTTCGTAGGCGAGTTCCATCGAACTTCCGGTGGCAAGCATCGGGTCGGTAATGATCAATGTCTTTTCGGTAAGTCTTGGAGAGGCTATGTATTCGATATGAATATCAAAGTTCAAACGGTCTTTGTATTTGCGATAAGCAGAGACAAAGGCATTTTCTGCATAATCGAGATAACTCAAAAAGCCCTGATGGTAAGGCAGTCCTGCCCGTAATATGGTACTGATCACTATCCGGTCGTCGGGAGTATTCATCGGTGCGATCCCTAACGGAGTCTGGATATCTTTCCGGGTGTAAGTAAAATCTTTACTGATCTCATAAGCCATGATTTCACCGATACGTTCGATGTTTCTGCGAAAGCGGAGACTGTCTTTCTGGATATCTACATCTCTGAGTTCGGAAACGAATCTGTTCAGGACGGAGTTTGATTCCCCAAGATTAACTATTTTCATGTGTATTCTGTTGTATTATGCAGACTAATTTTTTTTCGGAGCCGAAATTATATATAATTAGAGCATCACACAAATGTTTCTCTGTAAAATTCTAAATTTAGGGCAAAAGTTTCATATTCCGAAACAGGGTAGGTTGTTCGGATTCTGGAATTGCGATAATTGAGTAGGGGACATGCTGGCGGTTGTTTAATTAGAACCTGAATGTTTCGATATTCATTAAAAACACCTCATTTTACTAGAAATCTGTATGTATTTTTGCAGATATGATAAAGTAAAAGAACAAGGAGGTGTAAAAAAACATCCTTCCCGCAAAAGCAAGAAGGATGTTATAGAGAAAAATCATATTATTTTTTTTCGCCAGTGCCGTTCATAGCCTCCAGCAAGAATTTACCGGGTTTGAACTTTACCGTTGTTCTGGCTGGAATTTGTACTGGAGTACCAGTTTTTGGATTACGAGCCAGGCGACTTGTTTGAGGTCTCGGTATTAAAGTACCAAAACCAATAAGAGTAATTTCCTCTTTTTGCGACATTTTTTCGGTTACGATCTCGATGTAAGCATCTAATACTTTTTTCGCTTTCTGTTTTTGTAACCCTGCCTTATCTGCTAAGGCCTCGATAAGTTCTGCTTTGTTCATGAGTGTTTCTTTTTAATGATTATATACATTGCAAATGTAAGCCATTGCTTTTTCTATATGGTGTCTTTTTCCAAGTAAGCAAAATGGCGTTCATTTCTTATTAAACAATAGCTGTAGGCTTTTGTTACGATTAGAGAAACAAAAAACGTTAATTTGCATTGGGTTGCGGTAATCGAAACAAAGGAAGGCATTTATGCTATTGAGTGGAATCGTTCTTTGGACATTTTTGTAAAAACAATATGAGTAAAAACAGTAAAATAACATACTAATAATTATGAAAGATGCATTGAATAACGGGCTGATAAAAGCCATGAGAGAACATCTCCCGGAGGAGACGAACCTAGCTAACTATATTATGGATATTATATCCATAGGAAAAGAAGCTGTTTATCGCCGGTTACGCGGAGAGGTTCCGTTTACTTTTTTTGAAGTATCATTATTATCCCAAAGTCTGGGGATCTCACTCGATCAGATCGTGGGAACCAACCGGGCGGAAGGGGCCGTTTTCAATCTGAATGTCTCTAATACCATGAGTCAGATCGATAATTACCATGATATTCTCAAACGGTACCATAAACTATTTGCTTTCATCAAGGACGATCCGAAGGCAGTCCTCAGCGCGGCATGCAACATCGTGCCGTTCACTTTCTATTCGCCTTTCGAACGTTTGACGAAGTTTCGCCTCTGCCGCTGGATGCATCAGAACAACGGGATGAAGATCACTGCCAGCATGTCTGATGTTGTAGTTCCGGAAAAGGTGCTGGAGTCGCAGCGTAAGTTGATGCAGGAACTCCGGCAGGTCCCGTCTTCCTATACCATATTAGATAGCAACATTTTCCAGTCGATGGTCAGGGAGATCAAATACTTTGCAGGATTGAATATGCTGACCGACGACGATATCGACGTTATGAAGCAGGAACTCCACCGTTTGCTGGACGAAATGGAGCTGATCGCGGCACGGGGAGAGTATTCGAACGGCAACAAGGCGTACCTTTACCTGTCGAACATCAATTTTGAAGCAACCTATACATTTCTGGAAAAGGGAAGTTTCCAGCTATGTATGTTCCGCCTTTATGCCATCAACTATATGGATTCGCAGCATCCGGAGATCTGTCGTGCCCAGAAAGAATGGATCCAGTCGTTGAAACGTTATTCCACTTTGATATCGCAGAGCGGGGAGATACAGCGAATGATCTTTTTCACGAAGCAGCGTGAGATCGTCGATACATTATAATAATGTAGCCGTGTGCTAATATGCCGGTCAGCCAATTATAAAGATATTTCTTAATTGGCCGATCGGCATATTGACCTATTGGCACATTATTACTACTTTTGTCCTGCAATAAATAATAAACAGATATTATGAGGATAGAAGAAAATTACTCCCTGGAGAAGCATAATACATTCCATCTGCCGGTGAAAACACGGTGGTTCATGGAATATACCGATGAAGAAGAATTAGGACGGATCTTACGGGACGAGTATTTTCAGGAGTGTTTGTCGCTGCATATCGGATGCGGAAGCAATCTGTTGTTTATAAATGACTTTAACGGTATCGTTCTGCACTCGGCCATCAAAGGCATCAGTGTGGAGAAGGAAACCGACGAACATATCTGGCTGCGTGTCGGAGCCGCCGAGAAGTGGGACGACGTTGTTGCGCATGCCGTTGCCAACGGGTGGGGAGGGATCGAGAACCTGTCGCTGATCCCCGGCGAGGCAGGTGCCGCCGCTATCCAGAATATCGGAGCCTATGGGGCGGAGATAAAAGATGTGATAGAAAGTGTGGAAGCATACAACCAGCTGACTTTTGAAAAGCGGATTTTTACGAACGAGGAATGTCAGTACGGTTATCGCTCCAGCTTCTTCAAAAACGAACATAACGATCCGTACATTGTTACATATATACTGATACGGTTGGATAAGCGCCCTGCTCTTTCCATAAACTACGGTAACCTGAAGGAGGCGCTGGCCGGTTGTCCGGAGCTTACTCTGGATGCCGTCCGCCGGACGGTGATCGCGATCCGTGAGGAGAAGCTGCCCGATCCGGAGAAGCTGGGAAATGCCGGCAGTTTCTTTATGAACCCGGTCATTTCGGCCGCCCAGTTCGGAAAACTGAAGGAGCAATATCCTGCGATACCTTCTTATCCGGCAGGCGAGGGGAAAGTGAAAGTCCCTGCCGGCTGGCTGATCGAACAGTGCGGTTTCAAAGGAAAGTCGCATGGCCAGGTAGGGGTATATGAGAAGCAGGCGTTGGTCCTCGTCAATCTGGGAGAGGCCAGAGGGCACGAGATTGCTTTGGTGGCGGAAAGTATCCGTACCGCCGTAAAAGATCGTTTTGGCATCGAGATAATGCCTGAGGTTAAATATGTAGGATAATGAAAATTACATTTCTGGGAACGGGAACTTCGACCGGGGTTCCCGAAATAGGCTGCCAGTGTGAAGTATGTACAAGCAAAGACCCTCGCGACTGGCGTCTGCGCACATCGGTATTAGTAGAAACGGAGGGCAAACGTATCTTGTTGGACTGCGGACCGGATTTCCGCTGGCAGATGATCCAAAGTAAAACGTATCAGCTGGATGCAGTCCTGATTTCACACGAACATTATGACCATGTCGGAGGGCTGGACGACCTGCGTCCCTTTACCCGTGACAAGAGTGTGGATATATACGCGGAGGAGAATGTGGCCGAAGCGATCCGTACCCGCATACCTTACGTCTTCCGCGAACATAAATATCCGGGTGTCCCCAAACTGGAACTTCACACTATAGACAATACTCCTTTCGTAGCCGCCGGTTTGCCGGTCGTGCCGATCCGTGTGATGCACGGGCGCCTGCCTATCCTGGGTTACCGGATAGGGAATATGGCCTACCTGACGGATCTGAAGTCGCTGCCGGAGGAAGAGTTTGCCAAATTGCAGGGATTGGACGTGCTTATCCTGACCGCCCTCCGGAAAGGAGAGCATCCGGCACATGAGAGCCTGGAAGAGGCGCTGGCCATGATCGGACGTTTGCGTCCGAAGGAAGCCTACCTTATTCATATGAGTCACCGCATCGGTTTGCATGCCGAGGTGGAAAAAGAATTACCCCCGCATGTGCATTTTGCGTACGACGGACTGATGCTTTTCAGTTGACAGTTGACAAGTGACAGTTGACAAGTGACAGTTGACAGTTGGAAGAACAGTCTGGTGATTGTGAGTAATCCGTATCTGTCATCTGTCAACTGTCACCTGTCAACTAGAAAGTACATCCCGTATAAAAGAACTTTCCGTTCTCTTCGTAAATCTGGTTGGAGATATGGAGTTGTGGGAAACGCTGTTCCAGCCTGACCGCCAGCGTATCGGCTATCGTCCGGAAAAGCGTGTCGGCAGGTTCAAGATAAGACAGGCTGCTGAAATAACAGATATTCCCTTCACTCTCGAACAAATCCGCTGCCAGCCACCTGTCGCTGACCCTCCACTGCGTCGAATCGTTGCTCTTCACGTATAAGTCGAGCAATTTCGACTGTATCAGCAGGTTGACCGGGGCATTGTTGTCGAGCGTTTTGCGAAGCCTCATCTGTTCTTTCGACAGGTTGTTTTTCTGCTTCCTTTGTATGGCGGCCACTTCCTCCAGCAATTTCTTGCTGTAACTGGCCACCCAGACACCATTATATTCGTAATAGCCGAAGAACTTGTTTCCCGTATCCGGGCAATAGGTGAAAGTAATTCCCCCTCTTGCCTGTTGTTGGGGAGCGAACGACCTGAAAGCCTGTTTCAGCACATTCTCCTCGATCTGCCGCACGATGTTGTTATCCGCTTTCGCATACATGACGACACCCTGCGGATGAAACGAGAGATGCAGCGAGGCGATCTCCGGATTCTTCCGTATGATGTTCAGGTATATATCCGGAATTTCGGAAGCGAACGCCTGGTAAACAGGCTCTTTCGTCAGTATGACCTTGGCGAAGACGGCGGGGCGGTTGACGACCAGTATGGCTTCCGGTGCCGGTGCGGTCAGGGTGTACAGGTCGGTTTGTGCCAGCTCCTTACTCTTCTTCATGTCACCGAAAAAGTAGCAGACTGCCGACAGGGTAGCGAGAGCAGTTAAAATGGTAATCACTATTTCCCGCCTGTATATTCTCATGCTTTATATTTTTGCCTTCAGGAAATACTTGCACCAGGGCTTCAGGCCGCAGGCTTCGCACTTGGGTTTTCGTGCCACGCAGACATATCGTCCGTGCAGGATCAGCCAGTGGTGGGCGATGGGTATCTGCCTTTCCGGTATGTTTTTCACCAGTTCCTTTTCCGTTTCGAGCGGCGTTTTGCTGTTGTTGGTCAGGCCGATGCGGTTGGCTACGCGGAAGACGTGTGTGTCTACCGCCATCGTCGGTTTGTTGTAGACCACCGATGCGATGACATTCGCCGTTTTGCGTCCTACGCCGGGCAGCTTCTGCAACTCGTCGATGTCGGACGGCACCACGCCTCCGAAATCAGAGATCAGCATCCGTGCCATGCCGACCAGATGTTTCGATTTGTTGTTGGGATACGAGACGCTGCGGATATATTCGAACACCACCTCCGGCGTGGATGCAGCCAGCACTTCGGCTGTAGGGAAATCCCTGAACAGGGCGGGGGTGATCATATTTACACGCTTGTCGGTACACTGGGCCGACAGGATCACGGCAATAAGCAGTTGGTACGGATCGTCGTAATGAAGCTCCGTCTCAGCAACCGGTACGTTTTCTTCGAACCAGTTCAATACACCTTTATATCGTTCTTCCTTTCTCATATTGTTATTTCAATAAAGATAAGACATTTTTTCCGAGTAACAAACCCAAAAATACCGCAATAAGTCCTAAGATATTGCTAGCCAGTATATTTAGAAATGCTAATTTATAATCGCCCGTTTTCATGAGCGACATTGTATCCAGTGCGAACGAAGAGAAAGTAGTAAATCCGCCGAAAAGTCCGGTGAACAGGAAAGCTCTTGTGTTGGCAGAGAAGTTGTAATTTTCGGCCAGGCTCCAGCAGAAGCCGATAAGGAAAGAGCCGATTACGTTAACGGAAAGTATCCCGAAGGGAAAGGAGTAAAGCAACGACCGCTGCACCCACATGGAAACCCAATAGCGTAGTGCCGATCCGATTGCTCCTCCTGTAATTAAAATCAAAACCTTTATCATCTTTCATCCTCCAGTGTGTTTTCCCCGGGCTGGTTAGAGGCCCGGGGATGATGGTACATGATTTAGGTTTTCAATTTAATTGGCTGATTCGAATTGTTTCAGGAAACGGACATCGTTTTCAGAGAACATTCGAAGGTCTTTAACTTGGTATTTCAGGTTGGTTATACGTTCGATACCCATTCCCAGAGCGTAGCCGGTATAGACTTTACTGTCGATACCGCAATTTTCGAGTACATTCGGGTCTACCATACCGCAGCCGAGGATCTCTACCCAGCCGGTATGTTTACAGAAAGCACATCCTTTACCGCCGCAGAGGTTGCAGGAAATATCCATTTCCGCAGAAGGTTCCGTGAACGGGAAGTAGGAGGGGCGCAAACGTATTTTCGTTTCCGGACCGAACATTTCTTTTGCAAAGAAAAGCAATGCCTGTTTCAGGTCGGCGAATGAGACATTCTTATCGACGTAAAGCGCTTCCACCTGGTGGAAGAAGCAGTGAGCACGGTAAGAGATGGCCTCATTACGGTACACACGTCCCGGGCAGATGATACGGATGGGAGGTTCTTGATTCTCCATCACGCGGGTCTGTACCGACGAAGTGTGCGTACGCAGTAAAACGTCCGGGTTATGTTGTATGAAGAATGTGTCCTGCATATCACGCGCAGGATGATCTTCAGCGAAATTCAGGGAAGAAAACACGTGCCAGTCATCTTCGATCTCCGGTCCTTCAGCGATGCTGAATCCCAGGCGTCCGAAAATATCACAGATTTCTTTTTTAACGATCGAAAGGGGGTGGCGTGTACCGAGTTGCACCGGATAAGCGGTACGGGTCAGGTCGATGTCGTCGTTGCCTGTCTGTACGTTGTCAAAACCTTCTTTCAGTTCGTTGATCTTATTTTGAGTAGCTTCTTTCAGCTGGTTCAGAAACTGTCCCACTTCACGCTTCTGATCGGCCGCAACGTTGCGGAAATCGTTCATCAGGGAAGATATCTCACCTTTCTTGCTGAGATATTTGATACGTAAAGCTTCCAGTTCTTCGGCATTTGCAGCCTTCATATTCTCTACTTCCTGAAGCAGAGCTTTAATTTTATCGATCATTTCTAATCATATTTGTTTTCGACGTGCAAATTTACTCCTTTCTTTTGGATACTGCAACCGATTGCAGCAGGTTTTTTATTAAAAACGTGATTCTGCGGGTTGATTGCTATATTCTTGTTCCTTAATCCGGTCAGAAGTTATAGGCAAGTCCTACACCGAGTATCTCTTTGAACTGCACTTTCGCGCCGTGCTTCGTGCCGTTGTCGTCGAACGTTTTCACGTCGTTGTCATATTTCAGGGTGGTGTTGAGCGTGGCCGAGAGGAATTTGTTGATCTTCATGCTGATCAATACATCCCAGTTGACGTCGATATTCCCGAACTGGTCGTTGTACGGGGTGAAGAAGTCGGCCGTCGTGATCAGGCTCACGTTTTCCATCACCGGCATTTCGGCACGGGCTTTCAGGTAAGCGCCGCATTCGATCTTGAAACGGTCGCCCGGATCGACGCCGAATGCGCCTATGTCGGAGAGGTAATCGTCTGCCACCCAGGTCATCTTCGCGGAGACGGGCGAGAGAAAGACCGAATAGTTACTCCTGGGGCGGAACTCCATACCCAGCGAAATGTTGGAGTAGGCCGGGGCAAAGAAGTTGGAGATGTAATGTTCCTTGTCCGGGTAATTGTAGCCTTTGGCGAACTGGGTGTTGAGATCGCCCATCAGGGTGTAGAACCAGACATTGTTGGTCGAATAGCCTAGCTGGGTCGAGATTCCGATCTTGTCGGTGCTCTTCCTGACACCCTGCGATTTGGTTTTCGCCAGACCGTAGTCGGCAACCAGGGTGGTCATCCATAGCCAGTTACCGCTTTTATGTGTCAGCGAGCCGTTCAGGTAAGCATTTCCGGCAACGGAGTTTTCGCCGCCTGCCGACCAGTTGGTCATGGCGGTCTGCGACAGGTTGAGGCCTGATACGCCTTTCAATACCCATTTTCCTTCTTCATATCCTTTATCGTCGGTCTGGGCATGAGTGATGCCGGCCAGCACGGCGAATACTATCATTAAGCATGTACGTTTCATATTCTGTTTTATTTTAGTTGTTTTATAAGGGGCGCCCTATTATTTAAACATGCTTGATTAATTTTTGTTCAGTAAAGGTTATAATTGAATAATAGGATACATGCTTTTTAATAAATGACCGGGTATATGCTCTCTGTAAAATAGGATGCATGCTCTTTCGGAAAAGGGTGCATGCTTTTCCGAAAAAGGGTGCGCCCTTTTTAGAAAAGGGATGCGTCCTTTTCCGGACGGGGGAAAAGTGCCTTGTTTGGGGCTGCTGAAGTTCGCCGGTCAGTTCAGCAACGCCATCAGCAGCGGCATGTAATCTTTGAGTTCCGTGCGCAGTATTTTCAGTGATTGGGAGATGCGGTAGGCGATGGTTTTGGGCGATACGCCGGTGCGTTCGGCTATCTCGTTGTAGGTAAGGTGGCCGAAGCGGTTCATCTCGAACGCCTTCCGGTATTCCTCCGGCAGCGCGTGGATTGCCTTGGCCGCCAGGGCGATCAGTTCGCTTTCCATGTAAAAGTCGGGATCTTCAAATTGCTCTTCAAACCGGGCATATAACGCCTCGTGTACCCGTTGTTTGATCTGGTTGTGCGTGATGTTGTTGAGGCATTTATTTTTTACCATGGTGAACAGCAGCGATTTCAGGGACATTTCCGGGATCAGCGCAGAACGGTTTTCCCAAAGCCACATCATCACTTCCTGCACGATTTCTTCAGTTTCTGTTTCGGCCACATATTGGGATGCAAATGCGCATAGCCCCCTGTAATATTGTTTGTAGACCGTATCAAATACGCTTTCGTCGCCGGTTTTTAGTCTATTTAAGGTCTCTTCGTTGCTTGTAATCACTGATAGTTAATTTGATTGAATGCAAACTTAAACAAATATTTGGTGAATAAAGAATCAACGCCCGGAAAATTTCCAAAAAAATCCCGGGCGCGGACTGTGAAAAACAACTATTTCTTTTCTTTTTTTCCTTGGTTTGCAACGGCTTCCATCAATTTCTTGATCTCTTCCGGGTCACCCAGGAAATAATCTTTTACCAGGTTCAGGTTGTCATCGAATTCGAGTACGTAAGGAACGGCCGTAGGCAGGTTCAGATGCACGATATCCTCGTCCGGGATGTTGCGTACATATTTAATGATGCCCCTCAGACTGTTCCCGTGGGCCGTCACCAGGATCTGGTCGGCAGTTTCGAGCGACGGGAAAATCACGTCTTTCCAGTAAGGCAGGATGCGTTCGACGGTATCTTTCAGCGACTCCGTGCGCGGCAGCTCCTTGTCGGGTACATCTTTATAACGGATCTCGAAACGTGGGTTACGCGGATCGTCCTCGTTCAGGGCATGTGGTGCCACATCGTAGCTTCTGCGCCAGATCAGCACCTGTTCGTCGCCATACTTCTCGGCCGTCTCGCTTTTGTTGAGGCCCTGCAGTGCGCCGTAATGCTTCTCGTTCAGGCGCCAGCTTTTTTCTACCGGAATCCAGTCCTGGTCCATCCGGTCGAGTACATTATTTAATGTCTTAACAGCACGTTTTAAATAAGATGTATAGGCTTTGTCGAAAACATACCCTTCTTTACGCAGCAAATCGCCCGCCTTGCGAGCTTCCTCAATACCTTTTTCGGTAAGATCGACGTCGGTCCATCCGGTAAACCGGTTCTCCTTGTTCCAGGCACTTTCGCCGTGGCGGAGCAAAACTATCTTTTTCATGTTCTTTTTTATTTATGATAACTGTCTGTATTTTAGATAACAAACGGGGATAGGAAAAAGATTTTGAATTTTTTCTTAAAAAAGTAACATTTTCGTTTAGTATATCCTTTTTCTGAATTGTATTAATAATAGAAACAGGAGAAACAGCGATGATAGTAGACGAATACATACTGATAAAATATATCGAAGGGACACTGCCCGACGACGAACGCGCCCAGGTTGACGACTGGGTGGCAGCCTCGCCGGAAAACGCAAAGTTGCTGGAGCAGGTTTATTTTACCTTGCAGGTGACAGACCGCGTACGGGTGATGGAGTCGGTCGATCCTGAAATGGCCCTGGTCCGTTTCAAATCGAAAGTACGTAAACAAAATAAGAAAGTTAGTTTACACCGTTCCCTACAGATGCTGCAAAGAGTTGCAGCCGTACTTTTTATCCCGGTGTTAGTTTTATCTGCATACCTTTTCATGCAGATTGGGCAAGAAGAGGTGCGCATGGTCGAAGTGCGCACCAATCCCGGGGTAGTTTCGACGTTCGACCTGCCGGACGGTTCGAAAGTTTGGTTGAACGCAGGAAGTTCATTGAAATATCCTAAAAATTTCTGGCCCGAATGCCGCCAGGTCGAACTGACCGGACAAGGGTATTTTGAGGTGGCGAAGAATCCGGAGAAACCTTTTATCGTGAAAGTCGATCCGTCTTATTCGGTGGAAGTGCTCGGAACCCGCTTCGACGTATCGGCCTACAAGGATGACGAGTTTGTCTCGACCACCCTCGTCGAAGGCTCGGTGCAGCTCAACATCGCGCAGGCAGGCGGCCACGTCACCCATCAGATCCTGAAACCCGACGAGCGGGCGGAGTTTACACGGGTGGGCGGTAAGTTGTACATCACTTCGGTCAACGCCGACAACAATACCGCCTGGCGCAACGGCGAGATCATCTTCAAAAACCAACCCATGTCGCGGGTACTCAAGGCGTTGACGCGCCATTATAACGTACGGTTCGATGTGAAAGACAAGGAAGTGCTCGAAGCCATCATCACCGCGAAGTTCAAAGAGGAACAGTTACCGCAGGTGATGGAATATCTCAAACTGGCGTCGAACGTCAAGTTTAAGATCAGCAAACCGGTGATAACGGCCGACAATCGGCTGGAAATGTCAGTCATAGAAATATCAAAAGAGTAAAATAATAGTGTAGAACCTTTTTAAATCGAAATGCCTATGTGGAAGTAGAAAAAAAGTCCAAAAACATACGGAAAGATGTTGACGCATCTCCCCGCATGCAAAAGTCCAAGCTGTTGACGCAGCTATAGTTAACTTTATATTAAATAATAAGCATCACAAAATTATGAATAAAATTGTAACCTTAGAAATTATCGGGAAGAAAAGTTTTCATCTTTTCCGAAAAATACCATTAGTTATGAGATTGAGCGTTGTATTCTTTTTCCTTAGTCTTGGTATCGCAGTAGCGGGTAATACGTATGCACAGAATGCTACGCTCTCGCTGGATATGTCGAACAGCACGATAGCCAACGTGCTCGAAGCCGTTGAGAACCAAACGGATTTCTCTTTTATCTATGATGCCAGTATCGTGAACACCAGCCGTAAGGTGTCGGTGAAAGTGGACGAAAAAAACATTTTCGATGTCTTGAACAAATTGTTCGGCGACTCCGATGTGGCCTACACGGTGGTAAACACCAAAATTATCCTCAACAAGAAAGAGGCGATCATGCAGCAGGCAGCCAAGACTGTCAAAGGAGTTGTTACGGATAAGTCCGGCGAACCGATCATCGGTGCGAACGTGCTGCAAAAAGGTACAACGAACGGGACGATAACCGATGTCGACGGCCAGTTTACATTGACCTTGCCCGATAATTCCATCATCGTTATCTCTTATATCGGATATAACCCGCAGGAAATCAAATATGCGGGACAAGCATCCCTGAAGGTGCTGCTGGAAGAAGATTCACAGAATATCGAAGAAGTGGTGGTGACTGCTTTGGGTATCAAGAAAAAAGAATCCTCCCTGACTTATTCGACCCAGCAGGTCGGCGGCGATGAGCTGACTCGTGCCAAAGACCCGAACATGATCAATGCCCTGGCAGGTAAGACCGCCGGTGTGCAGATCAACAAGAGTTCTTCCGGTTTAGGTGGATCTGCCAAAGTTTCTATCCGTGGTAACCGCTCGGTAAGCGGTAACAACCAGCCGTTATACGTTATCGACGGTGTGCCGATGCTGAACAGCAGCAACGAACAGGCAGTCAGCGCAATCGGTGGTACGGCGGACGCTGGTAACCGCGACGGTGGCGACGGTATTTCCAACCTTAACCCGGACGACATCGAGAGCATGAGCATTTTGAAAGGAGCCTCGGCTGCTGCCCTGTATGGCTCGCAAGCTGCCAACGGTGTCATCCTGATCACTACAAAGAAAGGAAAAGCGGGCGTGCAGAAAGTAACTTTCTCTTCCAACCTGACGGTGGATCATGCGATGAGTTTGCCCGAATTCCAGAACGAATATGGCATGGACAAGGAAACGAAGACGAGCTGGGGCGCGAAGGGGAATCTGGCTGATTATGATAATGCCGGCGACTTCTTCCAGAACGGGGTGACGGCCATCAACTCGCTGTCGCTTACGACCGGTAACGAAAAGATGCAGACTTACTTCTCCTATGCCAACACCAGTGCCAAGGGTATCGTGGAACATAACAAGATGCAGAAGCATAACCTGAACTTCCGTGAAACCGCCGGTTTCTTCGACGATTACCTGAAACTGGATGCTAACGTGAACCTGATGTCGCAAAGTATCAAGAACCGCCCGGCTTCCGGTGGTTATTATATGAACCCGTTGGTGGGCCTTTACCGTTTCCCGCGTGGCGAGAACATCGGCGAGTACCGCACGAACTTTGAAACTTTCAACAACGACCGCAACCTGATGCAGCAAAACTGGTACACGGATGCCGAACGCGATATGGAACAGAATCCCTACTGGATCACCAACCGCATCCAAAGTAACGACAAACGTTCGCGCGCCATCGCTTCTTTGACTGCCAACGTGAAGGTGACAGATTGGTTAAGCCTGCAAGCTCGCGGAACAGTCGATTATACACACGATACATACAACCAGAAAATGTATGCCACCACCGCCCCGGCTATCGCCGGATCGAACGGTCGTTATATCGATCTGAATCATACGGAGACGCTCTATTATGGCGACGTTATGGCCATGTTTAATAAAAAGTGGGACGACTTTGCTTTGACAGGCGCCATCGGTGGTAGCATCAACAGCACGACCGTCAACTCGCTGAGGCTCGACTCGAAGACGGCTTCCCTGTATTACCCCAACCAGTTCTCGGTAGCTAACATTATGATGTCTACGGCTTCTTACATCGACCAGCAGATCGACCAGAAACGTGTGATGCAGTCTATCTTCGCAACCGCCCAGCTGGGATGGAAAGAAAGTCTGTACCTGGACCTGACCGCCCGTAACGATTGGTCGTCGACCCTGGCTTATACGAAGCACAGCAGCTTCTTCTATCCCTCGGTAGGTCTGTCATGGATCATCAACAACTCGCTGACGATGCCGGAATGGATCAACTTCGGCAAGCTGAGAGGTTCGTGGAGTAAAGTAGGTAATGACCTGCCTCTTTTCATCAGCAACCCGATTGCCGGAAGCAACGACCTGATCGTCGCCGGTGGAGCTATCCAGACAAATTCAAAAGCTCCGTTCGATGAACTGAAACCTGAAATGAGTACTTCATGGGAAGTGGGTACGGAGTGGAAATTCTTCGACTACCGCCTGGACTTCGATTTCACTTACTATAAGACAAACACGAAGAACCAGTTGTTTACGTTGCCTTCTTCTGCCGGTGCAGCTTATAAATATTACTATGTGAATGCGGGTAACATCCAGAACCAGGGGATTGAAATCAGTTTGGGTATCACGCCGGTGATGACGGAAGATTTCCGCTGGAAGACTTCTTTTAACTTCTCGACGAACAAGAACAAGGTGATCGAGCTTCACCCTGACCTGAAGACATTTGTTTATGGCGACGAAGGTTTCTCTTCTTCTTACTCTATGCGCCTTGTAGAAGGGGGTGCACTGGGTGATATCTATGGTAAGGCGTTTGAACGCGACGAAGCGACAGGCCAAATTGTTTTCTCGAAGGATGATGATGGCGATTTGATCCCTAACGTGGTCGGTTCAGGCAACACGATCAAGGTTGGCAACAGCAACCCCGACTTTATGTTGGGCTGGGGAAATACCCTGACTTATAAAGGATTTAGCCTTTACTTCCTGATCGATGGCCGCTTTGGTGGCGATGTTTTGTCGCAGACACAGGCCGATATGGACCAGAAGGGTGTGAGCGTCGAATCAGCCGCAGCACGTAATGCCGGATTTGTAGACCTGGAAGGTACGCAAGTGAAACCGGATAAATTCTATACGGCTGTCAGCGGTCGTAACGGATGTACCGAATATTATATGTATAGTGCAACCAATATCCGCCTGCGCGAACTATCTTTAGGATATACGTTCCCGAAGAGATTGCTGGAGAAAACGAAGGTTTTCCAGGATGTACAGTTGTCATTTGTCGGTCGTAACTTATTCTTCTTCCACAAATCGGCTCCTTTCGATCCGGATGCAGTCCTTTCAACAGGCAACGACAACCAGGGTATCGATGTATTCGGTATGCCGACTACCAGAAGCTTAGGTTTCAATGTTAAATTTACATTCTAATAAAGACAGTATATTATGAAAAAGAATTATAAATATATAGCCGCAATTTTTCTGGGCGGATTGATCGGTTTTTCAGCTTGTACGGATGATTTTGAATCTTATAATACGAACCAGGCCGGTTTCCCGGACAAGTCGAAGGAGCAGGAGTTCAATAAATACGGGATTCCTCTGGGAGTTGTTCAGCAGGGCATTTACTTCAATTACGACTGGGGTGGTGGTAAAAACTGGCCTTTCCAGGTCATGCAGAACCTGAGTGCCGATATGTTTTCCGGTTATGTGCACGACTTCAACCCGTTTAACGAAGGCCGTGCGAACACAACCTACAACATGCAGGACGGATGGAACGGCTCGTTTTGGGAAAATACCTACGGGTATATCATGACGGAGATACAGAAATCCGAGGACCTGACAGAAAAGGATTATCCTTCTTTCTACGGGATCACCCAGATTCTGAAGGTGGAATTGATACATCGCGTCTCCGATTTGTACGGCCCTGTTGTCTATACACAGTTCGGATCGAAGACCGGTTCCATGCCGGATACGCAGGCTGCTGCCTATAAGGCTTTCTTTGAAGACCTCGATAACGGGATCGGTTTGATCCGCGCTTACATGGAAGCTCATCCGGATGTGGAGAACTTCGCGAAGTTCGATATCCTGATGCCTCAAGGCAAACGGACCTATTCCGAATGGATCAAGTTCGCTAACTCGCTGCGCCTCCGTTTGGCTGTCCGTATCGCTATGGCCGATCCTCAGCTGGCTGCCGCAGAAGCGAAGAAAGCATTCGCGGATGCAGGTGGTTTGCTGGAAGACGACAACGATATCGTGGCTGTTTCTACCGATGGCACCGGCTACAATAATCCGTTTGGTGAGATCAACAAAGGATGGGGCGAAGTATTCCTGAACGCGAACATGGAATCCTATATGGGAGGTTATGAAGATCCCCGCTTGCCGAAGTACTTTGATAAAGCGGCCGGTGGCGAAGGCACTGAGATCGTTCCGGTAAAGGGTACCTACAAAGGAATCCGCCAGGGTACAGGTTTCAAACATAAAAATTACAGCAAGCATTCAAAGAGTACCGTCGCACAGACAACCGATGCGATCCTGATGACGGCAGCCGAAGTATGGTTCCTACGTGCAGAAGCTGCTTTGAGAGGCTGGTCTTCTGAAAATCCGGGTTCTTGTTACGAAAATGGCGTCAAGGCTTCTTTTGCCCAGTGGGGTGCTAAAGAGGTGGCTACTTACCTGGAAAGTACGAAAACGCCGAAAGACTATCTGGATGCTTTCGATGCCTCTTTCAACGCAAAAGCGGTAGGTACCGTCACACCGGCATGGGATAATGCTGCAACGAATGAGGAGAAGCTGGAAAAAATCATCACCCAGAAATGGATCGCCTGCTTCCCGGAAGGTTGCGAAGCCTGGGCCGAACAGAGACGTACGGGTTATCCTAAGTTGTTCCCGGTTCTGGTGAACGACAGCCAGGGTACGATCGACTCGAAGCTGGGCCCGCGCAGGTTGAATTTCTTTGTCGGCATCAAAACAGCCAATCCTGATCAGTATGCTGCTTTAGTAACGGCTTTAGGTGGTGCAGACAATTGCGGAACCCGCCTGTGGTGGGACACCGGAAGAAACTTTTAAAGGATACAACGTTATTAGATTGATAACACAGAGTTATTAGATTATAGTTAGAGTATGAGGTAATGAGGACGGGAGTTGCAGGAATGTGACTCCCGTTTTTTGTGAAATCAGTAATACTGGTAATAATATCTGTAATTTATATTACATTATTTCTTTTTAGACAAATTATCTTTGTACCGGTAATAAAATAGTATATTTACCGCTCAAAATAAATGAAGCACTATATGTCGATAAAACGTTTTGGCGTCTCTTTGGAAGACAACCTGTTGGAATCGCTGGATCAGTATGTGGACGAGAATGGCTTTGCCAACCGCTCGCAGGCCATCCGCTTCTTGATAGAAAAGAACGTGGCTGAGAAGAAATGGCAATGCAATCACATCGTGGCCGGCACAATTATTATCATGTACGACCAGGAGAAGAAGGCTATTTCTGCAAAGATCGTAAGCATCCAGCAGGACTATCAGGATGCGATACTGTCTTCTTCCCAATATTATGTCAATCAGAATTTCTGCCTTCACATCGTTACTGTGATGGGAACCGCCCATCGCCTGACTGAATTGTCGGATAAACTGACTGCTATCAAGGGAATTAAACATGGCAAATTGGTGATGAGCCGGGCGGATTGAGTCTATTTTTTTTGCTCGAAAGGTAACACGATTTGATTGTTTTGTGTCACCGATAGGGACGATTTTACATTATACAAGAATAAATTATGAAGAAAGGATTTTTACTTATTTCAGGATTGTTGGCAGGAGCGACAGCTTATGCAACCGAACCTGTCGAACCAATGGAAATAGATAGTCTGATTAATCTGCAGGGTGTTGTCGTATCTGCGAATAAGATACAGGTGAACCGTAACAGTGTCCCGCTGACTGTCTCGGTGATAGACCGGGATCAGATAGAAGCAAGTAGCGAATCGGCTTTACTGCCGGTTCTATCGGAGCGGGTTCCCGGGTTGTTTGTGACCGAGAAGGGTGTGACTGGCTTCGGAGTTTCTACCGGATCGGCGGGAACCGTGAACATCCGCGGGGTAGGGCAAGGGAGTAAGGTACTAATGCTGTTTGACGGCCAGCCGCAGTGGGCAGGCGTTTTCGGACATTCCTTGCCGGATACTTATGTGGCTTCTGATATTGAAAGGGTGGAGGTGATCCGTGGGCCGGGTTCGTTGTTGTATGGATCGAATGCGATGGGTGGCGTGGTCAACATTATAACCCGGCAGCATAAACAGCAAGGCCGCCGTACGCAGGCCCGGGTGATGTTCGGTTCTTACAATACACAGAAATACATGGTTAACAACGGCTATAACATAGGAAATTTCAGCAGTTTCATCTCTTTGAACCATGATCGTTCGGATGGGCATAGGCCGGATTCCAAATTTAATATCACCAACGGTTTTGCCAACCTCGGATACCGTATCAACAACCAATATAAGGTTACCGGCAATTTGAGCCTGGCCAAGTACAATACCGAAGACCCCGGGACGATCACGAGCCCGTTGTTAGACCATGATATGCATATCCTTCGTGGTACAACCTCGTTCGCTTTGGAGAATCACCATGAGAAGACAAGCGGTGCCCTGCGCGTTTTTTATAACTGGGGCCACCATAAAATCAACGACGGGCATGCGGTAAATGCCGATCCTCGCGAGTTCCTTTTCTATTCCGACGACCATAACACGGGGGTACAACTATACCAGTCTTTCCGCTTGGTGGAAGGAAATACGTTTACAGCCGGTGTCGATTATAAGAATTGGGGAGGGCATGCCTGGAACGATTCGATTAACGGACCGATCGGAGAGATTGTCAAGAAATCGGTGAACGAGGTGGCCGGTTATGCAATCATGCAGCAGGATTTATTTGATATCCTGAGCCTGAATGCCGGTGTGCGTTATGAACATAGCAGTGTTTATGGCAACGAATGGGTGCCACAGGCGGGATTTGCACTCCGTCCGTTTGAAGGAAATACGATCAAAGGATCTTTTTCAAAAGGCTACAGGAGTCCGACGTTGCGTGAATTGTATATCTCATATCTCCCTTATTCAAAAGCGAATCCGGATCTGAAGCCGGAAAGTATGCTGAGTTATGAGTTATCCGTCGGGCAATATCTACTCGATAATCGCCTGCATGCCGAACTGACAGCTTTTTATATTGAAGGTAAAGATATGATCTCTGTTGTAGACCGTCAGATGTCGAATATCGATCGTTTTTATAATAAGGGTGTCGAGTTTGAAGCCGGTTATCAGATTCTGAACAACTTGAACGTGGATATGAACTACAGTTACCTGTATATGAACAAAGATATAGTAGCCGCCCCTGCCCATAAATTTTATGCCAGTGCTACCTATATGCCCGGACGCTTTACATTTAATCTGAGTGTGCAATCTATTTTCGACCTGTATACAAATGTAGGGAATAAGCCGGAAGATAATAGAAAGGAAGACTATACGGTACTGAACGCTCGTGCCTCTTATCGTTTCGGCTCACAGGATAAAGGGTTGAAGCTGTTTGTAAAAGGAGAGAACCTGACGGCCACCCGCTACTCCATCAACGATGGTTATCCGATGCCCAAGGCTGTGTTTATGGGAGGGATTGATGTGACATTCTAGTTCCTGTTAAATAAATTACTTCTAAAGGAGGTTGTTCCGTATATTTGGGGCAATCTCCTGTGTGGTGAATGTGGCAGGCGGGAAAAAAACTTATGTCTTCCGGTTTCCCGGAGCAGTACCTCTGTTTGATTTCACGTATGAATCGGGATAGGTTATTTTTGAGAAAGGCAGGGAGAAAAAAGTAAGTCCTAAATAACTTTTTACGGTTATTTAGGACTTGACTTTTTGAATTTTATCATCTGAAATCCTGCAACTTCTTCTGTAGTTCCTGCCGGGCGAAGAAGATACGGCTTTTGACTGTTCCGAGCGGAAGATTGAGCTTCTCGGCTATCTCGTTGTACTTGTAGCCGCTGACGAACATGGAGAACGGCATTTTCAGGTCGTCATTCAAGGCGTTGATTACTTTCGTGATCTCCTGAATGTTGTATGCCTTTTCAGGCGAGTCGAAACCGGAGTCGTTGGCCACGTCCAGGTTGTAAAGGTCTGCGCTGGAGTCTACCACCGTCTGCACGCGTACCACCTTATGGTAGTTGTTGATGAAAATGTTACGCATGACGGTCAGAACCCAACCTTTGAAATTAACGTTGTCAACGAATTTATCCTGATTATCTAAAACCTTAAGTGCTGTATCTTGCAATAAATCCTGGGCATCGTCCCGGTTTGCTGTGAGCATAAGAGCGAAATTCATCATGTTCTCTTGTAAGCCCAATAATTTTTGTTGAAATTGTATCCCATTCATAATTTTAACTTTTTGAATGTTTATAAGTCGGTTAATAGCTGTAATTCAACAACTAATACAATACAAAAATAAACTTATACTTTATAAAAAACTAATTATTTTACTAATATTAATGATGCAGCCTCACTATTAATATTTGTATGCTAAAACCGCCTGAATTTGAACGGAATATACAAGTTTTCCACTTGTAAATTGTAATATTTGCAAGTAGTGCGTCATAATTTTCAATTACTATGATAATCAAGCATTTCCCTCTGTTTCCGGCGGCCGGTTCCGGAGCTGTCTGTTTCCGGGGCGGAAGAGGGGGAAATATCGCGGCATTCTTCCCTAAAAACAGTATATAGAGGACGACCGCCCTGAAAGCCCGCATCCTTTTGCCCAAAAAGGGTGCACCCTTTCCGAAAAGAGCATGCATCCTTTTTGGAAAAAGCCCGCACCCTTTTAAAAAATAGGGCGCATGCTTTTTTTTCCAGCATGCGCCCTGTGGCTTTTCATCTTTTCAGGCCCTTTTTCAGCCTGTTTCTATGCATATATAAATCCCATAGTTTTGTGTGTATAGTTCCATAGTTTTATTTATTTTTTCTCTTGGAAGCCCTCTTTTATTCCTCCGTCCGTTCCTTATGGTTCAGGATCAGCGTCGACGGCATCTTCTGCAACGCTTCGCGGCGGTGTTCGGAGACGTCGTTCCAGCTATCGTAACTGATCAGCATGAAGTTGTAGCCGTTGAAAATAGCCGGTGTCATGTCTTTTTCCGCCAGCAGGTTCGCCTGCTTGGCCGATTCGGTGAACTGGCGGATGGCATACTGTATCTTCTCGCTGCCCGGCGTCGTCGAGCTGCTGCGGTCGAGGATGCTCGCCGAGCCGTGGGTCGTCTTGAGCAACGTCGAGGTATAATCCAGGAGGAAGAGATCCTTCTCCGAGTCGATCACCACGATCACATTGCTCGCCTTCACGAATCCCCGGTTCACGAATACGCCCACGTCGCAATTGCTTTTCCCGATAAACATCTTCGTCTTGTCTTTCAGCAGCGCGCCGGGGTAAAACCACGATTCGGGCGCTTTGAAACGGCGGAAGAAGCGGTTGTAGAACGACGTGCGGTAACGGTTCGCCTCGATGTCGTCAGGCTGGTTGCTCATCGAGATGCCCGAGCCCACGAGCAGGAAGTCGAAACCCTCCGTGTTGACGATGTCCGTGATATCCTGTCCGGCGTTGTTCGACACCTCGTAGCGCGTCTCGATGTTGATCCCCAGCTTTTTCGCTCCGTAAAGGATAGGGCCGAAGCTCACTTCCTCGAAGTTGTCGGTGTGGAGCGGGTTCACGTCCGAGCCGACGGTGAGATGGAGTGCCGTAAGGTCTACCTGGTGGCGGCGGTGGGCAAACATCTGGTACGCCACGTCGAGCATGATCTGCCCGTTACCCGCGCGTCCGAACGAGAGCAACACCTTGTAGGTGCCGTCGGCCACGTCTACCGCCTTGTATTCTTTGATCTTCTCGCGCGTTTGGAAGCAGAACTTGATGAACGAAACCAGCGGGATCGTCATAAACGTCGTTACCAACGTCATCAGCACCAGCATCACGAAAATGGAGGGGGGGAGGATATGCATTTCGTAACCGATGGTAAGCACTACCAGCTCCATCAGTCCGCGCGTATTCATCAGCGCGCCGATATATAAACTGTCTTTCCAGCTCTCGCCCACGAAACGGGCGGAGAACATCGCCCCGCCGAACTTACCGACGATGGCCACCACGATGAACACTCCGCACATCCACCACAGCTCCGGACTGTTGAGCAGCCCGATCTCCGTGCGCAACCCCGTCGAGACGAAGAACAACGGCAGGAACAATGCCAGCGAGACGTCTTCCACCTTCTCGGTCATGATCTTGCGGAACTTCACGTTGCTCGGCATCACCACGCCCGCGATGAACGCACCGAACAGCGCATGCAGCCCCAGCATCTCCGTCAGGTAAGCCGAGATGATCAGGAGGAGGAACATAAAGGCGACCAGACCCTTGTCGATCACTTCTTTGTTATGATAGATATGCCCGATCATCTTCAGGAACGGACGGACGGCGAAGAACATGAAAGCGATGTAAAGCATCGAGAAGAGAATGTTGTAGATCGCACTCAGCATCGTGCCCGCCTGTGCGATGGCGATCACGACAGCCAGCAGGCACCAGGCCGTGATGTCGCCGTTGGCGGCGCTGGCGAGCGAGATCGTCCCCAGATGCGTCCGCGTCAGTCCCTTCTCCTGTATGATGCGTGCCAGCACAGGGAAGGCGGTGATACTCATGGCGATACCGATAAACAGGGCGAACGATAGGAAGGGGGTGCTTTTATCTGCATAGGTGTCGTAGACGAAGTAGGCGGTAAGCATCCCGCAGAAGAAGGGCACGATGGTGCTCGTATGGCTGATCAGGATCGTTTCCTTCAGCTTCTTCCGTACCTCGGTGATATCCAGCTCCATACCGATGGCAAACATAAACAGGATCAGCCCGAACTGGCTCAGGATGGTGATGTTGGCGAGCGACTCGACCGGGAAGAGGAACCCCGAAACTTCGGGCATGAGATGCCCCAGCACCGAGGGGCCCAGCACGATACCCGCCACGATCTCGCCGATCACCGTCGGTTGCCCGATCCGCTGGAACAACCATCCGAACAGGCGGCAGGTCAGCAGGATCGTGATGATCTGCAACAATAATATTCCGATGGGCGACTGTATATGGTGCGTCATCAGCTCCCAGAACAAAGAAAAACCTTCACCAAGGTCTTTCGGGGCGTCGTAGGCAGCAGTGATGGCGCTTTCAATCTGTTGTCTTTCTCCTTCTTTGGCGATCAGATACATTAATGAACCAAAAACCAGGATCATTATAAAATAAAAGGCAATACTCTTTGTTCCTTTACTCATATGTTATATGGGGTTTGACGCAAAATTAAGAAATATCCCGGGAATATCAATACAGTATGTTTTTTTCTTTTATCTTTGCGCTAAACCAATCTCAAATAAATCATGGAGTCTCTGAATCTAATAAAGAATGACCCTTGGCTTGCCCCTTATAAAGAGGCGATAGAAGGACGGTATCAATACGTGATTGATAAGGAAAGGAGCCTGACGAACAAAGGAAAACAAACCTTGTCGGAAATGGCTTCCGGATATCTGTACTTCGGTTTGCACAAGACCAACAAGGGCTGGGTATTCCGCGAATGGGCCCCGAACGCCACGGCCATCTACCTGATCGGTACATTCAACGACTGGAAAAAAGAAGAACGATATAAAATGAGACGCCAGGGATATGGCGTCTGGGAGATTGCTCTCGAAGAAGATCTGTTGCACCACGAAGACCTGTTCAAGCTGCTGGTCGAGTGGGACGGGGGCAGCGGCGAACGCATCCCGGCATGGATACGGCGCGTCGTACAGGACGACACGACGAAGATATTCAGCGCACAGGTCTGGAACCCGGCTACGCCGTATGTGTTCAAGAACAAGCGTTTCAAACCCGATACCGCCCCGCTCCTCATCTACGAATGTCATATCGGCATGTCGACGAACGAGGAAAAGGTCGGCTCGTACGATGAGTTCCGCCGCAACGTTCTGCCCCGCATCGCCCGCGAAGGCTACAACGCCATCCAGATCATGGCTATCCAGGAGCATCCTTATTACGGCTCCTTCGGCTACCATGTCAGCAGCTTTTTCGCCGCTTCGTCGCGTTTCGGCACGCCCGAAGAGCTGAAACAGTTGATCGACGATGCGCACGGGATGGGTATTGCGGTGATCATGGACATCGTGCACAGCCATGCTGTCAAGAATGAGGTGGAGGGCCTCGGACGTTTCGACGGCTCCTACAACCAGTATTTCCTCAGCGGTTCACGCCGCGAGCATCCGGCCTGGGACTCGCTTTGCTTCGACTATGGCAAGAACGAGGTGCTGCATTTCCTGCTTTCCAACTGTAAATTCTGGCTCGAAGAGTATAAGTTCGACGGTTTCCGTTTCGACGGTGTCACCTCGATGCTTTACTACAGCCACGGGTTGGGCGAGGCTTTCTGCAATTACGGCGACTACTTCAACGGGCATCAAGACGGCGACGCGATCGCTTACCTTACCCTTGCCAACAAACTGATACACGAAGTGAATAAAAATGCCATCACCATCGCCGAGGAAGTGAGCGGCATGCCCGGACTGGCAGCCAAATATGAAGACGGCGGCTATGGCTTCGACTATCGCATGGCGATGAACATTCCCGACTACTGGATCAAGACGATCAAGGAGAAGAAAGACGAGGACTGGCATCCTTCCTCCATCTGGTGGGAGACGACCAACCGCAGGGCCGACGAAAAGACGATCAGTTACGCCGAAAGCCACGACCAGGCGCTGGTGGGAGATAAGACCATCATCTTCCGCCTGATAGATGCGGATATGTACTGGCATATGCAGAAGGACGACCGTAACTTCGTGGTCGAACGCGGTGTGGCACTCCATAAGATGATACGCCTTGTGACGGCTTCGACCATCAACGGCGGTTACCTCAACTTTATGGGCAACGAGTTCGGGCATCCGGAGTGGATCGATTTCCCGCGCGAGGGCAACGGCTGGTCATGCAAGTACGCACGCCGCCAGTGGGAGCTGGTAGACAACATGGATTTGAAATACCACTACCTGGGCGATTTCGACCGCGAGATGATCGAGTTGATCCGCAGCGTGAAGAATTTCCAGTCCACCCCGATACAGAAGGTGTGGGACAGCGATGGCGACCAGATCCTGGCCTATATGCGCAAAGACCTCGTGTTCGTCTTCAATTTCAGTCCTTCAAAATCCTATACCGATTACGGCTTCCTTGTGCCCCAAGGCGAGTATGAGGTGGTTTTGAACACCGATGCTACCCGTTTCGGAGGCTTCGGCATCGCGGACGATTCGGTACATCATTTCACACAATTTGACCCTTTGTATAAAAAAGAGAAAAAAGAGTGGTTGAAACTGTACATTCCGGCACGCAGTGCTGTTGTACTGAGAAAAGTAAAAGTAAAGAAATAACCAAACAACAAAAACACAGTTATGTTATATCCAATGACATTTAAGCCTATCCTCAAGAAGATCATTTGGGGAGGCGCAGACATCTGCCCGTTCAAGGGCATCACGCCAGTAGAAGAAGGTATCGGCGAAAGCTGGGAACTTTCTCATGTGGAAGGAAACTATTCGATCGTCGATAACGGCGGACTGGAAGGCAAATCGCTCGACGAACTGATCCGTACCTACGGCAAGCAGTTGCTGGGTGAGAAGGTGATGGAGCAATTCGGTTCCACCTTCCCCCTGCTCATCAAGTTTATCGACGCCCGCGATGACCTCTCTATCCAGGTGCATCCGGATGACGAACTGGCCATGAAACGGCATCACTCTTTCGGAAAGACGGAAATGTGGTACGTGATAAAGGCCGAAAAGGGCGCAGGGCTTTACTCCGGTTTCTCGCAGCAGATCGACGCGGACGAGTATGTGAAACGGGTAGGCGACAACACCATCATGGATGTTTTGCAGCGCTATGAAGTCTCTCCGGGCGATGTTTTCTTCCTGCCTGCCGGACGTGTGCATGCCATCGGTGCCGGATGTTTCATCGCCGAGATACAGCAGACCAGCAACATCACTTACCGCATATACGACTACGACCGCAAGGACGCCAACGGCAACGGGCGCGAGCTGCACACCGAACTGGCTAAGGATGCGATCGACTATACGACGCTTCCCGACTACCGCACGCATTACAAGGCGCATACCAACGCTACGGTCGAGCTTGCCAACTGCAAGTATTTTACGACCAACCTGCTCGATCTGGATACGATGATGGTGCGCGACTTCTCCGAACTCGATTCGTTTGTCGTATATATATGTATGGAGGGCAAGGCTTCCATCCGCGACAATAAGGGGAACGAGGTCTTTATCCACCAGGGGCAGACCGTGCTGATCCCGGCTGATACGGAAGTGGTGACGATCTCGCCGGCTCCGAATGCGAAGTTTATGGAAACTTATATCGGCTGATCTTTCGGGAAAAACGGTATGCGTCTTTCTGAAAACAGATATCAGGGAACGCAGATAAAATAGAATACGCAGAGTCTTGCAGGATATTTGATTACCGATCAATATGATACCTGCACTTCTCTGCGTATTTTGCGTTGTCTGCGTTCCCTTTTGTTTTGTCAGGCTGTCCGGACGTTCTCCGTGAACCTTAGCGGGGATAGGGGAATTGGGTCAGCCCTTTGTACATGAACTGGTAGGTCGGGACTTCCAGCCCCAGCGCCTCCGCTTCGCGTATCACGTAGCCGGTCAGCGTCTCTATTTCGGTCTTGCTTCCGCGTCTGAAATCGCTGTGCATGGAGGTGGTCGAACCGTTCGGCATCATCTGCTGCGACTTGATCGACGAGAAAACGATGTCTTCCGGCAGTTTGATCCCTTTGGCCTCTATTACGCTTTGGAGTTCGTATCCCAGGGTGATGAACAGGTCGATGTGCTTGTCTATCACTTCGTTGATCGTCTCGTTGAAATAGGAGGTGACCGTAGCGGCCGTAGAGATCATAAAGAATTTCTTCCAGATCTCGAAGTCTATGTCGTCCGGATTGGTCGACAGGATGCGTGCGCTGCTAAGTATTTTCTGCAACTCGGCTTGTTTTTCCTTGTCCTTGCCGTTGAGTCCGAAGAACAGACGGTCCTTCAGCGTGAACTTTTGCACATAGCCGGGGGCGACGAGCCGCGAGCCGATGTAAACGCAGCCTTTCCATACCTTGTTGCCGGGCAACACCTGCTGTATCCGTTCGGAGATATCCGCGCCGTTGAGCAGCGGGATGATCACGGTGTCGGGACCGATCGCCGGGGCAAGGCTCCGGATATTATCCTCCAGGTCGTAACTTTTGGTGCAGCAGAACAGGTAGTCTACCGGGCCGATCTCTGCCGGATCGTCGGTGGCCAGCGTCGGTCGGGCGTTTATTTTCTTGAATGATTTCTTTATTTCTAATCCGTCTTTTCTGATAACCTGCAGGTTTTCGCCCCGTGAAATGAAGAAGATATCCACGTTTTCCGAGTTCTGATAGTAGGCTGCCAGCAACCCACCGTAATAGCCTCCTACAGCTCCTATTCCGGAAATAGCAATTTTTACTTTACTCATGTCTATAATATCGGCGGTTTCAAGTTTATACTTTATTATAATAGCGCAAAGATGAAAAATAAAATCGAAACTATTTATATGAGTTTCAGTTCTTTTAGAAAGTCGGGAAAACTTTCTTCAAAATTAACACCGAAGCGGTAGTCTGTCTTTGCTTCATAGGTGCGGCGGATGCTTTCGGCGGTGAAATGCACGGCGATAGCGGCCGCTCCGATCAGGGTGAAGCCGTTCAGCAAGGCGGCCAGCAAGGCGCTTGCGAACACGTCGCCTGTCCCGTGGTAATAGCCGGGCACTTTCTTGGTGAAGGCATAGTCCACCGCATTCGTCGTCCGGTCGTAGGTAGCCGCGCCCAGCTCGTCATCTTTGAAATAAACGCCTGTCAGGACCACCTGTTTCGGTCCGAGGTCAGCCAGCTTGTGCAGCATACTTTCGATGTAGGCGTGCGTATAAGGTCCCGGCTGATAAGGCTCGTCCAGCAGCAAGGCGGCCTCGGTCAGGTTGGGCACGATGATGTCCGCTTTCTGGCAGAGCGCCCTCATTCCGGCGGCAAACTGGCGGGTGAAGCTGGTGTAGAGCTCGCCGTTGTCGCCCATCACGGGGTCGACCAGTATCAGGTTGCCGTCTCTGCGGAAGGTGTCGAAGAACTCCTTTACGATGTCCAGCTGCTCGAACGATCCGAGATAGCCGGTATAGATGGCGTCAAATGGTATGCCGAGCGACTTCCAGTGCTGCATGATCGGGCGCATATCGTCGGTCAGGTCCCGGTAAGTGTATCCGCTGATTCCTCCGGTATGGGTGGAGAGGATGGCTGTGGGGAGCGCCGAGGTCTCGATTCCTGCGGCCGATAAAATGGGTAACGCTACCGTCAGCGAGCATTTTCCGAAGCCGGAAATGTCGTGTATGGCTG
This sequence comes from Parabacteroides sp. AF14-59, assembly GCF_003479515.1. Classification (NCBI taxonomy): domain Bacteria; kingdom Pseudomonadati; phylum Bacteroidota; class Bacteroidia; order Bacteroidales; family Tannerellaceae; genus Parabacteroides; species Parabacteroides sp. AF14-59. The sequence continues at coordinate 31,557 of NZ_QUHH01000013.1, read as the reverse complement.
CGACTCTTTTTTGGTGTGTCTTATTCTTCATTTTCTTTCTTTTTGTATCAATACAACAACAGGCGGATGCGAAATGTTGGAGGCGTATTTCCTCCGTTTCTGCCAGCCGTTGCAAAATAAGCTGATTTTATCAACAAACAGTCAGCTTTGATAGAAAAGGAGTATTTTTTCTTTCCACTCTCCCGTTTTGGCATTTTTGGAGTATTCCGGCTAAGCGATGCCCCACATTTATAAATTTCGTAAATAAAATAGTTGGAGATGGGTGCAAAACAATACATTCGGTAGGATACCTTTACATCAGAGTTAAAAAAACTCTTACCAGGGTCACTTGAGAAAATTTATTTATAGATGATTGGAGTTGAATATTTTGGTGCTGAAACTAATTCCTTCCCCCGGAAGGGTGGAGGGAACAAAAGAAGACAGAGATCAGTGTATGCCGTTTGCCTTGCAAGACGCAAACGTGGTGCTTCACCGGTATGGAATTGTAAAAAGCCTGCTGACGGCGACGATAAAACCCAGGAGGCAGGTTACGGATCTGATTATACAGGTGCTTTTATTACGGATTGGGAAATCCCTAAGGAGCCGCAGGGTACAAGAGAGGACCCCGGCGTTGATTTTGTAGTTGATTGGACTAACTAATTTTTTTATGAATTCAATGTAATTGGTGAAATCATACTTTTTACTCTATAACGTTAATCCTCATATCTAATAACGTTGTATCCCAAGCCCTTTAGTGGGCAAACATCCGCCCTGTTCGTGAGAATAGGGCGGTTTTTATTTGCCGTATTAAATAGATAATACTATTTAATCAGAAAAAGTGTGATTCTCATTCCGAAGAAATCTTTTTAGTGGCTGCAAACCTTCGTGATATCCACAGTGAAACCATCATCCTTCGGCATGAATTTCCCTTTTTGTTTCAGGAATTCGATCAACTCATCCACATTCATATTTTCAGCCGAACAAGCATAAAAACGTTGTTCCCGGCCAAATTTCCCGATGATAGCTTCCCGCAGGCTGGCTTCCGAATAACTATTTCCTTCCATCATGAAAAGGACTTCGTGTGCATGTAACTGTTCCATATTTTAATTCTTAAATAATTTGGAACAAAGGTACACGATACTTCTATTTAAAAATGTAACAAATGTTACAGTAAATAATAACTGATGCCATTTTTATTTTTGTCGTACTTGAAATGTCCTTCTTTTAAGCCATCCATAAAAAAGAAAAACCTTTCGTATTTTATTTACGAAAGGCTTTCAGAATAAGAATGTAATTCTTTTTAAGTGACCTGGGAGGGGCTCGAACCCTCGACCCAATGATTAAGAGTCATTTGCTCTACCAACTGAGCTACCAAGTCGATGTTGGTATCTTGGAGTGACCTGGGAGGGGCTCGAACCCTCGACCCAATGATTAAGAGTCATTTGCTCTACCAACTGAGCTACCAAGTCAATCTGTTGCTATCTTCGTTTCCTGATCGTGATCTTTGTTTCTCGATTGCGGGTGCAAAGATAGGGGTTTAATTTTTCTTTGCAAATTTTTTTGTCGCTTTTTTCTGACTAAATTTTACTCGAATTCAAATATATCAGACGGAGTCGTACGCTTAAGTGCTATAAGTGAGACATCTTTGCCGACACGGACACCCTCCTGGAAAAGACGGATATCGACGGTTTTATAGGCTAGCTCCGGATGATTATTGTCGCGGCTGAGGTGGCACAACCAGATATCCTTCAGTTTGGGGTCGTAGTTGGCGGCCAGGAATTCGGCAGCTTCGCGGTTGCTCAGGTGGCCGGTCGGACTTGCTACACGCTCTTTCAGGAAAGCGGGGTAGGTGCCGAACTTCAACATTTCCTCGTCATAGTTCGCTTCAATGATGAGATGGGTCGCCAGCCGCATGTAATGACTGACCGTATCCGTGATATGACCCACGTCGGTAGCGAAGGTGAACTTATGATCGCCATACTCGATATAATAGCCGACGTTGTCGGTGCTGTCGTGCGGAACTTCAAAGGCGGTGATCAGGAAATCGCGTATCGAGAAAGGCACTTCCTTCTCGATGATCCGGCGCGAACCGATCAAGGTTTCCTCCACATAGCGGCTCTTTTCGATCCCCCGGTGGACGGCGGCGGTAGAATATACCGGAATGTTCATTTTCTCTCCCAGGCAACCTACCGTCTTTATATGATCGGCGTGGTCGTGGGTTATCAGGACAGCCACGATTTTAGAAAAGTCGATCGCCTTATCTTTCAACACCTTCTTTATGGTACGTATTCCGATACCAGCATCAATCAGTATCCCGAACTCGGGAGTACCCAGATAATAGCAGTTACCACTGCTTCCACTTGCTAAGCTAAGAAATGATAGTTTCATGTTTTTCTATTCCGCCTCGCGGCTCATTCTGTTTTACATAGTATATTCAGGAACGGAACGTATCAGGGATTGTCACTTCCCCGATCAGCGAGCAGTTCATGTGGTCCTTCACTTCCTCCGGAGAAAGTCCGTGGCCGAAAAGGAACATCAGCTTGGCGACGGCACTTTCCGTTGTGCTGTCGAACCCGCTTATAACGCCGGCTTCCAGTAATTTATGGCCCGTTTCGTATCTGTGCATCTCAACGCTTCCGGCGCAACACTGGGTTACATTTACGATCACGATGCCACGGTCGACCGCCTCTTTGAGCATCTTCAGGAACCAGTCGTAGCTCGGAGCGTTTCCGCTGCCGAAGGTTTCCATCACGACCCCTTTCAGGTCGGGAATATTGAGGATGCTTTCCACCACTTGCGGCGAGATGCCGGGAAACAGCTTCAGGATCGCTATGTTGCGGTCGAGTAGATAGTGGGGTTTCAGCGGTTTGCGCGAAACAGGGTGATAAATCTGGCCTGTGTCATATTTGATATAGATACCGGCATGCGCCAACGCCGGGTAATTGTATGAACGGAATGCGTTGAAATTGTCCGCATTGATCTTGCTTGTCCGGTTGCCGCGCAACAGGTCGTTTTCAAAGAAGATGCAGACTTCGGGTACGATCGGTACGCCGTTTTCCTTGGCAGCAGCTATTTCGATCGCCGTGATCAGGTTTTCCTTCCCGTCCGTTCGCAACATGCCGATGGGCAACTGCGAACCGGTGAAGATGACCGGCTTGCTCAGGTTTTCGAGCATGAAACTCAAGGCAGAGGCGGTAAACGACATCGTATCCGTGCCATGCAGCACCACGAAGCCGTCGTATTTCGCATAATTGTCTGCGATGATCTTCACGATCTTCATCCAGGAGTCGGGGCCCATCTCCGACGAGTCGAGCACCGGGTCGAACTGATAGGTCGAAACCGCGTAACCGAGCTTCTTCAATTCCGGCATATTGTCTCTAAGATGCTGGAAATTAAATGATTCTAATACTCCGGTTTCGGGGTTTTCAATCATACCGATTGTTCCGCCTGTGTAGATGAGCAGGATGGAGGCCTTATCTCGCTGATCGTTCATATTTACTGTCATAATGCAAAGGTAATAAATTTATTCTTCTCCCTTCAATACGGGAACGCTTATGTGATATTTTACGGCTATAATACGTGCCAGGAATATGCCCAGCGCCGCCGCGAACTGGGTGATGGAGGGATTCAGCCCGGCAAGCATACATAAATAATATACGCCTCCGCCGAACACGCACGCCAGGGCATAGATATCTTTCCGGAAGATCAGCGGTTCCTCGTTGATCAATATGTCACGCATCATACCTCCGAACGACCCTGTGATCGTTCCCATCACGATTGCCACCCACATGGGGAAGCCGAATTCGAGTGTTTTGGCGATCCCGACCACGCCGAACAGCCCCAGGCCGATAGCGTCGAATATGAAAAAGGTATTATTCAGCCGGATCACATATTTCCGGAAGATGATAACAAATAATAAGGCGAGAGCCGAAACTGTTAAATAAGAAGTCTGCTCCATCCAGAAAGGAGTCGCGTTCAGCAGGATATCGCGTATCGTACCGCCTCCGACGGCCGTCACCAGCCCGACCACATAGGCGCCAAACCAATCAAATTGTTTGGCAGAAGCTAGTCTGATCCCACTAATTGCGAAGGCGAACGTTCCGGTGTAGTCGCAAAAGGTAATGAAATCTATCATTTTGTTTTTTTCTGCAAAAGTAAGTATTTCCTTTGAATTGTGTCTGTTTCTAGCAACACAACCTAAGAATAATTTAAACCAAACGAGTTCCATACTGTTAATTATGTATAAGTTTGCATGAGTTAGTTGATTAGTCTTTAAGGCACAAGATTGAAAAAAAATGAAAAAGTTTATTTGGATAGGGGTGCTGGCTCTGTTTTCGACCCAATGGATTCGGGCGCAGCACTTCCCAAAAATGGATACAAGAAATTACGTGAGCGACTCGACCACCTTTATGCCTAAGAAGCCTTGGCTGGCAGCCGGTGAGGTGTTTGGCCTGAACATGGCGATCTGGGCCTTCGACCGTTTTGCGATGAACGAAGACTTCGCCCGCATCAATGGCCGTACGATCAAGAACAATTTCAAGACAGGTCCCGTCTGGGACACGGATAAATTCTCTACCAACCTGGTGGCGCATCCTTATCATGGATCGTTGTATTTCAATGCTGCCCGTAGCAATGGGATGAACTTCTGGCAATCCATTCCCTTCGCCGCCGGAGGAAGTCTGATGTGGGAATTCTTCATGGAGGCGGAGCCGCCCTCCATCAACGACCTGATGGCCACTACGTTCGGCGGCGTGGAGCTGGGTGAGATCACCTACCGCTTGTCCGACCTTTTCATCGACGACCGTACCTCGGGAGCCGAGCGTGTCGGGCGCGAGATCCTTTCGGGACTGATATCGCCCGTGCGCGGCATCAACCGTCTGATAACAGGTGAGGCGTGGCGTTATCGTCCGCACAAAGGCCGTACCTATTCGTTTGTGCCCGTGAACTTTATCGTGAGTGCCGGTCCCCGTTTCCTGGCCGAACAGGAGCATTCGAAGCATGGCACGACCAGTATGCACCTGTCGCTGCGGCTGGATTATGGCGACCCGTTTGAAGATGAGTTCTATTCGCCCTACGAGTGGTTCCAACTGCGTGCCGGTTTCGATTTCTTCTCCAGTCAGCCCGTCATCACCCAGGTGAATGCCATCGGCGCCCTGTGGGGAAAGCGGGTGTGGGAGAAAGGGCCGCGCACGTTGACGGCAGGTATTTTCCAGCATTTTGACTATTATGACTCGCAGCTGCGCGACAGCGAGGGCGACAAAGTTTCCCCTTACCGCATCTCGGAAGCGGCAGCGGTGGGTGGCGGCCTGATCTATTACAAACGGTCGGAACCGAGTGACAAGGTGGATGCTTACGGCGAATTTTACGTGAACGGTGTCGCCTTGGGCGGTGGCTCGTCCGATTATTTCCGCCTCGACGAACGCGATTACAATATGGGAAGCGGTTACAGTGTGAAGGCTTTCACGGGGTTGACTTACAACAGGCACTGGTCGTTTCTGCTGAATATGGAGAACTACCATATCTTTACCTGGAAAGGTTACAATCCGGACATCGATCTGAGTACGGTCGACCCGAATACCTTCAGCGTACAGGGCGACAAAGGGCATTCACGCCTGACGGTGATGGGCATCAAGCTGGTTTATTTCTCCGGGAAAAAATGGAATATCGCGCTCTCGAACCGCTATTTCTCGCGGCGCACGCATTATAGCTATCATGACGACGTGAACCGCGCCACTTACGACCTCATGCTCACTTTCGGAGTGAAGATTTAAACTCGCGAAAAAAAGGATGCGCCCTTTCGATAAAAAGGGTGCATCCTCTTTTGAAAAAGCATGCACCCTTTTTCGGAAAAGCATGCATCCTTTTCAGGAGATAGGTCGGCTGCTCTGCGGACGGCCGCCTGTTGCTCGCTTGTCTCTTCTCCGCACACCTTCGTGGCGGAGCGTTTTTATTTCTTCTGGTTTCTCTCCAACTCGTTCAGGTTTTCCATCTTCTTCCGTTGCAGGAATTCGTAGATGCCTTCCAGATGTTCCGTTACCCGCTGGTTGCCGAACTCGTAGACTTTGGTTACCAAGCCGTCGAGAAAATCACGGTCGTGCGACACCACGATCAGCGTACCGTCGAAATCGAGCAACGCCTGTTTCAGGATGTCTTTCGTTTTCATGTCCAGGTGATTCGTCGGCTCGTCGAGGATCAGCAGGTTGACCGGTTCGAGCAGCAGCTTGATCATCGCCAGACGTGTGCGCTCGCCTCCCGACAGAACCTTCACCTTCTTGGCTGAATTTTCGCCGCCGAACATGAACGCGCCCAGCAAGTCCTTGATCTTGTTGCGGATATCACCCACCGCCACGTCGTCGATGGTCTGGAAAACCGTCAGGTTCTCGTCCAGCATCGAAGCCTGGTTCTGCGCAAAATAGCCGATCATCACGTTATGCCCGATCGTCAGCGTACCGTCGTGTTCGATCTCTTTCATGATACATTTCACGAGGGTGGATTTTCCTTCGCCGTTTTTCCCTACGAAAGCGATCTTGTCGCCCCGTTCGATGGTCAGATTGGCGTTGCGGAACACCACATGGTCGCCATACGCCTTTGCCACGTCCTCCACGATCACCGGATAGTTGCCGGAGCGGGGAGAGGGCGGGAATTTCAGGCGAAGTGCCGAAGTGTCTTCCTCGTCCACCTCCAGTATCTCAAGCTTTTCAAGCATCTTGACGCGGCTCTGCACCTGCAGGGTCTTGGAGTATGTACCTTTGAAACGTTCGATAAATTCCCTTGTTTCGGCAATCATCTTCTGCTGCTCGTCGAAGGCTTTCTGCTGCTGTACGCGGCGTTCCTGGCGGAGTTGCAGGTAACTGCTGTAATTCACCTTGTAGTCGTAGATGCGGCCCATCGTGACCTCGATCGTACGGGTGGTGATATGGTCGACAAACGCGCGGTCGTGGCTGATCACAACCACCGCCTGTCCGTTGTCGATCAGGAAGTCTTCGAGCCACTGGATCGATTCGATGTCCAGATGGTTGGTCGGCTCGTCCAGCAGCAGCACGTCGGGTTTCTTCAACAGCAACTTTGCCAGCTCGATACGCATGCGCCATCCGCCGCTGAACTCGCTGGTCTGCCGCCCGAAGTCGTCGCGCTTGAATCCCAGTCCGAGCAATGTTTTCTCGATGTCGGCGTCATAGTTGATCTCTTCGATCGAATAAAACTTCTCGCTGAGTGTCGAGACACGCTCGATCAGCTCCATATAACTGTCCGATTCGTAGTCGGTCCGTGTCTCCAGTTCCTTGTTGATCGCCTCGATCTCCGCTTCCATCTCATGCAGGTGGGCGAAGGCCTGTGCCGTTTCTTCAAAAACCGTCCGGCCGTCTTCCGTCATCAAGTGCTGGGGCAGGTAAGCGATCACCGTATCTTTGGGAGCCGACACTTTTCCGCGTGTCGGTTCGCGTGTCCCGGCAAGTATTTTGAGCAAAGTCGATTTGCCCGCACCGTTTTTCCCCATCAGGGCGATCCGGTCCTTCTCGTTAATCACGAAAGATATATCAGAAAAGAGGGCGCTTCCGCCAAACTCTACTGTAAGTCCGTCTATAGAAATCATACGTACATTATATATATGTGTAAAAAGAAGGCGCAAAGGTAGGAAAAATGTCTGTAAAAGCAACCGGCGATCCAATTTGTCGCATAAAAAGTCCGGATTTCCCGGATATTTCCTCTCCGAAGATTTGTTTTATGAATCGAAACAACTTATCTTTGCACCCGCTAATACAAACAGCTTAAATTAATTATTCAAACATGGCAACAAAAATTAGATTGCAGAGACACGGTCGCAAAAGCTACGCTTTTTATCAGATCGTAGTCGCAGACAGCAGGGCTCCACGTGATGGAAAGTTTATTGAAAGGATAGGTTCTTATAATCCGAACACTAATCCTGCTACAGTAGATTTGAACTTCGAAAGAGCTTTGTATTGGTTACAGGTAGGTGCACAGCCTACAGACACAACTCGCAACATTCTGTCACGCGAAGGTGTATGCATGAAAAAGCATTTACTGGAAGGTGTAAAGAAAGGTGCATTCGACGAAGCAGCAGCGGAATCAAAGTTCCAGGCTTGGTTGAAAAACAAACAGGCTTCTGTTGAAGCAGTAAAGTCTAAAGACAGCGAAGCAGCTAAGGCTGCTGAAAAAGCTCGTATGGACGCTGAAAAAGAAGCTAACAAGGCAAAAGCTGAAGAAGTAGCTAAAAAGAAAGCAGAATTAGCAGCAGCTGCTGCAGCAAAGGCAGCTGAAGAAGCAGCAGCCAACGCTCCTGCAGAAGAAGCTCCCGCAGCAGAAAGCGCTGAATAATTCGCTCAATGCCAAATAAAAAAGAGGACATCTCGTTGAGGTGCCCTCTTTTTTTATGGTTGAAACCACGTGGAATGATATAACCACGTGGCTGAAAATTACTTTTTACCCAGCAGGAATCCGTTGATCTGTTCAACGAACTGTTCCTTTGAAAGCGCGCCCTGTGCGATCTGCGGTTTTCCTTTTGCCGGGATGAACAGCAGGGTAGGGATGCTCTGTATGCCGAAAGCGGCGGCCAGTTCCTTTTCGTTATCGACGTTGATCTTATAGATGATGATGTCGTTCTTATACTCTCCGGCCAGTTCCTTCAGGATCGGCGACACTTTCTTGCAGGGTCCGCACCAGTCGGCATAGAAATCCACGATGCAAGGTTTGGTGCCTTCGTACACCCATTCCGATTGATTTTTTTCGTAATTATATACTTTGGTCAGGAAATCTGCCTTGTTCAGAACGACCACTTCGCCCTGAGCAGCGACACCTCCCGTTTCGTTTTTATCCGATTTGGCAGACATGGAGCAACTGACGAGCAGCAACACGACTGAAATCAGGAATAAATCTTTCAACTTTCTCATATAAAACTTATTACTTCATTGATAATTATAGAATACAAAAATAGCAATAAAACGGATACAACTCCCATCCCTTGCGGTTAAAAGAAAAATATTAGCGTAAAAAGAAAAAAATCTCTCCAAAGATTAGGAGATATAAAAATAATCACTACCTTTGCACCGCAATCGAGAGAAAACGATAGCAAAACGTACTGGAGAGATGGCAGAGTGGTCGATTGCGGCGGTCTTGAAAACCGTTGAACTGAGAGGTTCCTGGGGTTCGAATCCCTATCTCTCCGCAGAGTATAAGAAGTCCTTGTAAACTTAGGTTTATGAGGATTTTTCTTTTTATGCAGACTATGAATGTCTTTTATCTGGAAAATTCATGTATCCTATCCGGGCAATGTATCTTTTTTGTTGAAACAACGGACAGTTTCCCTATAACTTAAAATGTATGAAAACACCTGTTATCCTGTTGTTTCCTCCCTGTAAAGTTTGTAGATTTGCTGTCATACAAATAAATACGATACCCAAATGGAAGAAACGATCCGGATACAATACTATCAGTCCCCTTGCGGAAAATTGATTATCGGTTCATACGGTGATAAACTATGCCTGTGCGACTGGCAGGATGAGGAGCGTAGAAAGCTGATCGACGCCCGGCTTCAGAAAGAATTGCATGCCGGATATGAGGAGGGCGGATCCGCGGCGATCGAAGAAGCGATCACCCAGCTCGACGAATATTTCGACCATAAACGTACCTTTTTCGATATCCCCCTGCTTTTTGCCGGAACCGATTTTCAGAAAAAGGTCTGGAATGAACTATTGAAGATCCCTTATGGAGCGACCGAGTCGTACGCCGGACTTTCCCAACGCCTGGACAATCCCAAGGCAGTGCGTGCGGTGGCGGCGGCTAACGGTGCGAATGCTATCTCGATTTTTGTGCCCTGTCATCGTATTATCGGCAGCAACCGTCAGCTGACAGGTTATGCCGGAGGTCTTCCGGCGAAGAAGCTGCTGCTTGAATTGGAGTCGCCTGCCGGCCTGTTCGGGTAACCCGTCTGCTGGCAGACGGGCGATCAAATCCCGACAATCTTCTCGAACCGCTTCTCCATACATACGCTGACGTCGGTCGTAACGAACTTCCCGTTGTAGAAAAGAGTGAATAGGGTAGCCGGGGTAGGAGCGTCCTGTGCCTGTTCCATCGTCTCCAGTTTGATGATTTTCAGCGGTATACCTTTCCTTTCGGCCATCTCTGCCAGCGTACCGCGCACATGAAATTCCGTGAACGGGCAACGGTTGGTGTAATAGACGACCGCGCCGTTCTTCTCCTCGCATTCCCCGCTTCGCACGCTTGCCCTGAACGATGGGTCGGGGGCTTCGGAGTCGATTTTCAAAGCCAGCAGGCTGAAACCGTCAGGCAGCTTCTCCACCGTTTGGAAACCCTGGCGCAAAAGCCATTTGGTGTCGCTCATAAAATGGAACTTGGAGGTGCCCGCTACGGTGACCAACCCCGCCTTTCCCTGTGTCCTGGCATCGTCGATGGCGGATTGCAACAGGGCCTTTCCGTGCCCGCATCCTTTGTACTGCCCTGAAACCCAGAAGCAGTTTATCATCAGATAACCGGGGGCATCGACGGGAACCCATGCCTTTTCGGCGGGAACATATTCGATAAATACCTTGGCGCGTTCGTCGAGACGGCGGAATACGTATCCGTTATCGAACTCTTTCCTGAGCCATTCTTTTTTCAGCTCGTAACTTTCCTTGCATTTCTTGTCGGAGAAGGCGCAGCAGATATGTTCGGTTGCGATGTTTTCCTTCGTCAGGGTGATGTATTTCGTTTCCATGATGATCTTATTTTATGGGTATGTAAATCTTGGTTAGAGCCGCTTCGCTGTCCGTCCCGGTGTAATGGATGTATTCCTCGAAAGGCATCCCGTGGCGGATGGTGTGGTTGAAGCTGACGCTGATGTTGTTGTAAAACTCCTGCAGGCTGGAATAACTGCCTTTCAACGTATAAACGGCATATTTCCCTTTCCGCAACCGGAGTGTGCCGAAGACGCCTGCCGCTTCGACCGGCTTATCCACCGTTGCACAGGCGTAGAAGCGGCATTGTCCGGCTGTGGTGACATTCGGATCGTCGAAGCTCAGGCCGATGAAGCGGGTGGCGGCGGATAGTGCCTGCTTTTCTTCCAGGAACTTTATCAGCTTGTTCCAGGCCGTTTCGTAAGGCTTTTCCTCCCCGTACTGTCCCACGATGCGGATATAAATCAGATTCAGGTCTTCCTCCTCGTAGATTTCTGAAGGGACGGTTTCGTATTTGCCACCGCTGCTTTTCACATATTCCTGCAAGCGGGCGTTCAACCCATTGATATAGGCTTTCGGCGAGATTCCGAACAGCTTCCTGAAGGCTTTCGAGAACGATTGCGGATTGTCGTAGCCTACCCGCGCGGCCAGCTCGGCCAGCGTCATCTCCTCCGTCTGCATATACATGATGGCCCGTTCCATCCGTTGCCTGGCCATGTAGGCATAGAGGGATTCGTCGAGGGCGGAGCGCATGATGCGGAGCAACTGCCGCCGGGATACACAGATCCTTCCGGCTATAACGTCCAGTTGTAACGTCCGGTGCAGGTTGGCGCTGATGTAATCGATTACCTGGTTCACCTTTTCCTGATAGATATTTTCGGTACTGCTTCGCATGCTTCTGATTCTTTAGCGACAAAAGTAGGCAATCTATACTGACCGGGAGTTGTCCAATCCGGCCAAATTCAAACCTGTTCTTTTGCCCGGTTTGTTATTTCGCGGATGAAACCGGTTTTTGCATCGGTGTAGCCGTCGCGGTCATGTTCGTACTCTTTTTGTAGTTTGACTTTCAATTCTCCGTAGGCTTGCGCCGTGTCGGGATGGGAGAGAAGGTAGTCGCGGAAATAGAGTTCGTCCCAGTCGCCGGAGTATCTTATGTGGAGGTGGAAGGCCTGACCTTTAAAGCCTTCGGGGGTATAGCCTTTCATAAACATCATATGGGGAGGCGGATTACCGGGTTGGGGGGAATAGATGTAACCCTCCGCTTCGATGGTCGGGATGAGGCGGGCAAGGTCGGTTTTCTGTTGTATTTCCAGCAATATGTCGATCGTCGGTTTGGCTGTCAGTCCCGGTACGGATGTGCTTCCGATATGGCTGATGCGGACGATATTTTCCGCTCCTACGGCTTTCACGAGGCAGTCTTTTTCTGTTTCGTAACGCTTGGGCCAGTCCCGGTCGTGTGCCGAGAGGATGATCGGGAACAGCTGCCAGAGTTCTTCGTTACTCATTTCGTTCAAATTCTTATTTTTCATGGCGGTAGGGTTGGAAAGGTTATTCCGGTTCGTCCGTATCCAGGCAGAAAGGATGGCCGGAGGGGTCGAGCAGTGTACGGGAAGTTTTGAAGTATTGCTCGCCTGCCAAGCTAGCTCCCAGGCTGAGGGCGTGGCGGACGGCTTCCTCCAGGTCGTCGACGTAGAAGTCGAGGTGGAGCATTTGTCCCTGTCTCCCTTCTTGCCAGGGCCAGACGGGCGGTTCGTATTCTTCTATCTCCTGGAAGGCGATGACCATGCCGGTGGGAGAGGTGATGGCCGACCAGCCGTTTGCCTGCGGGTGTGTCCACTGCCAGTTGAGGAGGCGGCTGTAAAAGGAAGCCATGAGACCCGCGTCCTTACAGTCGATCACGATGTTGATCCGGTTGATTGTTGCTTGCTTTGTTTCCATGTTTCCAAAGATAAGATAAGTTTTCGAGATATGGAATTTCCGGGAAAGAGATGCTATTCGGAGGCATAACAGATGCTTCCCGGCAGCATAACAGATGCGCAAATAGGGGAGAGAAAGGAAGAATGGATGGAAATAGTCTTTTGTTTCTTACCGAAAAGGATTAATTTTGTGAGGAAACAAATAAGCAGAAATATTCATGTTCAATAAACTTGTGGCGATAGAGCCTGTAAGCCTGATTCCGTCAGCAGAAAAGAAATTGCAAGATTTTGCGAAAGAAGTAGTTATGTACGATGACATACCCGCGGGGGATGAAGAGGTGGCTGTCCGTATCGGGGATGCGGACGCTGTCCTTTTGAGTTACACCTCCCGGATCGAACGGGCGGCACTGGAGAAATGCCCGAATGTCCGCTATATCGGGATGTGCTGTTCCCTTTACTCGCCGGAGAGCGCCAATGTCGATATCCGCTATGCCAACGAACGGGGGATTGTTGTGACCGGTATCCGCGATTATGGCGACGAAGGGGTGGTGGAGTATGTTATCAGCGAGCTGGTTCGTTGCCTGCACGGCTTCGGACAGGAGGCATGGGATGAGATGCCTCGCGAGATCACCGGATTGAAAGTGGGGATCGTCGGGCTGGGTAAGTCCGGTGGGATGATTGCCGATGCCTTGAAGTTCTTCGGTGCCGATGTTGCCTATTTTGCCCGGAGCGAGAAGGAAGAGGCACGTAGGAAAGGTTACCGTTTCCTGCCACTGGGTGAGCTGCTGGCACAAAGTGAAGTGGTTTGCTGCTGCCTGAATAAGAACACGGTCTTGCTGCATGAAGCGGAATTTAAGCAGCTCGGTAATAAAAAGATATTGTTCAATACGGGGTTGTCTCCCGCTTGGGACGAGACTCCGTTTGTGAAGTGGCTGGAAGGCGACAACCTTTGTTTCTGTGATACTGCAGGTGCTTTGGGCAACGTCCAGTTGTTGAGCCATCCGCACGTACGTTGCATGCAGGTGTCGACCGGCCGTACACGCCAGGCGTTCGACCGCCTGAGCGAAAAAGTACTGGCTAACCTCTCAGAATACGATGGGTGAGGTGATATTGAGCAGGGTGTTCACTACCGACCATCCTGCTATCTCTGCCGTTGCGCTGTAGACGTCGATGACGGCATGCACCTGATCGTTCCTGATCTCTACCCGCTGGGTATCGCCCGTAAATCCGGGGGTGGACTGCATTGTCACCTCCATGTTCGCTGGTCCTACCGAAGCCCGCGAGGCCGCTACCGTAACATTGACTTTCGTCGGGAAGAGCCGGATGGCTTCCACCGCATTTCCGGAGAAGACGACGCGCTGTTCCGTTTGCAGCGATTCATCGTAGACGGCGGTTCCTTTCAGGGCGTTAGGGCCTTTCTCGTTGAAAAAACGGGCGGTGGCGTTTCCCATCAGGGCGGTAGTCCGCAGCACATCGAAGCCGCCGGTAGCCCCGGAGGCCAGGTAGACACGGGTGCCGTTTGCCTTGGCTGTCTCCGCTACCTCGCGATAAAAGAGGTCGTCGGCCAGCGCCCCGATCGAAAGGGTGACAATGGAAGTGCCGTTTTTCAGTGCAGGCAACGCCAGCTCTTTCATGGCGGCAGGCGAGGCGGCTTCCACCAGATAGTCCGGTTTCAGGGCAAGCAACTCTTCGATGGTCGTACATACCCGGCAAGGTTTCCCGTGTTGTTGCATCCGGGCAGCCAGGTTTTTTGCTTTGGAGACTGTGCGGGAGTAGACACCCACTAACTCATATTCGGGCAAAATGCCTTTGATTACAGCGTCGGCCACGATACCTCCGAGCCGTCCGCATCCGACAATTACTAACTTTTCCATGCAGGCAAAGGTACTCGATTTTAATCTGATTTCCCAAACGGGACTGGCGAATATGCGAGAGGGGTTATTTCTTCATAGGGAGAAATGTCATTCCGTTGACACTTTGTATCTCGCCTGTGGGTTCGAAGCCCAGCTGTTTGTAGAAAGGAATAGCATATGTGGACGAGTTGACGGTCATTTCGGAAACCGGAGAATCGTTTTCCATATAGTCGAAAAGCTTTTTTCCTATTCCTTTTCTATGGTGTTCCGGTTTGATGAAGAATAACGAAATATGTTTCCCGTTGTTCTTCGTTCCCAGGATACCGATAAGTTCGTTCTGTTCAAAAGCCCCGTAGATGGTCAGTTCGTCCATGAGCTGTTCATTGTAAATAAAGCTTTTGAAACTCTCCAACCCTTCGTCGTTGAAGTCCGACCGGCCACAATGGATATATACATCGAGTGCGAGGTCGGTTGCTATGTTGTATGCTGTTTTTTCTAGCTTGCGTATCATATTATTTTTTATGGTGCAGCGTGTGTTATTATTGGGTTGTTAATATCTGGGAAGATCCTTGATCCCGTCGTAATAGTTTTCGATGCCGATTTCGCGTATCTTTTCGTTGATCGAGATGAAACGTTTGTACAGATGCTCGTCGAATCCGGTCTGTGAGCAGGGGAACGAGTCACATTGATAGCAGAAGTCGACTCCCTTCTGGCGGAAACAATCCCTGACATTGCAGCTTTTGAACAAGGCACATTGTTGCTCGCGGCAGCCGTTGCATTTGGTTTCCGAGAAGTAATGCAGCATACTTTTGAACGCCTGATAGTTTTCGAAGACAGGTTCGTCGAGCATGGTGACGAAACGTTGGGCGTAGACATCAAAGTTACCCAGGCTTTTAGCGAGTTCGCCGCTGTGTTTCTGTATCTTGCCTCCGTTGAAGGCAAAGCAGCCCCCGCAGTGAAGTCCGCAGGGGGCGATATGTTTCTTTATGATCTCGTTGGGTTGCATATGCGTCTATTTTAATCCTTTTTTGAAAAGTATCATCGATAAGGCATCCTTCACCTGCTCTTTTTCGGTGATGGTAACGGTCATAGGGATGAGTTTTCCGCTGGGTTTGGCCCGGTAGAATTCTTCTTTGATGCTTTCCGTAATTTCCATTCCGGCGATACGGTCCAGGTGTTTTTCCGTGAAGTAGGAAGTGACTTTGAAAAAGCTCTGGTAGACAACCAGCCAGGCAAGGTTTTTCTTCTTTGACAGGACTTTGCATAACCAGGCCTTCCCGTCGTTGTAATAGTTCCACTCGAGTGTCAGGTCGGCGGCTGCGGCCGATGCGCTGAATTCTTCGAATGCGGGAAAACTAGCCTTCAGAACGTCGGCGATGACTTCATTAGTGGGGAAAACGTTTTTGTCTTTTAAAATCAGAGGTTCCATAATGTTGTGTATTTCGGTGTATAAAATAAAGAGAATTATATAAGGATATGTTGCCCGTTAAAGGGTCAATATTTTTTCTCCGTTCTTGAGATATTCGGTTAGCGGGGCTCCCATGTATCTGACGGTAACACCCAGTTTCTCGATGATTGGCTTCACTTCGAACCTTTCGCAGCAGTCCTGGCAGGCTTCGACGGTGACGCCTGCTTGAAGCATTTCCAGGATTTCCGTCTGCACCTGCGTGTCCCGGGCGGCGAGCTTAACGGAGGCTCCCCAAAGGATCACGTTCACTTCTTTCCACCAGCCTCTCTTTTTGGAGTTGAGGGTGTACATCGATAACATATTGAATATGGTGTCTTTATTGTCGGTTGTCCAGAGAATGTTTAATTTGTCGTTCATAATAAGATGATTTATGTATATGGTTATGTCGATTCGCAAATGTATATAAAAAATAGAATTAAATACTCCTTGAGGGATAATCTCTACTCTTAAGGGAAAATGCTTTTGTATATTGGAAAAATATTTTGTTATTTGGAATAAAGTGAGTAGCTTTGTCGCAAATAATTAATCATGAGAATAATCACATTTGCAGCCATAAGAGAATATTCTAAGAAACATGCTGATGCAGATGTCGCTTTGAAAGATTGGTATAAAAAGACGGAAAGAAGCGATTGGTTATGCCTGGCAGATGTAAAGCAAACATTCAATAGTGTTGATTTTGTGGGTAATGACCGATTTGTTTTTAATATAAAAGGTAATGACTATAGATTGGTTGCTATCATATTATTTGCTGCCAGAAAAGTTTTCATTCGCTTTATAGGCACACATAATGAATACGATAAAATAGACTGTTCTAAGATATAGTATTTTGCATTAGTGAGACACACTTTAAACTGTAGATAAATATGGCAAAGATAAAAGATAAAAAACAGTATGATGCAGCCTGTGCAAGAATAGAAGAACTGCTGAAGGTTGTAAATAACAATACACCTACTGATAACAAGAATTTCCTTGAACTGGATTTGCTTTCGGACTTAGTAGCCGATTACGAAGAAGAACATTTTCCAGTGGAAACCCCTCTTCTGGTAGATGTACTTAAGCTTCGTATGTATGAAATGAATCTTACCCAGACAAAGCTCTCAGAGTTGTTGAGTGTTAGTCCTTCCCGGATTAGTGAGTATCTTTCCGGTAAATGTGAACCGACATTAAAGGTAGCCAGAGATATAAGCCGGAAATTGCATATTGATGCTAATATTGTTTTGGGTGTGTAATTGGATCTTATTTGTACAAAACGACTACTTTTTTTGAAATAAACCGTAGTTTTGTATAAATGTTTCTGATGAAAAGAGGATTGAATGATAGCTTAATTCTATGCCTCGCCGTCTTTCTTTTGCAGGAGGCCGATCTTTTTTTTAATCACGTAGCTCAGATAGGAGAAAATGAAGGAGATCAGGATAATTATGCAGACTCCCATAACTCCCCATATCCCGTGACTATAAGGGAAATTGGGAGGTATAGGAACAATATTCCCTGATAAAAATAGTCCGATTGCTGTTCCTGTTATTATAGGATATATCTTTCTTAACTTCTTAAATATTCTATCAATTTGAGTATTATCAAGCATACGATTTTAGATTTATGGTTTGAGTTGTAAACTTACATAATAAAAAGGAAAACTCTATATCCTTTGAAATAAAAAAGAAGGAGACCTTTCATTTATCTGAAAATTGTTCGGTTTTCGGAGTATGATCAAGTGGCCTCGTCGTTTTCATTCAACTCAAAGATAGCTTCGACGGGAGCGTTAAAATATCGGGCGATCCTTAATGCGAGGATAGTTGAAGGGATATATTTACCTGTTTCGATGGTATTTATAGTTTTGCGGGTAACCCCGATGGCAATGGCCAGTTCTTCCTGGCTGATCTTTTTTATCGCCCGGTAGACTTTTATTTTATTAATTAGTTCTTTGTTTTCCATCTGACTATTATTTATATAGAATCAACCGATGTACACCTACCGTAATAACGGCGATGAACAGAAGGATTAAACAGTACATCTTGACCGGCAAGTGGATATAATCATCCAGCAAATAAATAAGTATTACGCTTATAAGTGTGGAGAATAAGCCACTGGTTCGGGCTTTGTAATCGAAACTTTTGTACATTTCGTTACTTAGAGCATAGAATAACTCTTTATTGTTCTTGATCTCCCGGCTGAGGAACAGGTTCTTAAACGTTGCATAACAGAATAATAAGCCGGAAATAGCCGACATTACACTACATATAATAATAACAGGTTTACTGAAAGGAAATTGAATTAAAATCCCTCCGGCCATCCAAAATCCAAAACTGATTATCTGCAATAACATGACATTAAATCTAGCTTTCTCTGTTTTTTCAATGATAGATGCTTCCATAATGACAAATGTGTTAACTAGTGTTTATTAATATAACCTCTAGGTTTTATAATGTAACCTATGGGTTACAAATATAAATACTTATTGTGATATACTCTATCTTTTCCTCTCTTTTTTTCATCACCATCGAAATAAAATGTTTTTTACTATCGAAATAATCTCTTCCCTGCTGACATACTGTTGTCACCGCCTCCCCATACCTTTGCTTCACAGTTCGAATATTAACATTAAAAAACTACGAAGATGGAAATGAAATTGTTTTATTTAGGGGAAGTTACGGGGATGACGAAAGAGCAGGTGGAAGAAGCGGAAAAGTTCATCCGGGGATTTGAATATGGCATCGTTGCCACCAGCAATCCGGAGACGGGACCGCGCCTTTCGGGGCTCAACAACCTGGCAGGCCAGACCTTGCAGCAACTCCATTTTGCGACAGAAGCCAGCTGTCAGAAATTAGCGAACCTCCGCCTGGATCCGCGCTGTGAAGTGATGTACGCTACGATGGAGAGCGGGCAGGTCCAGATCGCAGGCAAAGCCGAGATCATCACCGACGAAGCATTGAAACGCGAACTCTGGCAAGACTGGATGAACGAATACTCACCCGAAGGACCGACGGGAGAGGGCATCTGTATTATCCGCCTCATCCCGGCTTCTATCCGGGCGATGATCTGCTGATCCCGCTGCCGGTAACGTAAAAGTTGTATCTTTGTCACCAATCAATCAGACAAACGCACACAATGAACCGCCTGGAACGAATATCCGCTATACTGGTCAAGCTGCAATCCCGCCCGGTCGTCACCGCACGTGAGATAGCGGATCAGTTCGGTGTAAGTCTCCGGACGGTTTATCGCGACATCCGTTCGCTGGAAGAGTCGGGGATCCCTGTCGGCGGCGAGGCAGGGCTGGGTTACTCGCTGGTGGACGGTTTCAAGCTGCCGCCCCTGATGTTCACGATCGACGAGGCCCTCTCTTTCCTCGTGGCGGAGAAACTGGTCTGCCATCAGACCGACGGCGATACCTACGATGTATTCCGCAGCGGGATGGACAAGATACGCGCCGTGCTGCGGACGGCCGACAAGGATATCCTCCATCATTTCGACCCCTATATCCGTATCTCGGGTATCCACCAGAATACGCGCACCGCCTCTGCCAACGTCCTGCAAACCCTTATGAAGGCGTTGCTGAACAAGAAACAGCTCGTCATGACCTACAAGGCGGGCTACAACTACCAGGTCACCCACCGCACGATCGAACCCCAGGGTATGTTCTTCATGGGAGGCATCTGGTATGTCCTCGCCTGGTGCAAGTTGAGGAGGGATTACCGCACCTTCCATCTCGGCAGAATCGTCCACCTCTGTCTGGGCGAAAACGGTTTCGAGGAGGAGCATCTTCCGCTTGACGAGCTGATCCCCCGGATCTATGATGTAGAGGATGAGGTCGAAGTGACGCTCCGTGTCCACCGTGACGTGGCACGCGATACGGAAGTTTCCAAATACACTTACGGACTTTATGAGGAGGTGGCGGACGGGGAGTACTTCGTCCAGAAATACCGGACCTATTCGCTCGACAAGTTCGGCCACTGGTACCTGTCGTTTGCCGACCGGGCGGAGATCATCGCGCCGGAATCTTTGAAAACGGTCGTCCGGGAGTTGATCGGCAAGATCCGCATCTGAAAGCAACTGTCTCTATATCTTCGGATAAAACCCTATTTTTCCCTTGCGCAAAAGGTCCGCACCCTTTATCGAAAAAGCATGCACCCTCTTTTCAAAAAGCATGCACCCTTTTTCCGAAAAGCATGCACCCTATTTTTCAAAAGGATGTATCCTCTTTTTGCAAGGCATGTATTCTTTTTTCCGGCAAGGCAATAGGGACTTCTCCGTAGCGGTGGCCGTTTCGGGAAAAGGGCTGATTTTCAAGATTGTTTATCCTTTAGCCGTCTCCCGGCTGGTCAGAATCTCGTCCATATGTCCGAGTGCCCAATCTACCAGGTTCTGGATATGAGGCATGAGTGTCGTGCCCATTTCCGTGAGGCAATATTCCACGCGGGGCGGCACTTCGGGATAGACTTTGCGGTGCACAAGGCCGTCGGATTCGAGGGTACGGAGCGTGACGGTCAGCATCCGTTGCGAGATATCGTCGATGGTCTTGTGGATGTCGCTGAAACGCATCGTGCCGTTCGCACTCAGTGTAGTCAGGACCAGCATCGACCATTTGTCGCCAAGTCGGCTGAGGACGTCCCGGACCGGGCAATTTCCTGTAGGATGAAAATTTTTCATTTTCTTTCTTTTCGTATGATGTTGAAACTCAATAATGGTTACCTGCGTGTAAGTAGCTTATTCCGAGGTGCGTTCTTGTTTCTTTCGCCCGGATCGTCTACATTTGCTGCACAAAGGTAATAAACTTACGAAAGGTAACTATTGTTTCACTTAATAATTACAATTATGTCAAAGAAAGTAGCAGTTTTAGCAGTAAATCCGGTGAACGGATCAGGGTTGTTCCAGTATCTGGAAGCATTTTTTGAAAACGGAATTTCTTATAAGGTGTTTGCTGTTGCCGAGACGGCAGAGATCAAGACAAATTCAGGTATCAAGCTGATCGTGGATGATGTGATAGCCAACCTGAAAGGGCATGAGGACGAGTTCGATGCGCTGGTGTTCGGTTGCGGCGATGCCGTTCCGGTGTTCAGCGAAAATGCCGGCAAGCAGTACAACCAGGATATGCTGGCCGTTATCAAAGCCTTTGGTGATAAAGGCAAGATCATGATCGGACATTGTGCCGCCGCGATGATGTTTGAGATCGCAGGCGTTGCGAAAGGAAAGAAAGTGGCCGTTCACCCGTTGGCAAAGCCTGCCATCCAGTCTGCCCAGGCTACCGACGAAAAATCCGAGATAGATGGCAATTTCTACACAGCACAGTGCGAAAACGCTATCTGGACGATGCTGCCGCAGGTGGTTGAGGCACTGAAGTAATCCGTTCCTCTTCGTCCGAACGCTTGGATGAAGAAGGTATCTAAAAGGAAATCAGGTAAACGTCGGGGAGAGGTTATTCGGGTAAGATACACTATCCCCGTACGTTTCTATGAGTAAATTATTTTGGCTTCACAAAGCCTACCGGGTTACGTGGCTTATCCGATAGTGTCTTTTGTACTTGCAATTCAGCCAGTGTTTTATTGATTAATTCAAGTTGTATCCGGGTATCTTCGTTGATGTCGTTGTAATCGGTAAACGTCTCTTCGATATATTCTCTCAGGTCTTTTATTTCCTGCTTAAGTGCTGTGAACTTATCGATAGGGGGCATAATTAATTTCTGGCGGACAGCAACGAAAGCACGCATAATATTTATATTTACCTGTATCGCGATGTCCGAATTGAGTACTCCTGAAAGCATAGCTAATCCCTGTTCTGTAAAAGCAAAGGGAAACTTACGAGTTCCACCCCATCTTGATGTTCCATTTTGGAATATCAAGTTTTGTTCTTCAAACTCGCTTTTTGTTAACTGAAACATAAAATCAAGGGGAAAACGCTTAATGTTCCTTTGAACTGCTTTATTCAGGTTTCCGGTTGTAACCTGGTATAACTCCGCTAGATCTTTGTCCAGCATCACTTTTTGACCTCTTATTTCATAGATCTTACTTTGGATTAATTGCAATTCGTTCATAGTTAAGATATTTTTTTATGATTAATCTTAGTCTCGTAAAGATAACCATTATTTGTTTTCAGCATGCTTAAAGCCTTATTTTTTATTCTCAGGCAAGATTTTAAGACTATGATGATACATGAAACGAATATTTATTTATCCCTTGTTTCTTTTAAAATGAAATCCCCTCTCCGCAATATAAACCCCGCTCAGGATAAAGACCGATCCGATCAGGGCGATCACCGTGATGATTTCGTCGATCACGATGGCGGAAGTGATCAGCGTCACCAGCGGGACAATATAGATATAGTTGGCCGTGCGGAACGGACCCAGCTCTTTGACTGCCGTGTTCCACATGATGTAACAAAGCATCGATGCTACCACACCCAGGAACAGCAGGTTAGCTGCAACGACCGGGCGGAAGAGTATCGCCGTATCCGTATTCAGCGGATGGAGCAAGAACATCGGGGTTAATGTGACAAGCCCGTAGAAAAACACCTTCCGGGTAATCAGCAATGTCGGATACCGGTTCCCCATCTGTTTCAGTATCAGGCAGTAAAACGCCCACATCAACGCTGCGATCAGCGTCAACATATCCCCCAGTGGATTGATCTTCAGTAGAAAACTACCGTTGAACACGACAAACGCCACCCCGATCAGCGCCATGACCGAGCCGTAGATCAGATTCGGTTTGATCTTTTCCCCGCGGTAAAACAGGAGCGAAAGAAACGCCGTCAGGATAGGAGCGGTGCAGATGATGAGCGACACGTTTGAAGCCAGCGTGATCCCCAGCGCCGTATTTTCGGTAATAAAATAGATCGATCCCCCGCAAAGTCCGGCGGCTACGAACATAAGTTCATCCCGTTTACTCCGGGCAAACAGTACCTTTGGAGAAATAAACCAGATGCAGACATAAGCCAGCGCGAAACGGTAGAAAAGAATGTCGACGGGAGACAGTCCGTTATGAATCAGGATTTTTGTCGAAACGAAAGTCGTACCCCAGATAATAACCGTGATGATTGCGATCAGATGATACCAGTAAGTCAGATTATTCTTTGCCATATTTTTATGAATTTCTATTAACAATGGAGGAAAATGGTTCCGCAAATATATGTATTAAGTAAATAGGTTCTGTATATTTGTTGAAAATAAGGAATTATTCCTATATTTGGGTTCTATACAGGATAATGTGTGTTTTGGGAATATCTTTTACAACGAAAATAGGAAAAAATACTATGGCAACACTGGATCAGATCGATATTAAAATTTTACAGGCTTTGCAGAATAATGCCAAAGTGAATATGAAAGAGCTTTCGGCAGAGCTGAATATCTCGAAAACGCCTGTCTACGAACGGGTGAAAAGGCTGGAAGAAGAAGGCTATATCAGGAATTATGTCGCCCTGGTGGATAATAAGAAGGTAGGACTTCCGCTCGTGGTTTTCTGCAACGTCTCGCTGGCGGTGCACAACGATGAGCATATCCAGCGGTTCAAAGCAGAGATACAAGAGATCGACGAGGTGATGGAATGTTATTCGATCGGCGGCATCTACGACTTCTTTCTCAAGGTGGTTGTTAAAGACCTGGCCGCATACGACCAGTTTGTCTTTAACAAGCTTACCAAAGTAAATGGTATCGTCAAGATGCAAAGTTCGTTCGTGTTGAACGAGATCAAGCATACAACCGCCTTGAAGGTGGTGCCGGGTGAATGAAACTATCCGGCGCGGCGCGACAGGATATCGGCAAACTCTTTCAGGTGCGAGCCGTCGGTTCCGCAGCAACCGCCACAGATTTTCAGCGGGAAATCCCATAATAAAGTCATAAGGCGGTCTGAAAGTTCGGCGGCGGTCGACGATTGCAGGC
Source organism: Parabacteroides sp. AF14-59 (assembly GCF_003479515.1). Lineage (NCBI taxonomy): Bacteria > Pseudomonadati > Bacteroidota > Bacteroidia > Bacteroidales > Tannerellaceae > Parabacteroides > Parabacteroides sp. AF14-59. The sequence goes on along the minus strand of NZ_QUHH01000013.1, from coordinate 7,789 downwards.
AGGAGCAACCGTTCAGTTCCTCGGGACTGAGACTGGATGCGTTCGCCTGGATGCCGTTGAAGCGCGTTCTCACCAGCTCCGTATCGTTCATCGGATGCGACAAAGCTTCAAAGAGGACATCCGGATGTACGCAGTTCGCCATATAGCAGACGGGAGGGCGTGAAGTCTGTTTATCAATAGCCTCGATTGCTTCGTGGATGAATGTGCCGTCCATCAGCCGCCCGTTGCGTCCGATCATAAAGTTGATGATGTAGGGCAAACCGGTTGTCTCCATTGCCTTGGCCATGCCGATTGCTTCGGTCAGTTCGGGCATGATGCCGGCAAACAAGTAATCGACTTCGGACTCTTTGAAATCAAGGAGCGTAGGAAGATGATAGCTGAAAGCCTCTTCTTTGGAAAAATACTTCCGGTTACTGTAAGCATCTCCCCGGCATCCGGTTAGTCCGCCGATATAGACCGGAGTCGTGTACCGGTCCCTTAGCTCAGAAAGGAAGGCGACATTGTCCGCCAGGATATCTTTCTCCCTGAATACCGATGCGGCAATCCGTTCTTTGTTCGCTCTCCGGGTAGGGGTCATCAGCAGGAGAGGGAGCCGCGAGCTTTCCGCGATATCCAGATACTGGCTGTAGATGGCAGCCAGTTGTTGCTTATGTTGTTCGTCGTATATCAATCCGGCGTGGACGATCTGTTCGTCCAGTGAGATCCGGTATTCGTGGCGTAATCTTTCGACGATAGCACCCTCTGTCAGCAGGGCGGGGCATGTGTCGTAAGATTCGGTAAAACTATGTTTGTTCATTAAAATAGAGTCTTTTTGGCCTGGATGACAAATATAAGAAACTTTTATGGTTTCTATTTGTCCGATCTTGCTGGTTTTACATTATATAAGATGTTTCGTAGATTACTCTCTTTTACTCTTTTCCGGCAGGAGTGGCCCCTTTGCGGTGGACGATGGCGTAGCGGTTGGGTGAAATCTCTTCCCACCAGGCGAAGTTATAGTGATATCAGAAAGAGAATACTTTTAATATGATCCATAATAAGATAAAGGCGGCAAGGGCAGCCAGTAAAATCACATATTTTATTTGTAAGAAGTACTTTTGTTCATCTTGTTCGCGTTCTTTCACCTGCCGGTTGATCCGGTCGAACTCTTCGGCACTGATGTCCGGGAGTTGTGAAGCATACTTTGCACGGGTGTCTTTTCCCCGGTCACGGAGCTGTCTGAGCATCTCCCGATCTTCTTTGTTCCTTCGTATCATATCGAAAACATGGCCAGCAAAACTCATAAGCTTCTCTTTTTAAAGGATTCGTTTTTTGTCTGCTAAAATACGAAAAAAAACTGGATCAGGCTGCCAGGCGTTATGAGTAAAACAAGTTGAATGTCTGCTCTGTTATGTAAATATACAGGTGTTACTTGTTTGAATATAATTGTGATTCAGTTTGCAGATGATGAAATTACATGTTTATACTGTCTGTTACTATATATTATTGTTGGTCCTGCTGTTTTTTCCGTCTCCGGAGGCGGCAGCGGATCTATTGTTGCCGGTCGACAGTGCCGGTATGACCGAAGGCGATTCGCTGGTCCGGAAATCGATCTACCCGTCGTCGGCCACTGAGAAAAGTGATTTTTATAAGATGCTTTGGGGAGAACATTACCGGAAATTATATGCTATCCCGATCACCGTGCCTGCCGTCACCCTGCAAACGCTTTGGGGCGGGATGAAGGTGGTGGAGCAGGCTACTGATTTCCAGGGATTACTTCTGGAAAACGATCAGGCACAGTTATGTCTTTTAAAGCCGCTAGGCGGATATACCACCTTCCTCGAATCGAAATTCTTCCAGGAAGTCTATAGCAAACAAGTATTCAGAAATACATATCTGGACCAGTTTATCGGTGATGCCTATACTATTATCAATCCGTTTACCTTTATCTCTGCCGATTATCTGGCGCGTTCGTCGGGGCTGAACTCAAATAATTCGCGAATCTTTTACTTGCCCGAGTATTCCACAACCGATACAGTGGCGGATGGAACGCCTATCGGAAATAAACTGGTCAGTGTCATCGATGTGCCCGATTTTAATACCCGCCCGAATATTCTCCTGACAGAAGATTTGCTGGATACTATCCGGACGGATAAGAATTATCAGGTGAATCAGGAACTTTATATCCGCGAACGTCTGTTGGATATGGTGATAGGTGACTGGAATAAGATACCCGAAAACTGGAACTGGATAGCTCGTCAGCAGGGCGACAGCCTAACCTTCGACCCGATCGTCATCGACCGTAACCATGCTTTTACGAAGGTTGACGGCGTTTTGTTCAAACAAATGCTCCGGGTGTTGGGCCTGGGTTTCATTGTTAATTACGATCCTTCGCTGAAAAGCGTCCGCAAAGAGAACGCCTTGGGTTTTTCTTTGGATATGGCGTTGGCTTCCCAAAGTGATGCCGATGTATGGATGCAGCAGGCCCGATTCATCCGCCGGACACTGACCGATTCGGTGATAGACGATGCTTTCTCGCGTTTGCCGAAGGGAATAGAGGATAAGGAGATCGAACGGATCAGCGCGATCGTGAAACAGAGACGGGATAGTTTGGAAGAGATAGCAACGTCTTATTTCGATCAGTTGCAGCGAACCCCGGTTCTGACGGGAAGCAACCGTTCTGACCGTTTCGTCATCGATCGTACTAATCCCGACAGTTTGTTTATCCGCATCTACGATAAAGAGACAGACCGACTGGTGTTCGACCGGAAATATAGCCGTAAAAAGACCAAGGAACTTTGGCTATACGGTCTTGAAGGTGACGACCGTTTTGAAGTGAACGGAGAAGCAAAGAAAGAAATGCCCGTCTTCCTGATTGCCGGCCGTGGTGAGAATAGCTACCGGCTGGACCCAGGCCATCATATACGGATTTATGAGTATAAGTCGGAAAAGGCCCGGTTAGACTCCATTCCTCATGCTCGTAAAGTTTTTTCGGATATACCGGAAATACATCAGTATGACTACAATAAGATCAAATATCATAAAATGTCGCTCACACCCTGGGGGATTTACGACTCGGATAAAGGATTCAGTCTCGGTACATTCTTTACCTATACGATGTATGGCTTTAAACGTTCGCCGTTTACTTACCAGCACCGTGTCGGCTATAATTACCTGCAAGGGTTCATGTACCAAGGGATTTTTCCTTCTTACGACGGAAAGAAATCGTTCAATATAGAGGCGACAATCAGTTCGAAGAGGAATTTCTATAACTTTTTCGGTTTCGGGAATAATACGGACGGATATAAGGAAGCGAAGAAAAATTACAACCGTGTCCATATCCGCGAGTTCAAACTGTCGCCTTCTTTTCTGCTCAATTTCGGAAAGAATGAAAAGCTGACTGTTCGAACTTCGTTGGAAATGTTCAAGGCGAAGGAAACGAGCGACCGTTTCATCAACCAATATTATCCCGAAGATCACCGGATTTTCAAGAATAACTACTTCTTCGACCTGGGGGCTACGCTGGAGACGGAGAAAGAGCTTTCTTCTTTTATCCCCCGGATCGGTGGAGCTGTAACAGCCGGTTGGATGATGAATCTGAGGGATGCCGGACGTAATTTCCCTTATGCCGGTGCTTCCATGGAACTGGACGTACGGATTACCGATCGTCTGACCTGGGCGACGATGGCGAAATGTAAACTGCTCTTCAACAATAAATACGAATTCTACCAGGCGGCATCCACCGAGCTACGCGGTTACCGGGATAACCGTTTTATCGGGAAACAAGCTTTTTACCAATATTCGGATATCCGGTTGGATATGGGGAAACTTAAGAATCCGTTCACCCCTTTGAAGTACGGAGTGTTTGCCGGATTCGACTACGGCCGTGTCTGGTTCCCGGGTGAAGAATCGAAAAGATGGCATACCTCGTACGGAGGAGGGGTATGGCTGACGTTGATCAACAAGGTCACGACGAAGTATTCATGGTTCGGTTCGACCGATAGTTTCCGTTTCATGTTTGAGCTTGGACTGGGATTTTAGCGGATGGCTTGATTTTCCGGAAGGTTTGACTAAACAAACTGAAATCCACGTTGTTTAATAAATAGTACATAAAATTAAAACAACTTAGGTGATGGAATCTAATAGTGAAAAGAAAATCAAGGTTCTCCCAAACGGACCTTACGAAGTGATCGGGGATGTCCCGGTGAATCAGTTACGTTATATCGGCGACCGGAAAGGAGCTTCCACCGGTTATAAGGAAATACAAAAGTATTCCGTCGAAGGCGTATATCATCTGTGCCGTTGCGGTGGCTCGCACAACAAACCTTTTTGCGACGGAACGCATAAAAAGATTGGCTTTAAAGGAGATACGACAGCCAGTCACGATTCGTATGATGAAATGTCTGTCCTTTATGAAGGTAAAGTCATCGATATGCTGGATGCCGAAAGCCTCTGTGCGGTAGCCCGTTTCTGCGATACGCACGGTACTGCCTGGCAACAGGTGGAGGAGGGTGACTCGAAGGATACGATTGAAATAGTAAAACAACAGTGCGCCAACTGCCCCAGCGGTCGTCTGACAGCCGTTACGAAAGATGGTAAACGGATTGAACCCGAACTGCCTGAAGGCATCAGTATCCTGGAAGATGTCCCTGCCAGCGTACACGGTCCTATCTGGGTGAAAGGCGGTATTCCTATAGAAGACGAAAACGGACGTGTCTATCCGGTGCGCAACCGCGTTACGTTATGCCGTTGCGGTCTTTCACAGAACAAACCCTTCTGCGATGGCAAACATATGCGGAATCAGGGAGAGTTGGATGATTAATGTCTAAATACGAAAGTCTACCTGAAGAGAACTAAATGGTACGCAGATCAGGCAGATACCACAGATATATACTTAAAATTGATTATCTGCGGTTGTCTGTCTGATTTGTGTTATCTGTATACCATCATAATAAAACCTTTGATATATATTGAGATCAGGATATAAATAAAAGCAGGTAATAGATAAGTAAAGCTTTTCTCAACTCTTTGATGGCCAGACTTAGCTGGGTTTCTACATTTCTTTTAGTTGTGTTTAAAAAAGTAGCTATTTCTCCGTTATTCATACCCTTATATCGGCTTAATATGAATATGTGTTTTCGTTGATTAGGCATTTTATCTACGAGCATATCGATCAATAAGGATGTTTCTTTACAAATCATTTCATCTTCACTGCTTGGCGAATACCTTTGATCCAGATTACAACTGACATAGGCCTGATGTACTAATTTATGCTTTAAAAAGTTGATTGCTGCATTGTAGGCAACCGTATGCAGATAGGAATGGAATGATTTATTGAGATTAACTGTCGTATGGTTTGCCCACAAATTAGCAAATAACTCTTCCGTAATATCTTCCGCATCAGTATTTGATTTGGTAAAACTATAAATTAAAAACTTGACTCTGTTGTAATAAGTCAGAAATATGATCTCGAATGCTTTATGATCACCTTCACGGAATGCAGAAAGTATTTCCTGGGTTATGATATTATTCATAAGGACTTTTGTTCTCAGAAAGTTGTACCATCAATAAATGCCTGTTGTTTAATTTATTAATCAAATTGTTTAGCCTTTCATCTGCATTGCTTCCTTTGATTTCTATATCCGGAGTCGTTTTATCTACCCTGTGTAAACTACCATTTGAGTTTAATCCGGCCAATGCCGGATAGCGGACTATGATGCCGCTGGCCGGTAACCGGACCAATACGGCATCGCTTCCTATTCCTCCGCCTCCGGTAGTTTCTCCCGCAATAGTAGCCCATGAACTGCTTTTGGCAAAACTGGCAAATTCGTCTGCAGCGGAGAAAACAGCAGAATCGGTAAGCAGTATGATCTCTCCTTTAAAAGGTATGGGTAGAAAAGGTTGAATTGTTGTTGTTTCTTCAACGAGTTTAAAGTTCTGTTCTGAAAACTCCAAAGGCAATGACGGTAGCGATGAGGGAATTATACCGGATATGTTATTCAAATACCGCGAGAAGAATAAATAATTGATCGTTCCTTTTTTTATGGCAAAATGACGGTTAAAGTTAACGGGTGTTTGTATTAACCTACTCACTATGCCGTCCATCCAAAAGGAACTGCTACCTCCCTTATTTCCTTGTATATCAATTATAAGATAGTCGTAACTATTTACCAGGTAAAGAAATTCGTTTATTCTTTGGAACGTATTTGTTATACATTCCGTATCGAATGATGGGATACGCATTATCCCGATCTCCGGAGAACGGACCAAAGAATCTTTATATTGTAAATCATTATTGTTTACAGTTGTTTTTATGTTCTCCTTTTTTAACAAATTGCTCCAATAGGGCATTTCTTTTTGAGATTGGTTTAATGTATTTACCCAAGGTGTGTATCCCGGATTCATAAAATAAGCTTCCCCATATTTAGTCCGAAAGTGATCCCAATAATAGGTGGGAGCCAAATCGACTTCTTTATCATGTAAACTTTTTATAATAGAATCAAGCTGGACCAGGTAATTTTCATTGTCTTTCGAGTTACGCACCTTCTCTAGAAAAAGATCTTTTTGAGATAGCCAGGATTTTCCGTATGTACATTCGTATCTATCGAAATACGGATAATTATTTTTTAATACTTCGATCAGATAATTCAAATCACCCTCTTTTTCCTCTGGGGTTAATTCTTTGTAATTCTGAGAGGTTATTATCTGTGTCGTGAAGACGAATACTAAGATCAATATATTTTTCATCCTGATTGTTTTAAAATTCATGTCCTATAATAAAGTGAGGATGCCAACCGCCTCTTTTGCCGTTGACTTTGTCGAATCCGTAAGCCATATCTATTCCCATCAAACCGATCATCGGAAGGAAGATGCGGGCACCGATACCAACGGAACGCTTCAGGTCAAACGGATTAAAGCTCTTCAAATCTTTCCATGCATTACCGGCTTCAACAAATACGAGGCCGTAGATCGTAGAAGATGGTTCCAGCAAGAACGGATAACGTAACTCCATGGCCAGGCGGGAGTAAGCATATCCATAAGAATTGTAACCGGCATTACCTGCGATACTACCGTTTTCGTACCCTCTCAAACCGATCGTTTCCGTTGCGTATGTGCTGGAGTATCCACTCATACCGTCACCACCCATATAGAAGGTTTCGAACGGAGAACGTTTATGTTTGTTGTAAGATCCCAGGAAGCCGTATTCCACACGGGTCATCAATACCGGTGTACGTTTAATTGCCGAAGGAGCCAACGGGGAGAAGATCTTTGCTTTGAACTTCCACTTATGGTATTCAATGAATTTGAATTTACTTTCGTCATTATCGCTCATGTTTGCATAGTTCTTTCCATCCCATAAAGAGTAAGGAGGGGTTGCGCTGACAGAGAAGGAAAACTCTGAACCACGACGGGTATACAGCGGGTTGTCGGTAGAGTTACGCTGCAACATCAATTCCAGGTTTATATTATGGCTGGTACCATTTTGAACCAGAAAGTACGCCCAGTCATGCATGACATACATCTGATAGTTCAAAGTTGCCATGAACTGGAAGTAGTCATCCGGCCAGTTCAAACGTTTACCGTAACCGGCAGAAAGTCCGAACATCATGATCGACTTATCCGGATCATATGCCAGTTCGTAGTTGTTGTTATAACCGCCATAGCTACTACCGTAACCACCATAATATGGATAACCGCTATAATAATTAGACATACTATTATTATAGTAGTTACTACTGATATCAGTCTGTTTAGAGAAATAAGCACTTACGGAAAGCGTATTCGGGCGTCTGCCTCCGAACCACGGGTCCAT